>JASHPX010000106.1 GCA_030037905.1 Gammaproteobacteria bacterium
TGCTTCGCTCGGTGCGCGTACGGCGGGGTCCTCCGGCGCGCGAGCCCCTGGCCGCTCGGACGAGTCGTCACGCGCACTCATGCGGCCGCCCGCGCGTCGCGCGCCGCCGCGGCGCGCGCCTGCTCGACGATGGCGATGAAGGCGTCCTCCATGCGCGGCTCGGGCGTGGCGGAGCTCTGGCCGCGCCGCCGGATCTCGGCGGGCGAGCCCTGCGCGAGCACGCGCCCGCCGTCCATGATGGCCACGTGATCGCAGTACTCGGCTTCCTGCATGAAGTGCGTGGTGATGATGATGGTGACTCCCTGCTCGGCGAGCCCGGTAATGCGCCGCCAGAACACGCGCCGCGCGAGCGGATCGGTGCCGCTGGTAGGCTCGTCGAGGAACAGGATCTCGGGCTCGTGCAGCAGCGCCGCGGCCATCGCCAGGCGCTGCTTGTAGCCGCCGGGCAACTGCGCGCTCACGGCGGCGGCGCGATCGCCCAGCTCGAACTGCTCCATCGCCCAGGCGATGCGCGCGCGCTTGCTCTGTCCGCGCAGCCCGTAGGCGCTCGCAAAGAACTCGAGGTTCTCCGCCACCGTCAGTGGCCCGTACAGCGAGAACTTCTGCGCGACGTACCCGAGCCGCTGGCGCGCGGCCGCGGGTGCGGTGCGCACGTTCGCGCCGGCCACGTGCAGCTCCCCGCCGCTCGGAGCGAGCAGACCGCAGAGCATGCGGAAGGTGGTGGTCTTGCCGGCGCCGTTGGGCCCGAGCACGCCGAAGATCTCTCCGCGGCGCACGTCGAAGTCGACGTGATCGACCGCGACGAACGCTCCAAATCGCTTGACCAGGCCCTGCACGCGTACGGCGAGTTGATCAGTATCCGCGTGCAGCGGGCGGGCGATGGTCAGCAGCTGCGTGCGCTCGCGCGCGACCCGCTGCTGCAGCAGTTGCATGAAGCCATCCTCGTAGCGCGGTGCCGCCGGCTCGGCGGTCAGTCCGCGCAGCGGGTGCGCGGCAGCCTCGGCGCGGGTCGTGACGACCCGCACGAGCCCGCCGTCCGGCACGGCATCCACCACGTCCGAGCGATCCAGCAGCTGCGCCTGCACGCTGCGCGCGCTCTGTCCGGCTGGCGGTGTCACCAGGAAGCACGCCCCCGCGGCGCTGGCGGCGATCTCGCCCGGCGGACCCTGCGTGAGCACGCTGCCCTGGTAGAGCACCACGGTGCGACTGCAGCGCTCCGCCTCATCCAGATAGGCGGTGCTCATGAGCACCGTGAGGCCCTGATCCTCGACCAGATGCTGCACGATCTCCCAGAGCTCCCGGCGCGACAGTGGGTCGACGCCCACGGTGGGCTCATCGAGGATCAGCAGCTGCGGCTGACGCACGAGTGTGCACGCGAGTCCCAGCTTCTGCTTCATACCACCGGACAGCTGTCCGGCCAGGCGCGTACGGAAAGGACCGAGTGCCGTCATCTCGAACAGCCCCGGATAGCGCTGCGCGCGCTCTTCGGCACTCACGCCGTGCAGGTCGGCGTACAGCTCCAGGTTCTCCAGCACGCTCAGATCCTCGTACAGGCCGAAGCGCTGCGGCATGTAGCCGATCCGGTCCTGCACCTGCTGCGGCTCGCGCGCGACATCCACGCCGAGCACCGAGATCGCCCCGCCATCGGGCACGATCAGGCCTGCGGCCAGCCGCAGCAGCGTCGTCTTGCCGGCACCGTCCGGTCCCACCAGCGCGGTGAGCTCACCGTGATAGGCCACGAGCGATACCGCATCCAGCGCCGTGACCACCGGCCGATCCTTAGGAGTGAAGCGCTTGGTGAGCTCGTGCGTGCGCAGCGCGGGCTCGCGCTGCACAGCTGCCCCGCCTCCCGCGCCGGCGCCGTCGTCGGCGCCGCTCATTGCGCAGCCTGGGGGGCGGGATTGGACGCGGCGGCAGCGGCAGGGGCGGCGGCAGCGGCGGCAGCGGCCGGGTCATGCGTCGCTGCGGCGGGATCGCCGAAGCTCTGACCATAGGCGTTACGCAGCGGCAGATGCACCGTGGCCGGCATTCCCAGGCGCAGTTGGTCCTGCGGGTCGCGCACGAATACGCGCACCTCGTAGACCAGGCTCGAGCGCAGCTCCGTGGTTTCCACCGATTTGGGCGTGAACTCGGCGACCGACGAGATGAAGCCGACCCAGCCCGTGAAACTACGCGATGGGAAGCTGTCGACCGTAATGGTGGCCGGCATGCCCTCGTGCACCCATCCCAGGTCCGGCTCGTCGACGTAGCCGCGCACCCATTTCGGATCGGTGATCGCCAGCGTGAGCGCCGGCTGGCTCGGCGAGGCCATATCACCCGGCTCGACCAGGCGCGAGCGCACTACCGTGTCGAGCGGCGCGCGCAGCTGCGCGTCGTTGAGCTGCGCCTGGGCGGCAGCCAGATCCGCCTGGTCGGCGCGCAGCTGTGCCTGCGCTTCGGCGATGTCCTCACGGCGCGGTCCGATCTGCTCGAGCGCGAGCGCCTTCTGCGCCGACTGCAGGCGCGCCTGCGCCGAGTCGTACGCGTCCTTCGCGGCATCCAGATCCTGGCGGCTCACCGCGCGACCGTCCGAGCTCCTCGCCAGCTGTTGCGTGCGCTGATACTGCTGCGCGGCGTTGCTGGCGTCCGCCTGGGCGGATGCGACCGCGGCGCGCGCCTCGGCAATCTCCTGCGGGCGATTGCCGGCGAGCAAGCGCCGCACCGCCTGCTGCTGCAGGTCCACCAACGCCTGCGCCTTGGCGACCAGCGGCTCGAGCCGACTGGTATCCAGCTGCGCAAGCAGCTGTCCGCGGCGTACGTGATCGCCCTCCTGCACCAGTACCTCGGCGACCCGCTCGCTGTCGTTGAACGACAGGTCGATCTCGCGCAGGTCGACGTTGCCGTATAGGGTGAGCTCGGTGCGCGCCGGATGGCGGTCGAGCACCACCCACAGCGCCACCGCGATCGCGATGACGACGATCGGCAACACGGCCAGCCGGGCAATCCTGGGCATGCGCTCACCTGCCTAGTCGGGTACGCCGATTATTCCCACGCCAGCCGTCTTGTCAAATTCAAATTTGAATTCGACTTGATTCGGAACGCTGCAGGT
>JASHPX010000107.1 GCA_030037905.1 Gammaproteobacteria bacterium
GATGGCCGGATCCCACCACACGCTCCAGCCCTGGGCCTCGAGGGCCCCGACCAGTGGGGCTACCCGTGCCTTGTCGGCCCTGGAGTAGGAGAGAAAGATATTGGCCATGGCATCGACTCAGTCGCCCCCTTCGTCTCTGGCGTCAGCAAGCTCGTAGCTCTAGCCTATTCAATGAATTATAGCGTCCGGACCCTCAATTGGTCCCCGGCGCTGGGCACCAGCGGCAAAGCAGTCTAACAAGGGCACTTGGTGCTTAACAGGAAGCCCCGGGATCGGCGCAGCGGTCCACCGGCGCGCCTTCCTCGCCAAATCATTCCAGGACGCTGCTGCCGTGGATGACCGCTAATGCGACGGGCCCCCGACGTTCACCGCGCGATCCGGCACGGATTCCCATCACGGCATAGCGGACGTCCGCGCGTCCGGTCTCGGGTCCTGCGCCGGAGATTGCGACGACATGCACGTTGCCTTACAATAGGGACATATGTAAGGAGCCATGCGCATGGCCGAGGCAACTGTCACAAGCAAGGGGCAGGTCACCATTCCGGCCGAAATTCGCAGAGCCATGGGATTGACCGCGGGCGAGCGCGTAGTCTTTACGCAGCTCGATGACGGCACGACGGTGTTTCGAGCGAAGCGGCGGTCCATCCTGGAACTCAGAGGACTTCTGAAGCCTGCGCGTGGGAGCAAGCGCCCTGTGGCAATCAAGGACATGAATATCGGGCGAAAGTAATGCCTGGCCTCGATACGAACGTGCTCGTGCGGTGGATTATGGATGACGACCCGCGTCAGGCGAGGCGAGTGCAGCGGCTATTCGAAGAAGTTCGCGAGCAACGATCGCCTCTGTTCGTACCGAGCACGGTGGTGCTCGAACTCGAATGGGTGCTGCGCTCGCGCTACAAACTCGACAAGGCAATAGTTGTTAACGCGTTCAACGCGTTGCTCGAAACGCAGGAACTCGAGTTTCAGGACGAACCCGCGTTGGAGCGAGCTATGAGCCTGTATCGGCAGAGCTCCGCAGACTTCGCGGACTGCATGCACGCCGGCCAATGCGGTTCAGCTGGTCGCGCTCCCATGATCACCTTCGATGACACTGCGGCCCGGTTGCCAAACGTTGAACTGCTGGAGGTATAACAGCACGTCGGTAGCATTGAGCACCACGTTACTTACACGGAGCTGTCGTCGTCGCGCCAATGCTCTTCGGCGCGCGCCTGCAGCTGGCGCTGCGAGTAGGCGTGGCGTTTGGTCGCGATCCACCACACGTTGTCGTTGGAGTCTGTGACCGCGGCGACGCGATCGCCGTAGAACACGTCCGTCGGCGCTTCGTAGGAGGAGGCGCCGTTTTTCATGGCGCGGCGATAGGTCTGGTCCACGTCCGTCACGTAGACGTAGAAGGTACCCGGACGCGGCTGGGGGTGGCCCGGCATGGGTGCATCGACCTGTGGGGCGCCGACCAGCAGTACGGTGTCTCCGATGCGCACCTCGACATGCTGGACGCGGCCGTCAGGCTGGGTGATCTCCTCGGTGGTCACGCCGTCGAACGTCTCGTGGAGGAAGTCCACCAGCGCCGGCACGTTCTTCACCGTGAGGTAGGGGTTGATCGCGTGATAGCCGCCGGGGATAGCCGTGGTCGATTTGTTCATGCGGACTCCTCTAGATCGCTTCCAGATCGGCAGGGGGCCGGAGCGAAATTCGCTCGCGCGGGTACGGCCCGCGCGGGCACCTCTCGGAACGTCGATCATAGCAGCCCGAGGACCCGCCGCAGGAATGCGGCGATCGCGACGATCTCTTCCGGACAGACCGCATGTTCCATCGGGTAGCTGTGCCATTCGACCGCATGCCCCGCGGCTCGCAGCGCGGCGCGCGTTTCCGCGCCGAGCATGGGATCGACGATCGGATCATAGGCGCCATGTGCGAGAAAGATCGGCGTCGCAGCGTTGGCCGGCTGCCGCTCGGCGGTGAAGCTGTCTGGCAGCAGCAGGTAGCAGGACAGCCCGATCAGGCCCGCGAGTCGCTCGGGATAGCGCGTGCCGGTGAACAGCGCCAGGGCTCCGCCTTGCGAGAAGCCGGCGAGCACGATGCGATGGCAGGCGATGCCGCGCTCGTTCTCGCGGCGGATCAGCGCGCGCACGGCCTCGTCGGAGGCGCGCACGCCGCTCTCGTCCTGCGGCGCATATCGGTCGAGCCCCGCGACGTCGTACCAGGCGCGCATGCGGGCACCTGCATTGAGCGTGACGGCACGCATTGGCGCATGCGGCAGCACGAAGCGCACCGCGCCCACGTCCGGCGGAGCGAGCTCCGGCACGATCGGCTCGAAGTCGTGTCCATCGGCCCCGAGGCCATGCAGCCAGATCACCGATGCGGCAGGGTTGGCACCGGTGGCGATTTCGACGGCTTGCAGCGCTTCGGAGCTCATGGAAATATCCTGCACCACATCGTGTCGACTCTAGCGCTCAGCGCGGCATGCGTACAATGCACGCGATGTCCCCCGCCGCCCTCGCCCGCTTCCTACACCTCATCACCGCCGGCTGCACGCCCGATGTCTTCAATCCCTGGACCGATCGCGACCCGCGGTACGATGGCACGCTCAATGGCCCCGAAGCGCGGCGCGAACGACTGTGCGCACACCTGTCGATCAACGCCCGGCAGATACTCATCGGCGAGGCCTCCGGTTACCAGGGATGTCATGTCAGCGGCATCCCCTTCACGAGCGAGCGTGCCATCATGAGCGCAGTGGTGCCACGCGTGAGCTGCGCTGGGCAGCGCCTGTCAACGCGCCACATCCCCTGGAGTGAGCCCTCGGCGACGGTCGTGTGGGGAACACTGCACGCACTGGGCATCGCGGCAACGACCATTCTGTGGAATGCATTTCCCTGGCACCCTCACCGCGCCGGGAACCTGCAGTCCAACCGAACTCCCACGCGCGCCGAGCGCGCTCAGGGTCTCGCCGCGCTCGCGGCGCTGCTGCAGGCTTCCCCCGGCGCGCGACTGTTCGCCGTGGGACGTCACGCGCAGCTGGCACTGCAGGGGCTCGGTTACGGCAGCGCCGTCATCGGTGATGGGGGCTGCGAGGTGCTGCGCCACCCTTCGATGGGCGGGGCAACGCAGTTCCGCGAGGGACTGCGCCGCGCGCTGCGCAGCGCCGGGCAAACGCAGGCCAGGCCTGCGACGCCAAGGACGAGGGCTACAGGCGCTGCCGGGCGCCCGGTGGCGCGCCGGGCAGCGCCACCGACAGCTCGAGGACCTCGTGTCCGTCTTCGCGGCCGAAGTTGATCTGCACCGCAGACGGATCGACGTTCACGTACTTGTGGATGACCTCGAGCAGCTCGCGACGTAACAAGGGCAGGTAGTCCGGAGTGCCGCGCGTGCTGCGCTGCTGCGCAACGATGATGCGCAGTCGCTCCTTGGCGACGCTGGCGGAGCTCGGAGCCCTGCGGAACAGATCGAGCAGGCCCATGTCAGCGCCCCAACAGGCGCGCGAAGAAGCCTTTCCTCGGCTCTTCGATGAAACGGAACGGCACGGTCTCGCCCATCAGCCGCGCCACGGCGTCATCGTAGGCGCGCGCCGCGTCGCTGTCGGCATTGAGAATCACGGGCACGCCGGAGTTGGAGGCCTGCAGCACATCCGTGGATTCCGGCACCACGCCCACGACGTCCAGCCCGAGGATCTCCTTGACGTCCTCGACGCTCATCATCTCGCCGCTGGCGACGCGGCGCGGGCTATAGCGTGTGAGTAGCAGATGTTCCTTGACCCCGCCGTTGCCCTGCTTGGCGCGCTGTGTCTTGCTGGCCAGCAGTCCCAGGATACGATCCGAGTCGCGCACCGAGGATACCTCCGGGTTGACCACGACCACCGCGCGATCGGCGAAGTACATCGCCAGGTGTGCGCCCTTCTCGATACCGGCGGGCGAATCGCAGATGATGTACTCGAAGCCGTCGGCCGCCAGATCCTCGAGCACCCGCTTGACGCCCTCTTCGGTGAGCGCGTCCTTGTCGCGGGTCTGCGAGGCGGCCAGCACGTACAGCGTCTCGATGCGCTTGTCCTTGATCAGCGCCTGCTTGAGCTGGCAGTCGCCCTGAATGACGTTGACGAAATCGTATACGACGCGTCGCTCGCAGCCCATGATCAGATCGAGGTTGCGCAGCCCGATGTCGAAATCGATCACTGCGACGCGCTTGCCCTGCTGCGCAATCCCGCAGGCCAGGCTCGCCGAGGTAGTGGTCTTGCCGACCCCTCCCTTTCCCGAAGTCACGACGATGGTTTCAGCCAATGCCGAAATCTCCTGTGGTGATGTTCATGTGGATGCGCGCCGGCGGCGGGGTGCCGCGGCTCAGCCAGTCCGGCCGATGCGAGTGCATCAGCCGATACGAGCAAAGCGCAGATCCTCGCCGACGAGCCACGCCTGCACGGGCGCGCCGGCCAGCTCTGGGGGAATTGTCTCGAATACGCGGAAGATGCCGGCGATCGACACCAGCTCTGCGTAGAATTCCTGGCAGAACACGCGCGCGCCGAGCTGGCCGTGTGCGCCGGCCATGGCGCGACCGCGCAGCGCACCGTAGATGTGTACGCAGCCATCCGCTACGATCTCAGCGCCCGCCCCGACGCTTGCGGTCACGATGAGGTCGCGATTACGACCGTAGAGGCGCTGGCCCGACCGTACGGTCTGGGCATGGATGAGGGCGCTCTGGCATGGCTCGCTCGTCGCCGCCGCCGCGCTCGTCGCTGCCACCGCACCCCCCGCTGCCGCCGCGCCCGCCGCTGCCACCGCGCCGGTTTCGACGCCGAGCATCGATGCGGCGGCGGCTGCCGCGGACAATCGGCCCGGTTCCGTACGATTCAGCGCAGCTGCCCCGGCCGTGTCCGGCATCTGCACCGCGGACGACTCGTGAGCCGGCGTGGCCGGCTGCACGACGGGGACCCTACGGGCGGGGGAGCGCAGGCTCGTCAGCACCGGCAGAGCCAGCGCCGCCGAAACGACGGCGAGAGCCTCGGCGTCGCCGCTCAGACCCACTGCCAGCATGCCGGCGCGACGCAGGGCGTCGATCACGCTTCGTAGCTGCGCCACTTCCGGGACTTGCTCGAGCGAGGAGAGGTCCAGACAAACGCCCGTGCGGCGAAAAAAATGCGGCGCGGTCGCGACGCGACCCGTCAATTCATCCAGGATGGCCCCGGGGTCGGTGGTATGCACCCGGACCTGCACGAGCCCCACTTGGCCGTAGCGGATATCCACGACCGCCTCCGGCCGCGGCCGCTCGGACATCGGCACTTCCGGCATGGGCATCTCCGGCCGGCGCGCCTCAGCGGAACTGCCGAGAGTCGACTCCAAGTTCGTGTTCAAAAAAGTCCCCGTGCGCTCCCTGGCAACGCGCTTAGATATTTTGCGAAAGGATCCGGAAGGCGCCCAGTGTACCGTGATGCGGCGCCGACTCAAGGCGCGTCGCGGCGCGCGCCGGGGGGAATCAGCTTCGCCCGGTCCGCGGGCCGAAAATCAGCCAGAGAATAAAGCCCAGCACCGGCAGAACGATGATAATCACGGTCCAGACGACCTTGCTGCCCGTGGTCGCAGCGCTCTGCAGAACGTTGACAATCGCCCAGACATCCGCAATGAGGACCAGAAGACCCCAAAGGCCGCCTCGATAGAACATCGCGCCCCTCCTGCGGCAGGCTTCCTGCCCGGGACGGAGCATAGCGGTTCGCTCAGGCGCCGTCCTCTGCCGCGCGGGCGATGCGTGCGCTAGCGCCGGCCTGCGATCTCGGGCGCGGCGGCGGCAGGTGACGCGGTCCGCCGCGTGCCGCCCGGGGGCGCGGCGGAAGCCGGTGCGGCACTTACCTCGTATCCGTCGGTCAGCGTGCCGAGAAAGGCGATGACATCGGCGATCTCCCGCTCGCTCAGCGCGGGCGCGTCACCCGGACGGCGATCGAAGGGCGCGTCGGTGATGTCGACGTTTGCACGATAGCGCTCCGGCAGATCGTCGTACTTGACCACGTGGCCGGCCGCATCACGCGGATAGAAGCGCGCGGGCTGCAGGTCGCGATAGACATACCAGTCGAGCACCTGCTGCAGCGTGTGAAACACGCCGTTGTGAAAGAAGACTTTGCGGGTCGCGGTATTGCGCAGCGTCGGGGTCAGGAACATGCCGCAGTACTGGCGCTGGTCGCGCATGTCGGTGCGGAACGGGCCGCAGATGCCGAGGTCGTAATAGTGCGGATCGCGGTTGGCAGGAATCGCGGGATTGCGCGGCACCCCGAGCGCCTCATACTGATAGTCCGTGAACAGCGGTGGCGTGCCATCCGGACCGGGCTGATCGAGGTGGCAGGCCCCGCAGTTGCCCTTGGCGGGATCGTTGAAGAGCTGATAGCCACGCGCCTCCGCGCGCGTGAAGCGCGCACGTCCGGCGAGCCAGGCGTCGAACTTGCTGCTGAAAGGGTGAAAGTCGGGACTTTCGATCTGGTAGCGGCCGATGGCGAACATCGCCTCGGCCAGTACCAGTGATGGGTTCTTGAATACGTACGGTCCGAACAACAGCGTGAAGTCCCGGGCGTACCAGGTCGTCAGCTTGGCGAGCACGGCACCGGACGTGCCGGCATCCATCTCTGCGGGGTTGAAGAGAGGGCCATCGACCTGCTGCTCCAGGGTATCGACTCGGCCGTCCCAGAACAGGCCACCCTGCGGCACCAGGTTCACGGCAGCTGCCTGCGGCGCCAGCGCAGTCTTCAGCGTGCGGGAATGACCTGCAGCCTGCTGGGCCTGCTGCTGCAGGTTGATCACCGGCTCAGTGCCGTTCTCGATATCCGGCCCGATCGTAAAACCCGGTTGCCGATATAGATAGCTCAGCGAGGGTACTGCCCGGAAACCCGGCGTTTTTAGATCCGGGCCACCCAGCACCACCGCGGCGCTGCCGGGAGGACCGTAGGCCCGCGCGGGGTCGTGGCAGCTCGCGCAGGACATCTTGCCCGAGGCGGACAGCCGCGGATCGTGGAACAGACGCTCGCCCAGCTGCGCCATCACCGACAAGGGGTGGCTGGGCGGCAGGCGTAAGACGTAGGGGTGGGAATTGACCGCCTGCGCGCGCACGGGAGCGGCCGGCAAACACAGTGCGGTCGCCGACAGCAGCACGCCCGCGAGACGTGCGCCGACTCCGGGAGGGAGCCGGCGCACATCGCGGAGAGCCGTGACTCGGATGAGGCGCTGTCTCATGAAGCTGGCAAGCCTGCGGTCGCGGTCACCGAGGAGGGCAGCGGCCCCGGCTTGTCCACGGGCTCACCGGTCGCGCCATCCAGGAACAGCGGCGGATTCAAGTAGGGCGTGTAGAAATCGAACATGTCCATGATGCTGCCGGCCGTAGCATCGAAGGAGCCGCCCCCGAGCCGCTCGCCATTGAGCCAATTGTCCTCGATGAAGCGAACGATGGAGGACTGCGTGATCAGCGTATCGCTGACGTAGTTCGCCTTGGCATACGGAGAGATCACCATGAACGGCAGCCGGGGGCCCGGCCCACAGCGGCCTTCGATGTCAGCGAGCGGCGTGCCCGTGCCACAGTTGCTGGGGCCGTAGAGCGCATCGGCGCTGCTCGACGAGGGGTTGGTGGGCGCGACGAAGGCGTGGTCGTACCAGCCGTCCGAGTCGTCCCAGTCGATGATGATCGCCGTGTCCCTCCATTCCGGTTGCTGCTCGATGAAATTGACGACCTCGACGATCCAGTTCTGCTCATCGATCGGATCGGAATAGCCAGCATGCCCGTCCTCATAACCCGGCGCCTTCAGATACGCGACTGCCGGGAAATTGCCTGCTTGCACCGCCGCGAAGAAGTCATTGACGTCGTACTCATGGTTGGCCGGGTCAACCTGGCCGTTCGAGTCGAGGGTATGCCCGATGGCCGCGAGCGAGCTGGGCCGCGCATGCGTAGGATTTGCCGTGGACGCGTAGTACATGAACCAGTTGTGGTGCTCGATGTAGTCGCTCTCGGTTTCGTCGGTCACTGCAGACGTCGTGCTGCGGGAGCAGCCTGTCGTGCCATTGCTATTGGTAAGCTCCAGATTGAATCCGCCCATGAAGCCGCCCCAGGAGATGGCGTACTCGT
>JASHPX010000108.1 GCA_030037905.1 Gammaproteobacteria bacterium
TCGCATGGGGTGTATCTGTGGGGCGCGGTGGGCCGCGGCAAGACGTGGCTGATGGACCTGTTCTGCGAAAGCCTGCCGGGGCGTGCGCAGCGCTCGCATTTCCATCATTTCATGCGCGACGTGCATGCAGGCCTGCGTCGCATGCGCGAGCGCCCCGCCCCCTTGCAGCACGTGGCGCGCGAGCTGGCCGCGCGCACGCGGGTGCTGTGCCTCGATGAGTTGTACGTCAGCGACATCGCCGATGCGATGATCCTCGGCGGCTTGTTCGAGGCGTTGCTCGGGATGGGCGTGGCCCTCGTGATCACTTCCAACGTGCCCCCGCGGCTGCTGTACCAGGAGGGGCTGCAGCGCGCCCGTTTCCTGCCGGCCATCGAATTGCTCGAGCGTGAGCTGCGGGTGCTGTGCGTGGATGGTGGCGTCGATTACCGCCTGCGGCAGCTGCAGCGCCGCCCCATCTATCTCGCCATCAACGATGCGCACACCCCGCAGCGGATGCAGGCGCTGTTCGAGCAGCTCGCGGGCGCGCACGGCGAGACGGCCATCGAGCTTACGGTGCTGGGCCGGCGGCTGCGCGCCCTGCAGCGACGCGGGACCGTGGTATGGTTCAGTTTTGCGGTGCTGTGCGAGGGAGCACGTAGCCAGAACGACTACGTCGAGCTCGCGCAGGAATTTCATACGGTGCTGCTGTCCGACGTGCCGGTGTTCTGTCAGCCGTCGCAGGAAAACGCGGCTCGCCGCTTCATCGCGCTGGTCGATGAATTTTATGATCAGGGCGTGAAGTTGGTGCTGTCGGCCGCCGCTGCGCCTGCGGAGCTGTATCGTGGGGGACGGCTGCAGGCGGACTTTCAGCGTACGGCCAGCCGTCTGGTGGAGATGCAGAGCGAAGCCTATCTGGCGCGCCCGCACGGACGTGCGCGCGGCCAAACCCCGCAGTAGAGTAACGCCCCTCATGGATCCAGACCCGCTGCCAACCCGCTCCCTGCAGCAGCGAGCCGACCAGGTCGAGTCGGTGATTCGCATGGTAGCCGCACTGTCGGCCGAGCTGCCGGTCGTGGAGACCACGATCCTGCGGCTGCTGGTGATGGTGGGCCGTGATCTGTCGGCGCTGCTGGAACAGAGCTTCAAGCCGTACGGCATCAACGAGACCGACTACCGCACGCTCATTACGTTGCATAGCCGGCCGGGAGGCGTGGCGTACCCCGGGGAGCTGTGCACGAGCGTCGCACGCAGTCCGGCCAATATGACGCGCATCGCCGATGCGCTCTATCAGCGGGGACTGATCACGCGAGTATCCAGCGAGCAGGATCGGCGCCGGACGATCCTGCGCCTGTCGAGCGCCGGAGAGGCGCTGGTACGCGAGCTGCTGCCGGAGGCGGCGCGGCGCACCGAGGCGATCTTCGCCTGCATGTCCAAGGCCTCGCGCACTGCCCTGCTGGCAGAGCTGCGCGCGCTCATCGCGGGCATCGACCAATGCGCGCACAGCGGCCGGCCCGACGGCAACATCGACGGCAACGGCAACGGCGACGCGCCCGACGCAGCGGCGCAGAGCGCGTCCGGCGAGCCGGCACCCGCCGCGCCGCGCACCGGTTAAATGCTACGATGCCCGCCATGAGTGGAATGTCCACATGCTCATGAGCGCGCACGCCGCGGCAGCGCGCTTCGAGATTGCGCGGCGCGCCTGCCTCGACGTCGATGGCAATCCGGTCGGACCGCTACCGCAGTTTGCGCAGGATGTCGAACTGCTGCGGCGCATGTACCGCATGATGGTGCTGGCCCGCACTTTCGACGCCAAGGCCGTGAATCTGCAGCGTACCGGGAAGCTGGGAACCTATCCCTCATGCCTCGGGCAGGAGGCCACGCACGTGGGGGTGGGCGCGGCGATGGATCCCTGCGACGTGCTGTTCACCGTGTATCGGGAGATCGGCACCAAGTTCTGGCGTGGAGTGGACCTGTACCGCGTGCTGCTCTACTGGGGCGGCGACGAGCGCGGCACCCTCTATGACCGCAGCCCGCAGGATTTTCCCTTTTGCATACCGATCGGATCGCAGATGCCGCAGGCGGCGGGTGCGGCCCTTGCGATGCAGATCCGCGGCGAGCGGCGCTGCGCGCTGGCGTTCGTCGGCGACGGCGGTACCTCCCAGGGTGCCTTCTACGAGGCGCTCAATTTCGCTGGAGCGCGCGCCCTGCCACTGGTGTGCGTGATCGTCAACAATCGTTGGGCAATTTCGGTGCCGGTGGAACGGCAGACCGCCGCACAGACTCTGGCGCAGAAGGCTATCGCCGCCGGCATCCCGGCGCTGCAGGTGGACGGCAACGACGTGCTGATCGTGCGCGATGTCGTGGGCGAGGCACTCGATCGCGCCCGCGCGGGAGGCGGCCCCACGGTCATCGAGGCACTGACCTACCGCATCGCTGATCACACGACCTCCGATGACGCGACCCGTTATCGCAGCAGCGCGCAGGTACAGGCCGCGTGGGCATGCGAGCCCATCGCGCGCATGCAGCGCTTCCTGCTGGCGCGCGGGCTGTGGGACAGCCGCGCCGAGCAGGAGCTCAAGCGCGACTGCTCCGAGCAGGTCGAGGCGGCCGTGCGCCAGTATCTGGCCACGCCCAAGCAGTCCACCGATGCGATGTTCGACTACCTGCTGGCGGAAGCGCCCGCGGCTCTACAGATACAGCGCGATCAGGCGCGGCGTTACGCGGCACAGCGCGGCTAGGACCCGGCCCGCATGGCGAAGATGACCATGGTCGAGGCCATCAATATGGCCCACGCCTGGGAGATGGCACATGACCCCTCCGTCGTGGTGCTCGGCGAGGACGTCGGGGTCAACGGTGGGGTATTTCGGGCTACGGTCGGGCTGCAGCAGCGCTTCGGTGCGACGCGCGTGCAGGACACCCCGCTCGCGGAAGGATTGATTGCCGGCGCGGCCATCGGCCTGGCTGCGCAGGGGATCAAGCCCGTCGCCGAGATCCAGTTCATGGGCTTCATCTTTCCGGCGCTCGACCAGATCGCCAGCCACATGGCGCGGCTGCGCAACCGCACGCGCGGGCGCATCACCTGCCCGCTGGTGCTGCGCATGCCGCACGGTGGCGGTATCCACGCCCCCGAGCATCACTCCGAGAGTCTCGAGGCGCTGTTGTGCCAGCAGCCAGGCCTGCGCGTGGTGTGCCCCTCTTCGCCGGCGCGTGCCTATGGGCTGCTGCTCGCGGCGATTCGCAACCCCGATCCGGTGATATTTCTCGAGCCGGTGCGGCTCTATCGCTTCATGCGCCAGGAAGTCGAGGATGACGGGCGCGCCCTGCCGATCGACAGCTGCTTCGTGCTGCGCGAAGGCACGGACGTGACCGTCGTGACCTGGGGAGCGATGACCGTGGAGACGCTCAAGGCCGCCGAGCAGATCGCCGCCGAGGGGGTGAGCTGCGAGGTCATCGACGTGGCCTCGCTCGCGCCGCTCGACTTCGAGACCATACTCGATTCGGTGGTCAAGACCGGGCGGCTGCTGATCGTGCACGAGGCAGCGCGCACCTGCGCGGTGGGCGCGGAGATCGCCGCCACCGTCTCCGAGCAGGCGCTCTATGATCTGCTCGGCCCCATCCGGCGCGTCACCGGTTACGACACCGTCATGCCGCTGTACCGCCTCGAGTACGACTACATACCGAGTCTGGCGCGCATCATCGACGGCATTCGTGCGACGCTGGCTGAGTGAGGCGCCGACAGAGTCGCTCACCATGACAGTCTTCAAGCTACCTGACCTGGGCGAGGGCTTGTCGGAGGCCGAGATCGTGCGCTGGCACGTCAAGGTCGGCGATCATGTGGATGTCGACGCACCGATGCTGTCCGTGGAGACGGCCAAGGCCGTGGTGGAGGTTCCCTCCCCCATCAGCGGTACGATCGTCGCACTGCATGCGCAGCCCGGCGATCGTATCGAGATAGGCGCGCCGCTGGTGCAGTTCGAGCCGGACGCGCGAGCGAGTACCGGTGACGGCGCATCCGCCGGGCACGCCGCAGCGCCCGACGCCGGCACGGTCGTCGGCCAGATGCCCGGCCAGGCTGACGAGGCCGCCGCCGACGCGGCGCTCGAGGCCGCCAATGCCGTGACTCTCCCGCGCGTGCGCGCGGTACCAGCCGCGCGGGCGCTCGCGCGCAGCCTGGGCGTGGATCTGAATTCGGTCACCGGCACCGGCCGCGGCGGCCTGATTACCCTGCACGACGTCATGGCGATCGGGCTGCCTACGCACGGCGCAGCCAGCACGCTGCATCCGGCGCCGCCTCCGGCGGCGCGACCGGCGGGCGAGGAGCACGGCGATGTAGAGGTACTGCGCAGCCTGCGCCGCGCGATGGCGCAGAGCATGGCGATCTCGCGCGACAACGTGATGGCCTGCTCGGTGTTCGACGATGCGGATCTGTCGCGCTGGCGCGAGCAGAGCCATTACACCACCCGCGTCTTGCGCGCGATCGCTGCGGGTGTGCAGGCCGAGCCGGGCCTGAATGCCTGGTACGACGCGTCCTCGCAGAGCCGCACATTGTTCGAGCACGTGCACGTGGGCATCGCCGTGGACACCGCCGATGGGCTGCTCGTGCCCGTCATCCGCAACGTCGAGCGGCTCGGCCGCGCGGAACTGGGCACGGAGCTGGATCGGCTCAAGCGCGCGGCGCGCGATCGCACCGTCAAGCGCGAGGAACTGCGGCATTTCACCTTCATGCTGTCGAACTTCGGCATGATGGCCGGTCGCTACGCTACGCCGGTGGTCGTGCCGCCCGCAGTCGCGATCCTCGGCACCGGCCGCGCCCGCGAGGACGTGCTCGCGGTAGACGGCCGCGTCGAGGTGCACGCGCGCATGCCGCTGTCGCTGACTTTCGATCATCGCGTGGTCACCGGCGGAGAAGCCGTTCGATTCCTGGGCGCCGTCATCGCCGACCTCGAGCTGCCCGAATGATTGCCGCCGCCGGCCGCCGTCGCGCCCCGCGACCGCGGCTCTCGGCAGCGCTGCTGGATGCCTGGCGCGAATCCCTGCCCCGTGAGGAATGGCACGAGCTGGACGTGGACTCGCTCGCTGCGAGCTGCGCGGCGCAGCTGCAGTTCGGGCGGCGTCGCCGGCGCGGACAGATGCTGCTGCGGGTACTGCCCGGCCCGGGCGGTACGGTGCTCGAGCTGATCTGCGAAGACATGCCATTCCTGGTCGACACGCTGCAGATGGGCGCAGCGCAGGCGGGGCTGTCGGTGCAGCTCCTCATCCACCCGGTGCTGAGCGTGCGGCGCGACGCCGCCGGCCGGCTGCGCGCTCTGCAGCCGGCACAGCAGACACGGCAGGCACGGCAGACACGGCAGGCGCACGCCCCGAGGGATGCGGCGGGCGCCACGGACGGGGCTACGGACGGCCGCCGCGGCGGCGGTCGAACGCTGTGTGAATCCTGGCAGCACCTGCGTCTCGAGCCGGCCGCCAGCGAGGCCGACGCTCGCGATCTACAGCGCCGCCTGCGCTCGGCACTGGCGGATTTGCGCCGCGCATGCCGGGACTGGGGCCGCATGCGCCAGGCCGTGCTGCAGCTGTGCGCAGCCATCGAGCGGCGAGCACCGCCGTTGTCCGCGCGCATCGTGGCCGAGAGCCGCGAGCTGCTGCGGTACATGGAGGCGCACCACTTCACCTTTCTCGGCCTGGGAGAGTATCGACTGCGGCGTACGGGACGCGCCCTGCGCCTGCAGCCGGTGCGCGGCAGCGCACTGGGGATTCTGCGCCGTCGCGCCCCACGCGAGCACGACGGCGGCGCCAGCGCCGGCGACATTCGCCGGGCACTGCGCTCGCCGGAATTGCTGATAGTCACCAAGGCCAACGCGCGCTCGAATGTGCACCGGCCGGGCTACCTGGACTACATCGGCGTCAAGCGCTTCGATGCGGCCGGACGGGTCATCGGTGAGACACGCATTCTCGGACTGTGGACTTCGAGCGCCTATGCCGCCGATCCGCGCGAGGTGCCGTGGCTGCGCCTGAAGCTGCAGCGGGTCATCGCACACTTCCCCTTCAGCCCCGACGGCCACGACGGCAAGCGCCTGGTGCACCTGCTCGAGACACTGCCGCGCGATGAGCTGTTGCAGGCTTCGGTGCCGCAGCTGATCCGCTGCGCCCGTACGGTGCTCGCGCTGCAGGAGCGCTCGCGGGTGCGCCTGTACCTGCGAGAGGACGAATTCCGGCGCTTCTGGTCTTGTCTGGTATTCATGCCGCGCGAGCGCAGCAGCGCCGCGGCCGAGGAACGCATCGCCGCGATGCTGCGTGCGAAGCTGCGCGGCAGCACGGTCGAGAGCAGTCTCTCGGTCAGCGAGGCGCCGCTCGCACAGCTACACGTGGTCGTGCGCGTGGCTGCGGACAACGGCGCCGCTCGCACAGCGCGCGCCAAGCGCGCCGCTCCCGACGTTGCCAGCCTCGAGCGCGTGATCGCCAATGCGCTGGTGTCGTGGCGCGACCGGCTGCGCGTCGCGCTCACCGCGCATTTCGGTCAGCCACGCGCGCTCGAGCTCGAGCGGCGCTACGCCCAGGGCTTCCCTGCTTCCTATCGCCAGGATGTGGATGCCGCGCTGGCGGTGGAGGACATCGCCGACCTCGCGCGGCTCGAGGAGGCGCCCGAACGCATGCAGCTGCGTCTGTATCGGCCGGCGCGCCAGCGGCCCGAACGCGTGCACCTGCGCATTCTGCGCCGCGGAGAGGCGCTGGCGGTCTCGGAAGTGCTGCCGACGTTCGAGCACTTCGGGCTGCGGCTGATCGCCGAGCGCCCTTATCGGCTGGCTCTCGCGGGCGCACCGCTCTGGGCGCAGGACTTCGAGCTGGAGCATTACGCGCATACCCCGGTGGCGCTGGCACAGGTCAGCCAGGAGTTGATCGCAGCGTTTCGCGCGGTGCGAGCCGGGCAGCTCGACGATGACGGCTTCAACCGCCTGCTGGTGGCCGCGCAGCTGCGTGCGCGGCAGGTCACGGTATTGCGCGCCTGCTGCCGCTATCTGCTGCAGACGGGCATCGCCTTCAGCCAGAGCTACATGGAGCGTGTGCTGGCCGCACACCCGCTGACCGCGCGCGCACTGGTCGAATTGTTCGAGCAGCGCCTGCAGCCTGCGGCCGCTCGCGCCGGCGCGCCGCGTGCGCGCCGTCTCGAGCAGCGCGTGCTGCGCGCGATCGACGCCGTCACCGGCGCCGACGAGGACCGCATCCTGCGTGCCTTCCTCGCCGTCATACTGGCCACTTTGCGCACCAACCACTTCGTGCGCGACGCCGATGGACAGCCGCGCCCCTGGCTGTCCATCAAGCTCGATCCGACCGCCATTCCCGGCCTGCCGCCGCCACTGCCGGAGTTCGAGATCTTCGTGCACAGCCCACGGGTCGAAGGCGTACACCTGCGCAAGGGCCCGATCGCACGCGGCGGCATCCGCTGGTCGGAGCGGCCGGAGGACTTTCGCACCGAGATCCTGGGACTGATGAAGGCCCAGCACGTCAAGAACACGCTGATCGTGCCGGTCGGAGCCAAGGGCGGCTTCGTGGCCCGGCGCCTCGAGCCGCGCGCGCCGCGTGAGCGGGTGCAGCGGGAGATCGTCGAATGCTACCAGAGCTTCATCCGCGGCCTGCTGGATGTCACCGACAACATCGTCGATGCTCACGTAATCGCCCCGCCCGGCGTGCGCCGACTCGACGGCGATGATCCCTACCTCGTGGTGGCGGCCGACAAAGGCACGGCGAGCTTCTCGGATCTCGCCAACGCGATATCAGCCGAGTACGGCTTCTGGCTCGGGGATGCCTTCGCCTCCGGCGGCTCGGCGGGTTTCGATCACAAGAAGATGGGCATCACTGCCCGTGGCGGCTGGGAATGCGTCAAGCGGCACTTCCGCGAGCTCGGGCGCGACATCCAACGCGAGCCCTTCACCGTCGCCGGCATCGGCGACATGTCCGGCGACGTGTTCGGTAACGGCATGCTGCAGTCACGCCGCATCCGACTGGTGGCGGCGTTCAACCATCAGCACATCTTCATCGACCCGAACCCGGATGAGCGGCGCAGCTTCGCGGAGCGCGCGCGGCTGTTTCGCCTGCCGCGCTCGGGCTGGCCCGATTACCGCCGAGCGGCCCTGTCGCGCGGCGCGGCGATCTTCGAGCGCAGCGCCAAGTCCGTCACGCTGTCGAGCGAGGCGCAGGCGCTGCTGGAGCTGGCGCAGCGGCGCGTGACCCCTATCGAGCTGATTCGCGCCATCCTCTGCATGCGCGTCGACCTGCTGTGGAATGGTGGCATCGGCACTTACGTCAAGGCCTCGAGCGAACGGGACGACGAGATCGGCGATCGCGCCAACGATGCGGCGCGCGTCGACGGCCGGCAGGTGCGTGCGCTGGTGGTCGGCGAGGGCGGCAACCTCGGCTTCTCGCAGCGCGGCCGCATCGAGTACGCCAGGCAAGGTGGGCGCATCAATGCGGATTTCATCGACAACTCCGCCGGCGTCAACACCTCCGACGAGGAGGTAAACCTCAAGATCCTGCTGGACGCATCCGACGGCGCGGGCGCGGTGCCGCGCGCGCGCCGCAACCGCCTGCTCGCGCTCGCCAGCCCCGAGGTGGCCGCTCTGGTGGTGCGCAACAACTACCTGCAGAGTCAGGCGATCAGCGTGCTCGAATCACGTGCCATCGCCGATCTGGGCGAGCACCAGCGGCTGCTGCACTGGCTCGAGCGCCATGGCGAGCTCGATCGTGTCGTGGAGTGTCTGCCGGATGACGAGGAGCTGGAGGAGCGGCGCCGCCAGGGACGCGGCTTGACGCGCCCCGAGCTCGCGCTGCTGGTCGCCTACGGCAAGATCGCACTCAATCACGCGCTCACCCAGGCGCATAGCGCCGAGGATCCGTATCTGGCGCGCGAGCTGCAACGCTACTTCCCGCGGCCGCTGCGGCGGCGCTACTCCGCACGCATCGAGCACCACCGCCTGCGCGCGCAGATCATCATCACCGCCACCACCAACAGCTGCGTTCACCGCGTGGGCCCCGCGCTGCTGATGGAGTGCGCCGAGCACAGCGGGGCCAACGCGGCCGCGGTGGCGCGCGCCTATACGATCGCGCGCGACAGCGCGGACCTGCGCGAGCTGTGGTCGGACATCGAGGCGCTCGATGGGCGCGTGGCGGCGCGCGACCAGTACCAGGCGATGTGGCAAAGCAGCCGCTTCCTGCGGCACGCCACCTCGTGGCTGCTCGCGCGGCGGCGCGAGTATGCCGCGGTCGGCGCGGCCGTGGCGCGCCTGCAGCCGGCGCTGCGAGCGCTGGTACAGCTGATTCCCGGCGCGCTCGCGGGTCTGGATCGGGCCGGCTACCTCGAGCGTCGCGAGCGTCTCGTGGGACAGGGGTTCCCGGCGAGGCTCGCCGAGCGGCTCGCCGTGCTCGAGCCGCTGCAGGTCGCCCATGATCTATGCGAGCTGATCAACACGCTGGGCGCGAGCGCGCGCGCCGTGGCGCAGATGCACTTCGCTCTGGCCGCGCACCTGGGGCTGGACTGGCTGCACGCGGCGATCGAGCAGTTGCCGTCGGCCGACGAGTGGCAGCGTGCCGCCCGCGTGCGGCTGCAGAACGCGGCGCGTGCGGCGCATCTGCGGCTCACCGCCGCGGCGTTGCGTGCGCGCGAGACGGCGCGCGCGCCGAGCGCCCATGTGCCCGTCCACGGCGCGCCTGTCCACGGCGCGGCCGAATCGGCGCTGCAGCGCTGGCAGAGGGTGCTCAGCGACCTACGCTCCCTGCCCGCCCCGAATGCGCCGGCGCTGATCGTGGCGCTGGAGGCGCTGGAGAATCTGGCTTCCGGCAGGTCCCACAGTCCCGGGCATCTGCTATAAGAGGCGCGGCGAATCGATCGTCATGATGCGGCAGTCGCCGCGGGAAACTCGTCAGTGCCCGGTCAACTGGTGTTCGTGCGTCACGGACAGAGCGTCTGGAACCTGGAGAATCTGTTTACCGGCTGGATCGACGTGGATCTATCCCCACAGGGCTGCGAGGAAGCGCGCGCGGCCGCACGCGAGCTCGTGCGCGCGGGCTTCGTACCGGAGCTGGTGTTCACCTCGGTGCTCAAGCGCGCCATCCGCACGCAGTGGCTGATGCTCGAGGAGCTGGATCTGCTGTGGCTCCCCGTCGAGCGCAGCTGGCGGCTGAACGAGCGGCACTACGGCGCGCTGCAGGGCCTGAACAAGGCGCAGACGGCCGAGCGGCACGGACAGGCGCAGGTACAACTCTGGCGCCGCAGCTACGACGTAGCGCCGCCGCCGCTGGACTTCGACGATCCACGGCACCCGCGCTTCGATCGCCGTTACGCCGGCATCGATGCGCACGAGCTACCCTCCACGGAGTCCCTCGAGGACACGCTGGCGCGCGTGCTGCCATACTGGGAGCGGCACATCGCTCCGCCCCTCACGGCCGGTCGCAACGTGCTGGTGGTCGCCCACGGCAACAGTCTGCGCGCACTGGTGAAGCTGCTCGACGCTCTGTCCGAGCGGGAGGTGGTGCAGCTCGACATTCCGACCGGCGTGCCGCTGCTGTACGAATTCGACGCCCCGCTGCGACGGCGCGCGAGCCGCTACCTCGGGGATGCCGAGGCGATCCGCGCCGCCGCCGAGGCGGTCAAGCTGCAGTCCGCGAAGCCGCGTTAGTCGTACCTGGACGGGCGTTAGACGCGCGACGGATCCGTGGTCCAGCCGTCGTAGTGACCCCCCAACTCCGTGGCCAGCGCCTCGAAGCGCTGCGAGTAGTCGTGCATGTCGCTGGCGGAGATACGCAGTCGCTTGCTCGCGTGCAGCGAGAAGCTGTCCCCGTCGGGCGCATCGGCGCTGTCGACGCCGCGCGCTTCGGTGGCGAATCCCTCGGATTCGAGCCGCTGGCGCATCGAAGCGCAGGCCGCCTCGTTCGGCAGCGTGAAGAAGAAGTCCACCTCGTAAGGGGTGAACGCGTTGGCGCCGCTGGCGCGCAGATCTCGCACCATGCGCGCATCCCAGTCTTCCTGCTTGCCGGCGCGCGCGCGCCGTATGATCACCACCAGGCGAAACAGCGCATAGAGGGCCGCCAGAATCAGAATTACGATGACCCAAACCATCGATGAGATCCGTCTCGTGCAGCGTGCCCGATCATTCCTCGGGCGCGATCTGCACCTTCAGGCCTCCCAGGGAATCATTCAGCATGATCTGGCAGGACAGGCGCGAGTTCTCGCGCCGCGAGCGCAGATCTCCGAGCATATCGCCCTCGTCCGACATCGGTGCCGGCAGCCGGTCCACCCACTCCGGATCTACGTAGACATGGCAGGTCGCGCACGAGCACATACCTCCGCAGATGGCGCCCACCCCATCGTCCATGTCGCGCAGCGGCTCCATCAGTGACACGCCGTTCGGCGCGCTCAGCTCGCGCTCTATACCATCTCGGTCGATCACTCGAACGGTCGGCATGGCGACTCCTTGCCCCAAAGGCGCGCTAGTTTGCCGGGGTGGCCGCCTGGACGCTAGTCCTCCAGCGGACCCACGAGCTTGAGCATGACTACCGAGCGCCAGCGGGAGGCGAGCGCTGCGCGCAGCTCGCGCGTGAGGATCTGCATCACCAGCCCGTACTCTCCGTACAGCTGCGTGCTCATGCTGTTGCTCACCACGCGCACCCCCTGCTGCGCGTTGAGTCGCTCGATCAGGGCGCGGATCGGCTCGAGAAACTCTTCGCGCTGTAACGGATAGAAGCTGAGCTCGACGCCGACTTCCATGATCGCGGCACTATCGAGCAAAGCCGCAGCGCTGGCAAGCCACGTCCACCCGGCCGGATACTCCCGGTCGGTCCGGGGCGAGCGGCGGGTCGGTACAATCCGCGAGGCTCCGTGGGGGTGCGGCGAATGAGCGGCGTACGAGTCTTCCAGGTCGATGCCTTCACGGCACGACGCTTTACCGGTAACCCGGCCGGCGTCGTGCTCGACGCCGATGCACTGTCGCTGCCGCAGATGCGCGCCATTGCGCGCGAGCTCGGGGCGCCCGATTGCGCCTTCGTGCTGCATCCGGACGACGCCGACCACGATGTGCGCGTACGCTTTCTGACGCCGCACGGGGAGGCGCCGTTCATCGGCCACGCGACCCTGGCAGTACATGCCGTGCTGGCCGCGCTCGGCGAGTCGCCACGGCCGCGCCAGAAGCAGCAGAACGGCCGGGTGAACGTGCAGCGGCTCGCTGCCGGTTCGGTACCGCGCATCGCCATCCATCAGCCGCCACCGCAACTGCTCGGCGCGCCCGACGCGCGCGCCCTGCCGCCGCTGCTCGATGCGCTGGCGCTCACGGCCGCGGATCTCGACCCGCGCTGCCCGCCCCGCATCGCCGGTGTGAGCGGCTCGCGCCTGCTGCTCGGGGTCACGGATGGGAATGTACTGGCGCGGGCGCGTCCCGACGCCTCGCGGCTCGCACAGCTGTCACGCCAGATCGGCGCGCCGGGAGTATTTCTGTTCACCCTGCGTCCGCTCATGTCCGAAGTGCGCACCGAGGCGCGCATGTTCTGCCCGGCGCTCGGCATCCCGGAAGATCCGGTCAGCGGCAACGCCCACGGCCTGCTGGGTACCTACCTGCTCCAGCTCGGCCTGCTCGATTCGGGCCCGTCCGTGGCGGTGAGGGCAGGTGTGCTCGAATTCTCCGGTGCGCAGGGACACCACGTCGAACGTCCCGGACGGGTCACCGTGGCGCTCAACGCCCCCGATGGAGTGCTGCAGTCGGTCAGCATCATCGGGGATGCGGTCATCGCATTCGCCACCAGCGTTTCTCCCTGAGAACAGGGCGTGGCGGCGTCATCCGGTGATTCGCGGCCGGCTCGCGGGCCCATCCGGCCCGCGCTATGCTTTCAGTGCCTTGGTGCGAGAAATGAGCGAAGAGTGGGAACTTCCCGTGGCGCTGCGGCCGCGCCGTGAGGGTATCGAGTTCGATCTCGAGGCTACCTATCGCTCGCTCGTGCAGCTGCACGTGGAGGCCAGCGAAGACGGCTTCACCGCAGCCTTTCTGGGCACCGAGCGGCTCGGTTCCGGGGTGGTGATTCGCAGCGCCGAGCGTAAGGTGGTACTGACCATCGGCTATCTGATCACCGAAGCCGAATCGATCTGGCTGACCTCGCACGACGGCCGTGTCGTGCAGGCGCATCCGCTCGCCTACGACCAGGTCAGCGGCTTCGGTCTGGTACAGCCGCTCGGAGCGCTCGAGGCGCCGCCGCTCGAGCGGGGTTCCGCCACGACACTGGGAATCGGCGACCGCGTGCTGGTCGTGGGCCACGGCGGCGCGCGCCACTCGCTCGAAGCGCGACTCATCGCGCGGCGTGAATTCGCGGGCTACTGGGAATACCTGCTCGATGACGCGTTGTTCACGGCCCCACCGCATCCGCAGTGGGGCGGTACGGCGTTGATCGGCACCGATGGGTTGCTGCTCGGCGTCGGTTCGCTGTTCGTGCAGGAGGCGCTCGCGCACGAGAGTTTCGATGCCAACATGTTCGTGCCGGTGGACCTGCTCGAGCCGGTGCTCGAAGACATGATCCAGCTGGGCCAGCCGCGACGCCAGCCGCGCCCGTGGCTCGGCGTGTACACCGCCGAGCAGTCCGACCGCGTCATGGTGGCCGACCTGATGCGCGGCGGTCCCGCGCACCGCGCGGGACTGCGCTCGGGTGACGTCATCGCGGAAGTTGCCGGGCAGCCGGTGCGCTCCCTGCCGCAGTTATTTCGCGCCGTATGGAGCGCCGGTGCCGCCGGCGCCCAGGTGCCGCTCACGCTGACCCGCGGCCGCCAGTCCCTGCACGTCAACGTGCGCTCGGGCAATCGCGACGACTTTCTGAAGAAACCCCTGCAGCACTAGTACCAGCACTAGCACCAGCACCAGCACCAGCCCTAGCACCAGCAGCAGGGTATCAGTCGATCGCCCGCAGCTGCGCCCGGTAACGCGCGATACGCGCGCGGTAGTGCGAGGCCGCCTGCCGGATCAGTGCCAGATCTGCCTCGGTGACCGCGCGCACCACCCGAGCGGGCGCACCCATCACGACCGAGCCGTCGGGGATCTCATGATCCGGCGGCACCAGAGCGCCGGCGGCGACGATGCAGTGACGGCCGATGCGCACACGATCGAGCACGATCGCGCGATTGCCGATCAGCGATTCATCGCCGATGCGGCAGCCGTGCAACAGCGCCCCGTGACCTACGCTCGCCGCGCTGCCCACGAGCGTCGGTGTTCCGGGGTCGGCGTGCAACACCGCGCCGTCCTGTACGTTGCTGCCTGCGCCGATCTCGATGGCCTCATCATCGGCGCGCAGCACGCAGTTGAACCATAGGCTCGCCCCGGCTCCCAGCGTCACGGAGCCGATGACCTGTGCACCGGGAGCGATGTAGTAGTCATCGCCCGCCGTCACGAGCCGCCGCTGGCCGAGCGAATAGATGCCGCACTTCGTCATGTATGCACACCTCTGCTGCAGTCAGGCAGCTGCCCTGCTCAGTGACCGTGCACGAGCTGCTGCATGAGCGACTGCGCCCTCTGGGCCGACGGCCGGTCGGTGATCGCCTCGATCACCAGGTCGGGCAGGCGCGTCTGGTCCCACGCGGATGCGCCGGCCCCGGGTATGGATGCGCCGGCCGCGTGCGCTCGGCTCTCGCCCGCCGCGCCCGGCGCGCCGAACAGCACCGCGAGTCGCAGGCTCGGCACCATCCATAGCCGCCAGTGTCCGTTGCCACGCAGATAAATCAGGTCCTCGGCATCGAACGTCCCGGCCCCCGGCGCCCGCGAGGGCAGCTCCACGCCCATACCCTCCAGCCCATCGGCCGATACGGGCTGGCGCATGCGTGCCACCCACCCTCGGGGAATGACCTGTGTGTCCTCGAAGCTGCCGTCGTTGATCAGCAGACCGGCCACGCGCATCCAATCCTGCACGCGCGCCTCGAAACAGCAGTCGGCCGGTTCGGCCGCGCCAGCCGCGGGCAAGCGGATCCAGGCCGTCGCGGCGTTGAGCCGCCGCCAGAGGGTGCGGGACAAATAGTCCGCGTAGCTCTGGTGCGCGCCGCGCTCGATTGCCGCGCGCAGCTGTGCGGGATCGAAGTGCCCCGGCGGCAAGGTGGGCAGCGCCCCATCGCGCACGGCAACGCCTGCGAGCAGCGCCACCAGCACGCGTGCGAACGGTCCGGAGTCGATCACGCGGTCGGCATCGAAGCCGCGGCCGTAGCGTGCAAAGACGAGATGCCCATGTCGCGTGACGATGAACACCTGCAGTCCCGCCGCCGCAGGATCGTGTGTGGCGCGCTCGAGCGCCGCCCCATCGAAGTGCTCGTCGGCGGGTCGGGCGAGCGGTAATCCGCCACCATCTCCACCCCGCACGGACACCCGTACGCCAAGCGCCTGACGGGCCGCATGACGCTCCCGGAACACACCGGCGGCGATCAGCGCCACCATGATCGCCAGCCCGACGAGAATCGCCACCGTGCGGGCTTTCATGAGTGAGCGAGCCCCCGGCGGCGAGCGAGCCCCCGGTCGCGCAGCGGACCGCGATACACCACGCGTCCATTCGCCAGCTGCAACTCGTGCGTGGCCCCGGCCGGCCACTCGTCGTCATGATGCGTTGCCATCACCACGGTCATACCTGATTTGAGGGTCCTCTCCACCAGCGCGCGCAGACGCGCGCGCATCGACGCATCGAGCCCCTCGTAAGGCTCATCCAGCAGCAGGATATCAGGCTCGCGCACGAAGGCGCGTGCGAACAGCACACGCCGCAGCTGCCCGTATGACAGAGTTCTCAATCGGCGCCGGGCCAAGCCCGCCGCGCCCGCGCGCCGCAGCGCACGCTGCACGCGGGCGCTGGGGGCAGCCACCGCGGCG
>JASHPX010000109.1 GCA_030037905.1 Gammaproteobacteria bacterium
ACCTTCTCGCGCAAGCCGCTGTTCGGCTACGACGCGATGATCTACGCGACCGCCTCGATCGCCTTCCTGTCGTTCATCGTCTGGGCGCACCACATGTTCACCGTGGGGCTGCCGCTGGCGAGCGAGCTGTTCTTCATGCTCTCGACCATGCTGATCGCCATCCCGACGGGCGTGAAGGTCTTCAACTGGACGGCGACCCTGTACAAGGGCTCGATCAGCTACGAGCCCCCCATGCTGTGGGCGCTCGCATTCCTGTTCATGTTCACCATCGGCGGCTTCAGCGGTCTGATGCTGGCGATGGCGCCCGCGGACTTCCAGTACCAGGACACTTACTTCGTCGTGGCGCACTTTCACTATGTGCTGGTGACGGGCGCCGCTTTCGGCATCATCGGCGCGGTCTATTACTGGCTGCCGAAGATCACCGGCCACATGTACAACATGACGCTTGCCAAGTGGCACTTCTGGCTGTCGACGATTTTCGTGAATGTGCTGTTCTTCCCGCAGCACTTCCTCGGCCTCGCAGGCATGCCGCGCCGTATTCCCGACTACGCCACGCAATTCACCGACTGGAACATGGTCTCGTCGATCGGCGGCTTTGGCTTCGGCCTGTCGCAAATTCTGTTCGTGATCGTCCTGTGGCAGTGTGCACATGGCGGAGAGCGGGCCACGGGTCGCGTTTGGGAAGGGGCGCGCGGGCTGGAATGGCAGTTGCCCTCGCCGGCGCCCTACCACAGCTGGACCGAGGCGCCCTCGCTGGCGACCCTGGAGGCCGGCGCCCCGGTGCACCAGACGCATGGCTGAGGCATTGCAGGCGAGAGGCTCCGTCGGCTTGACCCGGCGCAGCAGCCTGCCCGGCCACGGGCCGCGGGGATCCGGAGACGATCGCGGAGCCGGGCGCGGCGCATCCGGCTCGAATCCCATCGACGAGGGCCGGCGGCGACGGAGCGCGCGGCTTACGATCTGGACTCTGGTCGTGATCGTGCTGGGCCTGTATTTCGGCTATATCGCCTACGCGCTGGTGGCGGGTTTTCACGCGCGTCGCGCACCCCACGGCGCAGCGCCGGCCGCCGGCACGACGCAAGCCGCCGCGCCCGCACCGTCGGCGCCACGCCGATAGCGGGCGCCGGGCAGGTAGCCGCACGGGCTGGTAGGACTGACGGAATGCAATAGACCTGCAGAGCGAGAGATCGAAACAGCGAGAGATCGATGTCAACTACTTCTTCGGACAAGTACTACATTCCGCACGGCAGCCCCTGGCCGATCCTCGGCTCGCTGGCCTTGTTCACCATCATGGCCGGTGCGATCGCGTACCTGAACGACTGGGCGGGCGCCTGGGCGTTCCTGCCCGGTCCACTGCTGCTCTTCGGAATGTTCTTCGGCTGGTTCTCCACCGTCATCGACGAGAACCAGCAGGGCATCTACAACCAGGAGGTCGACCGCTCGTTCCGCATGGGGATGATGTGGTTCATCTTCTCCGAGGTGATGTTCTTTGCGGCCTTCTTCGGCGCGCTGTTCTACGCGCGGCGGCTGGCCATTCCCTGGATCGGCGGGGAAGGCGTCAAGGTCATGAACAAGCTACTTCTGTGGCAAAACTTCAATCCCGGCTGGCCGAGCAACGGGCCGGCGCACCTCGGGCCGAATCCGGGTGGAACCTTCTCGGTGATGGCGCCCTTTGGCATACCCGCGATCAACACGCTGATCCTGCTGACCAGCAGTCTTACGGTGACCATCGCGCACCATGGGTTGCGCTCGGGCAATCGCAAGCTGCTCAAGAGCTTCCTGGCGCTGACCTTCCTCTTGGGGTTCTGCTTCGTCGCGCTGCAGATCCGCGAGTACGGCGAAGCGTACCGCGAGCTCGGACTGCGGCTGACGACCGGGATCTACGGATCAACGTTCTTCATGCTGACCGGCTTCCACGGCCTGCACGTGACCATCGGCGCCACGATGCTGGTGGTCATCTGGCTGCGCACGCTGCGCGGGCACTTCACACCCACGCATCATTTCGCCTTCGAGGCCGTCTCCTGGTACTGGCACTTCGTCGACGTGGTGTGGCTCGGGCTGTTCACCTTCGTCTACTGGCTCTGACGCTGCAGGATCTGCTCCAGCAGCACGGCAGCACAGCAGCACTCGACGGGTGCGTCCCGTGTAGATGTGTTGACACTCCTGGCGAATACCTTTGATGTATTCGCCAGGAGTGTCAACACATCTACACGGATGGGCTACACCGAGCGCTGCTGTAACGCTGCTGGAGCAGGTCCTGCAGGGCTGCAGTCAGCAGACGCAGGTGAACAGCGCCTTCTCCAGCCGCACCGCGTCGATTCGGCACTGGTAGTAGCCCGGTACCGTCGCGCCGATCTGATAGCCGCAGCGACGATAGAACGCGATCGCGCCCGGATTGTCGGCACGCGCCTCCAGACGCACCCGACCGATGCCGGCCACGGCTGCGGGTTTTTCCAGCCACTGCAGCAGCCGCGCGCCGAGGCCACGGCGACGATGGGCGGCGTGCACGGCGAGCAGCGCCAGATGGGCTACCTCATCCCCGTACAGCATGATGCCGAAGCCGAGCAGCTGCTCGCCCTCGGTCAGCACGGCGACGTTGCTGCACGGGTCGGCGATCGAGCGTAGCACGCGCGCTGCGGTCCAGCTCCACTCGAGCCCCACCTCCACGCAGTCGCGGGACATGCAGGCGATCCTCGCGGCGTCGCGCGAGCGCGCCAGGCGGACGACGGGAGTCGCGAGGTTCATCGGCTCCGGATGCTACGCCAGGGTAGGCCGGAAATGTGCGCGCGCAGCCCCCCGCGCGCAGCTCCTGGCTCGGTTAGCCTAGTGCTGGAAGCCATTCGGCTTGAGCAGGCCGGTCCACCACGCCGCCATCAGCAGCAGGAACAACAGCAGCGAGAGCACGATGCGCACGGTGAGGGCACGGACCAGCTTGGCGCTACTGTCGCCCTTGGACAGGTGGTACAGCGCGTTTCCCAGGCTCACGACGATCGCTGCCAGTACGGCGACCACCAGGATGCGGATGATATCCATGCGCTGTTCCTTCCGTTCGCCGCGGACGACGGCAATCGCTGCGCGGATGCCAGCGGGCCGCTGCGGTGCGTACTTCGGTGCGTACACAGTATAGCGGGCTACCGGCGCCAACCCTGTACTGTGCTGCCCTCAGGCGGCAAAATGGGCGGCTCCCCACAGGACCCTCGTACTTGCCTCTGACACTCGAATTCGGTCGCTGCCACTGGTCCGCCAGCTGGCTCATGACGCTGCTGACCCTCGGCGGCGTGGCGGCATTCGTGCTGCTCGGCCGCTGGCAGTGGCACCGCGCCGACGAGGCGCGTGCGCTGCAGACGCAATTTCTCGCCGGGACGGACGCCGTCGTCGATCTGGACCGCCAGCCGATGCGGGCACTGCCGCGCTACACGCAGGTCTCCGCGCAGGGGCGCTACGACCGCGCCCATCAGTTCCTGCTGGAGAATATGTCCTACGATGGCTCACCGGGCTACCAGGTGCTCACCCCGCTGGCGCTGGCCGACGGGCGTACCGTCATCGTCAATCGCGGCTGGGTGCCGTTGAGTGAGACCCGAGGCGCCCTGCCCGACATCGAGCTCGCGGGCAACCCGGATGCGGATCCGCGCGGACGGCTCGACAACCTGCCCGTCCCAGGCATCTCGCTCGGCCACATACCGCCATCACCTGGCAGCGCCTGGCCCAAGGTCACGAGCTTTCCGACCATGAAGGATCTGGCGGCCGCGCTCGGCCGGCCACTCGAGCCGCGCCAGCTACTGCTGGATCCACGTCAGCCCCAGGGTTATGTGCGCGACTGGAAGCCGCCGGGCATGACCCCCGCACAGCATCTTTCCTATGCGATCCAATGGTGGGGCTTCGCGGCGACGGCGGTACTGCTGTACGCGCTGCTCAACCGCAGAAAGCGCACGACCGGGCCCGCACCGGTGTCCCCATGAAACGCGGCGTCTCGAGCTCCACGCCCGTGCCCACGCCCGTGCCCTCGCGCGGACGCAGCCGTGGCATGCTGGCGCTGCTGGCGCTGCTGTTCTTCGGCCCGCTGCTGCTCGCCTGGGGAATCTATTACGGCTCGAGCTGGCGGCCGGCGGGAAGCACCAATCATGGCCAGCTGATCCAGCCGCCTCGGCCACTGAGCACCCCGGTGTTCCTGGGCAAGTGGTCGCTGGTGTACGTGGGACCCGGCAACTGCGACGTGAACTGCCGTCGCACGCTATACTATATGCGTCAGACCCACCTGGGCCTCGGCAGGCAATACACGCGCACGCAGCGCGTGTTCCTCGCGACCGCACCGTGCTGCGATCGCCACTATCTCACGCAAGAGTACCCCGGACTGATCACGGTGAATGCTGCCAATCCCGCGACCGCTGCGCTGCTCGTGGCTTTCCCGGAAGCGCAGCGCTCCACCGGGATCTTCATCGTAGATCCCCGCGGCAATCTGATGATGCATTACGACTCCAGGGCGCGGCCGGAGGGGCTGCTGGACGATCTCAAGAAGCTGCTCGACCTGTCGAGCATCGGCTGATGCGCCACGCGAGCCTGGTACGCACCGTAGCCCTCGTGGCTTTCCTGCTGTGCCTGGGCGTGGTGGTGCTCGGGGCCTACGTACGCCTGAGCGACGCCGGGTTGGGGTGCCCCGACTGGCCGGGCTGTTATGGACACCTCACGCCTGCGGCAGCCGCCGCCGATCACAATACCGCGGTCGATCCGCTCGACGGTCGGCCGCTGCAGATCGGTAAGGCATGGCGCGAGATGGTGCATCGCTACGCGGCCGGCACGCTCGCGATCCTGGTTGTGTGGCTCGCAGCCCTATCGATCGCCTGGCGGCGCGAGCGCCTGCTGCCTCGCAGCTACGCGCTGGCCCTGCTCGGCATCATCGTGATCCAGGCGGCGCTCGGCATGCTCACGGTTACCTGGCAGCTGACGCCGCTGATCGTGACGCTGCATCTGCTGTTCGGCCTGACCACGCTGGCACTGCTGTGGTGGCTGGTGCTGACCCTGTGGCGCCGGCGCGCCGACGCGTGGCCCGAGGGCGGCCGACCCCGAGGCATCTCGGCGTGGGTCCGAGCCCTCGCAGCCGCAGGACTCCTGGTGCTCGCTTGTCAGATCGCGCTCGGCGGCTGGACCAGCAGCAATTACGCCGCGCTCGCCTGTCCGGACGTACCCACCTGTCAGGGCAGTTTCTGGCCGCACGCGAATTTTCATGCCGGGTTCACCCTCTGGCATCCGCTCAATGTGGACTACGACGGTGGCGTGCTGGCGGGTCCTGCGCGCGTAGCCATCCAGCTGGTGCATCGCATGGGCGCCGTCGTGACGACTGCGGCGCTGCTGTGCGCGGCCGCCGCAGCGCTGCGTGCGACGCGACCCACCGGCGTGCGGCGCGCCGGCGCGCTGGTGATCGCACTGCTGGCCCTGCAGCTGACCATCGGGATCTCGATGGTGCTGCGCGGCTTTCCGTTGTGGCTCGCCACGGCGCACAATGCCGGCGCTGCCCTGCTGCTGCTGGCGACCCTGGCTCTGAACCGCGTTCTGAACCCTGCGCGACCGCTGCGGGCAGCCTGACGTATCCACGCAACGGCGCAGACAAACTACCGCACTGACCCACGCGCAAAATGAATCAAACCGAGCAACCCGCGCTGACGATCCCGGTCGGCTGGCGTGACTACCTGGAGCTGACCAAGCCACGCGTCGTGGCGCTGATCATGCTCACCGCGGTGGTTGGCACGTTGCTCGCCGCGCCGGGGATACCCCCGCTCAACGCGCTGATCTTCGGCAACCTCGGCATCGCACTGGCCGCCGCCTCCGCCGCCACCGTCAATCACGTGCTCGACGCGCGCATCGATGCGCGTATGGCGCGTACGCGGCGCCGGCCCCTGCCTTCCGGGCACCTCTCGCAGGCGCAGGCACTGCTGTTCGCCCTGCTGCTCGGCGTGGCGTCGATGACGCTGCTGGTAGCGTTCGTGAATCTGCTCACCGCGGCGCTGACCTTCTGCTCGCTGATCGTCTATGCGGTCATCTACACTGTATGGCTCAAGCGCGCCACCCCGCAGAACATCGTGATCGGCGGGGCCGCGGGCGCCGCCCCGCCGGTGCTCGGGTGGGCCGCCGTCACCAACCACGTGGATCCGCACGCGCTGCTGCTGTTCATGATCATCTTCGCCTGGACGCCACCGCACTTCTGGGCGCTCGCCATCGCCCGGCGCCACGAGTACCAGCGCGTGCAGATCCCCATGCTGCCGGTCACCCACGGCGTCGAGCTGACACGGCTGCACATCCTGCTCTACACGGTGATCCTGTGCATCGTGACGCTGCTGCCGTACATGACGGGCATGAGCGGACTCATCTATTTGGCGGTGGCATTGGCGCTCGACGTGCGCTTCCTGTGGATGGTCATGGCCCTGAAGGGAGGGGGCCGCGAAGGGGGCCGCGAGGGGCTGCCGATGCGCGTGTTCCGCTTCTCCATCACCTACCTGATGTGGCTGTTCATCGCGCTGCTCGCCGATCACTACCTGCGGGTGGTGCTCTAGCGGCGCTGCTCAGGGAGGCCGACCGATGCTGATCGAACGCGTCTGGGCGGCCAACGAAGGGCGCAACTACCACTATCTGATCGCCTGCGGGGAAAGCGGCGAGGCGCTCGCGGTCGATCCACTCAATGCCACGGCGGTGCTCGATCGCGCCCGGGAGCTGGGCTGGACGATCCGCCAGGTGCTCAACACACACGAGCACCGCGACCACACCGGTGGCAACGCCGCCGTCGTGGCGGCCACGGGCGCGACGGTACTGGCGCACGCCGCGGCCGCAGCGCGCATCGGCGACATCACGCGCGGCCTGTCCGGCGGGGACGTGGTGCGCGTCGGGCGCACGGTCGAGTTGCGCTGCCTGGACACGCCCGGTCACACGCGCGCCCACCTGTGCCTGTACGGAGAGGCTGCGGGCAGCACGCCACCCGCGCTGTTCTGCGGAGACACGCTGTTCAACGCAGGCGCCGGTAATTGCCTGCACGGTGGAGATCCGCAGTTGCTGTTCGACAGCTTCCAGGGCGTGCTCGCGCGTCTGCCGCGCGCCTCGCGCGTTCTGCCGGGCCACGATTATCTGGCGCGCAATCTCGGCTTCACGCTCGACCGCGAACCGGACAACGAGGCGGCGCGCGCGCTGGCACGGCGCTGCGCCTCCCTCGGCGGCGAGCACATACCGATACTCACGCTCGCCGAGGAGCACGACATCAACGTCTTCTTCCGGCTGGGCAGCCCGGCAATCCTCGAAGGTCTGCGCCGCGCGGGCGCGATCGCGCGCGCCGATCCGACACCCCGAGAGGTATTCCTCGCCCTGCGCGAGCTGCGCAACCGCTGGTAGATCCCGGCAGCTGGTAAATCCGGCAGCTGATAGAATCCGCTGCCCTCATGGACCTGTCCGCGATCCTCAATCCTCTGAACGACGCGCAGCGCGCCGCCGTCACCGCCCCGGTGGGACCGGTGCTGGTGCTGGCAGGCGCGGGCAGCGGCAAGACACGCGTACTCACCCATCGCATCGCCTGGCTGATCTGCACCGAGGGTGTCTCTCCGCACGGCATCCTCGCCGTGACCTTTACCAACAAGGCTGCCGCGGAGATGCGCACTCGCGTCGAGCAGCTGCTCGGCGTGCCCAGCGGCCCGATGTGGCTCGGCACTTTCCACGGGCTCGCGCACCGGCTGCTGCGGTTGCACTGGCGCGAGGCGGGCCTCGCCCAGGGCTTCCAGATCCTGGACTCCGAGGATCAGCTGCGACTGATCAAGAAGCTGCTCAAGGCGAGCGGCCTGGACGAGAGCGGCTGGGCCCCCAAGGACGTGCAGTACTTCATCAACAAGCACAAGGACGAGGGACGGCGACCCGGCCAGGTGCGCGCCGGCGCCGATCGCGTCTCGGTACAGATGGTGAAGCTGTACGAGGAGTACGAGGCGGCCTGTGCGCGCACCGGCGTGATCGACTTCGCCGAGCTGCTGCTGCGCGCCTTCGAGCTGTGGCGCGACCAGCCACAGCTGCTCGCTCAGTATCGCGCCCGCTTCCGCCACGTGCTCGTCGATGAATTCCAGGATACCAATGCGATTCAATATGAGTGGATACGTCTGCTGGTGGGAGCGAGTGGCGCTGCCTTCGTCGTCGGCGACGATGATCAGTCCATTTACCGCTGGCGCGGGGCGCGCATCGAGCACTTGCATCGCTTCCTGGTCGACTTCCCGCAGGCGCAGCTGCTGCGCCTGGAGCAGAATTACCGCTCCACCGGCGCAATCCTCGCGGCCGCCAACGCCCTGATCGCCAACAACTCCAGCCGGCTCGGCAAGACGCTGTGGACGCGCGGCGCACAGGGGGCAGCCGTGAAGCTGTACGCCGCCTTCAACGAGCGCGACGAGGCGGAATTCGTGGTGACGCGCGTGCTCGAGTGGGTGCAGCACGGCGGCGCGCGTGCCGATGCCGCCATCCTGTATCGCTCCAACGCGCAGTCGCGCAGCTTCGAGGAGGCGCTGATCATGGCGCGCGTGCCGTACCGCGTGTACGGCGGGCTGCGCTTCTTCGAGCGCGCCGAGATCAAGGACGCGCTGGCGTACCTGCGCCTGATCGTCAACCGCGACGACGACGCCTCCTTCGAGCGCATCGTCAACCTGCCCGCGCGCGGTATCGGTGCGCGCACGCTGGATGCGATCCGTGAGCTCGCACGTGAAACCGGCAGCTCGCTGTGGAGCGCGACGCGTGCGAGCGTCACGGCAACCGGCGCCGCCGGAGCCGGCCCCGCCGGGCGCTCGGGGGGCGCGATTCAGACCTTCGTCACGCTGATCGAGCGGCTGGCGGGCGAGATTACCCGACTGCCCCTGCACGAGGCGGTCGATCACGTGATCCGCGGCAGTGGCCTCGTCGAGCACTATCAGAAGGAGCGCGCCGATCGCGGCGAGGCGCGCGTGGAGAACCTCGCCGAGCTGGTCAGCGCGGCGCGCGGCTTCGTACCCGAGGGCGATATGCCGCCGCTGGAGGGCTTCCTCGCGCACGCGGTGCTGGAATCCGGGGAGACTCAGGCCGAGCCGTTCGAGGACTGCGTACAGATGATGACTCTGCACAGCGCCAAGGGACTGGAGTTTCCGCTGGTATTCATGTGCGGCATGGAGGACGGACTGTTTCCGCATCAACGCTCGCAGAGCGACCTGGAAGGATTGGAGGAGGAGCGGCGGCTGTGCTATGTCGGCATGACGCGCGCCATGCGGCAGCTATACCTCACTCATGCCGAGCAGCGTCGCGTGCACGGCGTGGATACCTACAATGCAGCGTCGCGCTTCATCGGCGAGGTGCCGCCCGAGCTGCTCGAGGAAGTGCGCCCGCGCATCCGCCTCGCGCAGCATCCCGTACAGCACCCCGGCACCTACCGCCCCTCGCGCGAGACACCGGCGCGCTACGGCAACGGCCGTGCAGGCGCCGCCACCGGTCGTTCCGGCGGCGCAGTCCCGGCGATGGCCGGTGCGCGCGGCTCGCTCGAGGAGACACTGGCTGGCGGCATGCGTCTCGGGGCGCGCGTGCGCCACGGTAAATTCGGCGAGGGCGTAGTCCTGACCATCGAGGGACAGGGATCACACGCGCGCGTGCAGGTGAACTTCGAGCGTCAGGGATCCAAGTGGCTCATGCTTCAGTACGCCAATCTGGAAGTGATGTGAGCGGCGCGGCGTGAGCGGCGACCACTACAACAGTCGCGGCAAGCGTCGCGGCGGCAGGGAGCGCACGCGGCTATGAAGATTCTGATCCTCGGCGCCGGCCAGGTGGGTCGCACGGCGGCTTATCACCTCTCGCGTGAGCCGGCCAATGATGTGACCGTGGTGGACACCAACGAGGACACACTGCGGGATCTGCAGGATCGGCTCGATATCCGCGCCGTCGCCGGCCATGGCTGCTATCCGAGCGTGCTCGAGGCCGCGGGCATCGCCGACACCGACATTCTCGTCGCGCTCACCAGCAGCGACGAGGTCAACGTGATGGCCTGCGAGATCGCACACACCCTGTACCGTACGCCGACCAAGATTGCGCGCATCCGCGCCGCCGAGTACACGAGCCGCGCGCCGCTGTTCGCCGAGGGCGCGCTGGCGGTGGACTTCTGGATCAGCCCCGAGCAGCTGGTGACCGAGCACATTGCGCGGCTGCTGTCTTATCCGGGGGCGCTGCAGGTCGTGGACTTCGCCGCAGGGCGCGTGCAGCTGGTCGGCGTGCGCGCGCGGCGCGACGGTCTGCTGGTCGGCCGCGAGCTGCGCACGCTGCGCGAGCACCTGCCGGATACGGAGGCGCGCATCGCCGCCATATACCGCAATGAGCGCCTGGTGCGGCCGTCCGGCGATACCGTGGTCGACGAGCACGACGAGATCTTCTTCGTCGCCGCCTCGGATGACCTCAGACGCGTGATGGCGGAGCTGCGCCGTAGCGAGGACCCCGTGCGCCGCCTGGTGATCGCCGGCGGAGGCAACATCGGCTTCCGTCTCGCGCGCACGCTCGAGAAGAGCAACCAGGTCAAGCTGATCGAGCGCGACGCGCGGCGCGCGCGGCGCATCTCCGAGACGCTGGAAAACACCATCGTGCTCGCCGGCGATGCCGCCGACGAGGAACTGCTGGTCGAGGAGAATATCGACAGTGCCGACGTGTTCGCGGCGTTGACCAACTCCGAGGAGGCGAACGTACTCTCGGCCATGCTCGCCAAGCGTCTGGGGGCGCGGCGCGTCATGGCGCTCATCAACCGGCCGTCCTACGGCGAGCTGATGGAGAACCACAGCATCGACATCGTGATCTCGCCGCAGACGGTCACCATCGGCGCGCTGCTCGCACACGTGCGTCGCGGTGACGTGGTGCGCGTGCACTCGCTGCGCAGAGGCGCGGCGGAGGCCATCGAGGCGGTCGTGCACGACTCGGGAGGCCGTTCGCCATTGGTAGGCCGGCGCCTGGACCAGATCGTGCTGCCGCAGGGCGCGAGCATCGTCTCGGTAGTGCGCGCCGAGACCGTCATCATGGCCCATCACGACACGGTGATCGAGCCGGAGGACCATCTCATCATGTTCCTGTCCGACCGCCGGCACATCGACGCGGTCGAGCGACTGTTCCAGACCGAGCCCTGAAGAGCGGTAAGCGATGCGCTCGCTGCTAGGGGTGCTCAATATCTTCGGCTCGCTGCTGGCGTGGTTCGCGCTGTACTTCCTGCTGCCGATCGTGACGGCGCTGATCTATGGCGAGTTCGGCGCACTGCGCGGCTTCGTCGCGGGCGCTGCGCTGGCGGCGCTCGGCGGGCTCGCGCTGCGGTTCGCGACGCGCCGCTTCCGTTACGATCTGAAGGCGCGCGACGCGTACCTGCTGGTCGCCGTCGCCTGGCTGATCACCGCGGCGGTCGCGAGCGTGCCGCTGCTGATCGACTTGCCGGGCCTGTCCTTCACACACGCCTATTTCGAGGCGATGTCGGGTCTGTCGACCACGGGGGCAACGGTACTGCATGGCCTCGATACCCTGCCGCACTGCGTGAACCTGTGGCGCGCGGCGCTCAGCTGGCTCGGCGGCATGGGCGCCATCGTGCTCGCCGTTGCGATCCTGCCGCTGCTCGGCGTGGGGGGCATGCAGCTGTACCGGGCCGGGGCGCCGGGCACGGTCAAGGATGCGAAGCTCGCCCCGCGCATCACCGAAACCGCGCGCGTGCTGTGGTACGTGTACGCGGGCCTGACGGCGGCCTGCACACTGGCGCTGTGGGCATCGGGCATGTCGCTGTTCGACGCGATCTGCCATGCCTTCTCGACGTTGGCGCTCGGCGGCTTCTCGACGCACGACGCCAACATCGCCTACTTCAACTCACCGCTGATCGAGCTGGTGATGGCGCTGTTCATGCTGATCGCCGCGATCAACTTCGCCACGCACTTCGCCGCTCTGCGGCGCGGCAATTTCGAGGTCTACCGGCGCGATCCGGAAGCGCGCTGGATGCTGCTGGTGGTGATCATCAGCTGCCTCGGGATCGCGCTGTTTCTGGATGTGCACCGCGTGTACCCCGATTACTTCACGGCGTTGCGCTTCGGCGCCTTCGACGTGGTATCGTTCGCCACCGGCGGCGGCTTTTTCAACTCCAACTTCGGCGCCTGGCCGATATTCGCGCCGCTGTGGATGCTGTTCCTGAGCTGCCTGTGCGCCAACACCGGCTCCACCGGTGGCGGCATCAAGATGTTCCGCGCCCTGATCCTCTTCAAGCAACCGCTGCGCGAGTTGTTCACGCTGGTGCATCCGCAGGCCGTCTCGCCGCTGAAGATCTCCCGTCAGGTGGTACCCAACGGCGTGGTGTCTGCAGTACTGGCGTTTCTGTTCCTTTACTTCATGACCATTGCGGCGCTCACCTTCGCGCTGCTGATCTCGGGGATGGACCTGGTCTCTGCGCTCTCGGCGATCGTCGCCTGCATCAACAATGTCGGTCCCGGCCTGGGCAGCGTCGGACCGGGCCGCACCTACGCGGCGCTGAGCGATTTCCAGAGCTGGGTATGCATCGCCGCCATGTTCCTCGGGCGTATCGAGATCATCACCTTCGCGGTGCTGCTGACTCCGGCGTTCTGGCGCAAGTAGGGAGGCCGGCGCGGCGCGGCAGGCCAGGACGGCGGCGCGCGGCGTGTGAACTCTGCGTAGAGGAGCGGGAGCTTCAGGCGAATACATCAAAGGTATTCGCCTGAAGCTCCCGCTCCTCTACGCAGGACTCCTATGTCGTATGCCGCCGTCCCGGCTTGTCGCGCCAGCTGCCCTCCGCGCCCCGTCCTGCTACACTCACCCGACAACGGCGATACACCGCCGGTCACCGTGCAACCAGGGGGTCATCGTGAAACTCCGAGTCACTGCCGGATCTGCCGGTACGCCCGCCGCCGGTGCGACCGCCCCCCTCCGAGGGGTGCGCCCATTACGGGCTATCGCCCCGCTGCTGCTGTCCATGCTGCTCACCGGCGTCGCGGTAGCGCAGGTGCCGCCGAACATCGAGGCGGCCTTGAAGAAGATTGGCCCGATCGTCGACCCGGCGTGCACGGCCGACCTGTACCGGCCGCTGATGCCCCAGAACGACATCACCAGCGATGTGACGCCGTTGTATCCGGGCATCAATATCGCGCGCAACCAGTCCTTCGGGTCCAACCCGGACGACGTAGTCGATATCTTCTGGGCGGACCGCGGCGCCGCCTCCCGTGCGGTGCTGATCTACGTGCCTGGCGGCGCCGGCAATAAGATCGAGATCCAGGACAAGGCCGCAAATGCCTTCTACGACAACATCGGCCGCTGGGGTACCCAGCATGGCATGGTGGTCGTCAACATGCAGCGGCACTTCAGCCGCAGCTGGGACGGCGGCGCTCGCGACGTCTCCAGCATGATCCAGTGGGTGCAGGATCACATCGCGCAGTACCACGGCGACGCCAATCGCATGATCATCTGGGCCCACTCGGCCGGAAACGTGCCGCTCGGCACCTATATCGGCCGGCCGGAGCTGTGGGGCCCGAAGGGCGTGGGGGTCATCGGAGTGATCTTCATGTCGGGCGGCTTCAACATCGCGCCCATCCAGGCGCAGGCGCTCGGTGGCCGCAATTTCGCCGCCCAGATGGCCAGCGCCGGCAGCTACTGCCATGAGCCCGGCGGCATGACTTCCACGGCCGGGGCATTGCCCGGGGCCGCCCCCGGGACCCCGGGAGGGCCCAACAACATCCCAGGCTTCGGTGGCCCACCGCGCGCCGGCGCGGCGGGACCCGGCGGTGCACCCGGAGCAGCCGGTGGGCGGCCCGGGGGCCGCCGCGGGGGCGGTGGCGGCTTCGGCCCCCAGGTTGATCCCGCGACGCTGCTCGCCCGCTCGAGCCTGCCGGAGCTCAAGCGCACTCACGTGCGCATCATGCTGGCGAATGCGGGGATGGATCCCGGCGTCAACATGTCGGTCAACGGAGGACTGAGCGCCTTCAACGAGGCGCTCAGTGATGCGCTGTGCGAGGTGGGGCAGAGCCACTGCCCGACCACCTTCGTCGCCAAGGGCGAGAGTCACATGGCCGAGGTGTTCTCCATCGACTCGTCGGACATGACGGTCTCCACACCGGTGCTGCGCTTCATCCGAGCCACGCTGCGCGACTACGCCGCCGGTCACGAGGCCCGGCAGTAGGCAGCCTTGGCAGCCGAGCAGCAGCCTTAGCAGCCTAGGCGGGGCCGTCCTCGGGAGAGTCCGGGCCGAGGGTTGAGGACGGCGCGGCCATCGAGTTGAGCAGGCCCAGCCGGCTGGCCGCACGCAGCAGCTGAATGGCGCTCTCGACGCCGAGCTTCTGCTTGATGACCGACTGATGATTGGCGACGGTCTTGGCGGTCAGGCCCATTGTCTGTGCGATGTCGCGCACGGAGTGTCCCTGCGCGAGGAGTCGCAGCACTTCGAACTCGCGCGCCGAAAGGCCGTGGCGCGCCTGGCGGTCGAGCAGACTGTCGCCCAGCGCCAGCTGCTCGGCGATGCCGGGGCTCAGATAGCGGCGGCCGGCGGCGATTGTGTGCACCGCCTCGAGCAGCACAGCGGGCGCGCTGCCCTTGGTCACATAGCCGTAGGCGCCGGCCTGCAGGGCACGGCGCGCGAAGATGGCATCCTCGTGCATGCTGAACACCAGCACCCGCGTGGCGGGTTGCAGCGTAAGCATGCGACGCATCGCCTCGATGCCGCTGACGCCGGGAAGGGTGATGTCCATGACGACGATCTGCGGTCGTAGCCGCACAAACATCTCGCAGGCCGAATCGGCGTCCGCCGCCTCGGCGACGACCGCGATGTCCCCGTGCCGCTCGAGGAGGCGCCGGTAGCCTTCCCGCACTACCGCGTGATCGTCTACCAGTAGCACACTCAGAGGCGTGGAGCGGCTCGACGCTGACTCTCGAGCGCCTACGGCGCACTGCCCGGCCTGCACCGCAGGTGTAGTTGCGCTCATGCCGCGCACTCCAGCACCGGCAGCCGTGCCGTAAGCGTGAGCCCTCGGCCCGGCGCGCTGCTCAGCACGAACGATCCGCCCGCCATCTCGACGCGCTCGCGCATGCCGCTGAGCCCGAAGCCGGCGGTGCGCTCATCGGGCTGCATGCCGCGGCCATCGTCCGCGACCGTCAGCAGCATGGCAGCCGGGTGCTCTCGCGCGAGGCGGATATCTACCCGGCCCGCAGCGGCGTGGCGGTACACATTGGTGAGTCCCTCCTGCACCATCCGATAAGCCGTCAGCGCCAGCGGCTCCGGCAGTCCCTCGAAGTCGCCACTGACGGATAGCTCGAAGGTGGTTCCCGGCAGCCGTACACGCCACTGATCCACGCAGTGCTCGATCGCCGCGGCCAGTCCGAGCTCATCGAGCCCGACGGGCCGGAGCCTGCGGATCATATCGGTGACGGCACCGTAGACATGATCGACGCTATCGATCACGGCCGCGGCCGCGCGCTGCACCACCGCGGCATCGAGCGCGCCGGGTGCGCCGGCCTGCGCGATCGAGACGGCATCGAGCTTGATGGCATTCAGGTACTGCCCGAGCTGGTCGTGCAGCTCGCGGGCCAGGTGCTTGCGCTCGGCCTCCTGGATGCGCACGTGCTCCTGGGCGAGCCTGCGGTTGTCGTTCAGGGCGGCCGCGAGCGCCGCCTCAGCGGCGGCACGAGCGCGCAGCTCACGCCGGGCGAGACGGTTGCGCCGCCAGGACAGCCAGATGAGTCCCATCGCCAGCACCAGCAGCCCCGTGGACAGCTCGTCGAGCTGCAGCGATTCCCAGCGCCGAGTGGATGCGTAGAACGCCTCGGCAAGCTGGAAGTGCGCCGACAGCAGCAGGCTCGCTACGGTGAGGGCGGCCACGATCGTGCTGTCACGCCACGTTGACGTCGCTATCGAGCGTCGCGACGAATCTGCCGGCGTCGGCACCGCATGGGATTCAGACATGGCACACCTCTGGGTAACGCACAGCGGACCGCCCAGGAATAATTCCCGCCGCGGCCGGGAACCATGCTCTGGCAGATGCCGGGGGCTTTGCAGACACTGCGCCACCAGACGCCAACTACCCTCGAGTGCAGTGCCGTGTCCCGCCAGCACATCGCCCGCCGCCTGCTGACATGTTATGCAATCGCGCTGTGCGTGGGTATGTCCGCGCGCGTGCAGGCGCAGCCGCCGGCAGCGAACGCGGGTCAGGCGTTCGCGCCCAACCTCGCGCCAGTGACCGTGCAGGCCACCGCGATCGCAGGTCCCGTGATCGACCCCAACCTGGTGCCCGGCAACGTGCAGACGCTATCGGCCGCCGACCTGTCGAGCGAGGGCACGCCGAGCCTCACCGGAGCGATGATCCGACAGCTCGGCAGCGTCAACGTCAACGACAACCTCGATGATCCCTACCAGCCCGACATCCTGTATCGCGGTTTCGAGGCTTCGCCCGTGCTCGGTACGCCCGAGGGGCTGGCGGTCTACCAGAATGGCGTGCGCATCAACGAGGCCTTTGGCGACACGGTCAACTGGGACCTGATCCCGGACCTCGCGATCGATCACATGACCGTCGTCAGCGACAGCCCCGTGTATGGACTCAACGCCCTCGGCGCCGGCATGTCGGTGTCCATGAAGGACGGCTTCGACTACCACGACGCCGAGGCCGATGTCTCGGGCGGCTCCTTCCAGCAGCGCACGGGGGAGTTCCAGGCCGGTGGCAGCTCAGGCAACTTCGGCGCCTACGTGGCCGGCAAGGCGCTCGACGAGACCGGCTGGCGCGAGTTCGCGCAGGACTCGGTGCGCCAGATATATGCGGTGCTCAGTGCGCGCAATGATCGCGCCACGCTCGACCTGAGCTTCACCGGGGACCGCAACGCGCTCGCCGGTCAGGGCGCGGCGCCTGTACAGGAGCTCGCGATCAGCCGTTGGCTGGTGTTTACCGGCCCGCAGGCGAACCTGAACCGGCTCGACTTCATCACGCTGAACGCCACGCTGCACGCGACCGACACGTTGTCGCTGCAGGGCGTAGCCTACTACCGCCAGTACGGACAGACGGTCTCGAACGGTAACACGACCAACTACATCGCCTGCACCGCGGCCTCCTACGTCGGCTCACTGTGTCAATCCGATGGGGCAACGCCCCTGACCAACTCGGCCGGGCAGCTGCTGCCGGACATCTCGGACGGCGGCACCGTCCCCATCGGCGAAAACGACTTCGAGCGCATCGGCGCCTTCGGGCGAGGCGCAGCGCTGCAGGCGAGCGATGATGCCACGCTCGGCGAACACCATAACGTCTTCTCGGCGGGGGCAACCTTCGACTACGCGACGGTGGATTTCTACTCCGGCACGCAAATCGGCGTGATCAACTCGCAGCTGACGGTGCTGCCCTCCGACCTGATCGTCGACACTCCCGAGAGCTCACCCTTCGGTGCCACTCCCGTGTCGCTGAGAGCCTTCGATCAATACGAGGGTCTCTACGCCACCGACACGTTCAACGTGACACGCGCCCTGGCGCTGACCGCGAGCGGCCGCTACAACGTCGCGCAGCTCGACCTGCGAGACCAGCTCGGTAGCAACCTGACCGGTGACAACCGCTACACACACTTCAACCCCGCGCTCGGACTGACGGAGCAACTGTCCTCAGAACTAGGAATCTACGCCGGGTTTGCCGAGAACACGCGCGCGCCGACGGCGAGTGAGATCGAGTGCTCCAATCCGCTGCAACCGTGTCTGCTGCCCTCGAATCTCGCCGGTGATCCTCCCACGCTGCGCCAGGTCGTCGCGCACACGTACGAGCTCGGGCTGCGCGGCCGCATCGGCGCGGCGGCGGGAGCCACGGGTGCGGCCGCAGCGGACGAGGATGCCGGCGGCGGCGCGGCGGCAGGCTCGCAGAATCCCACCCTGTCCTGGACACTCGGTGTGTTCCGCACCGACCTGCTCGATGACATCTACGGCATCGCGACCTCGGTGAGCAGCGGATTCTTTCAGAACATTCCCGCCACGCGTCGCGAGGGGATCGAGTTCAGCCTCAGCTATGGCAGCCGCCAATGGTCGGCATACATCGACGACAGCTACATCCAGGCGACCTTCCAGTCCACCATGCTGCTACCTTCCCCGTCCAACCCCTATCAGAACGCGGACGGCAATATCCTCGTGCGGCCGGGCGATCGGCTCCCCGGCATTCCACTGAATCGCTTCAAGGTCGGCGGCGACTACCTGCTGGAGCCCGGCTGGAGCATCGGTGCCGCCCTGAGTGTAGTCGGGAGCCAATACTACTTCGGCGACGAATCCAATCAGAACGCCCCGTTGCCGGGCTACTGGGTCGTGGACCTGCACTCCTCCTATCAGCTCTCGCACCATGTGCAGGTGTTCGCAACGCTCGACAACGCCTTCAACGCGCACTACGCGACCTACGGTATCTATAGCGACCCGACGGGAATCGGCGCTCCCGGGGTGCCGCCCAATGGCGTCACCAATGGTCCGGGCGTCGACAATCGCTTCCAGAGTCCGGCAGCGCCGGTTGCGGTGTTCGCCGGTGTACGCGCGACGCTGTGACCCTGGCACGGCAGCGCCCGATATCTAAACTCCGTGTAGAGGTGTGAACCCCCCGGACGAATACATCAAACGTATTCGTCCGGGGGGTTCACACCTCTACACGGGTGTTTGCGTCATGCGCTGCCGTGCCGGGGTCACGCGATCGTGTCGACCACTCCGCCGTCCACGCGCAGCGCCGCGCCGGTGCTGGCGGAGGACAGCGGCGAGGCGATGTAGACCGCGAGGTTCGCGACCTCCTCGACCGTCGCGGCCCGGCGGATGATGGAGCTCGCGCGGTGGGCGATGACAAACTCCGCAGCCAGCTCCTCGGCCGATTTACCGGTTTTCTGTTGCGCTTCGCGCAGCATCGAGCGCATGCCGTCGGACAGCGTCGGTCCCGGAAGGATGGCGTTGACGGTGACCCCGGTGCCGGCGAGACGTTTGGCCAACCCGCGTGAGAGCGCGAGTTGCGCGGTCTTGGTCATACCGTAATGGATCATCCCGGCCGGAACGTTCAGCGCCGATTCGGAGGACACGAAGATCACGCGTCCCCAGCCGCGCGCTACCATGCCCGGCACATAGGCACGCGACAGACGCACGCCGGACATCACATTGACGCTGAAGAATCTCTCCCAGACCTCGTCGTCCGTCTCGAAGAAGTCCTGCTGCGAGAAGATGCCGACGTTGTTTACCAGGATGTCCACCTGCGGCACGCGCTGCACGAGGGTCGCGCAGCCCTGGGCGCTACCGAGATCGGCCGCAACAGCGGACACGTCTGCTCGCGGCTGGCGCCCGCGCAGCCGCGCCACGGCCTCGTCCACGCCGGTCCGCTCGCGCCCGTTGAGCACCACGCGCGCACCGGCCTCGGCCAAGCCCTGCGCGATCGCGAAACCGATGCCGCCGGTCGAACCGCTCACCAGCGCCGTCTTGCCGCTCAGATCTATGTTCATCTGTGCTCTCGCTTCTGCGCTATCTGATCACGCCCGATGCCAGCGGCCGCGCTGTCCGCCGCGTGCCCACTTCCAGCGTTGGAGGACTGTGGAGGCGTCCCCCTTTCATTTCAGTTGCCGTTCACGGAGAACGCGAGCAGGACGTTACCTGGAATTCCCGCGTTGGTCGAATATCCGGAGTCTACGAAGATCATTCCGAGTCCGGCGACAGGGCCTGCAAAGCTCAATGACCCGCCGCTCGCCCTGACACCGTTGACGGAATGAAAATCCCGCAGCGAACCGAAATCCCAGATCACGGAACCATCGCGAGAGTCGTAAGCCCGCAGATGACCGTCGAGCGAACCGAGCAGAACGGCTCCCGGAATCAGCGAGGCCGGATCCTCTTGCGCAGCGCTGCATCCTCGATGTGCAAAGCAATCGGGCTGCGCCGGCACGGCGTGCCAGAGCTGCCTTCCGGTGGCAATATCGAGGGCGAACAGTCCACCCCCGTACGAGGATCGGCTGATAGATCAGAAAGTGGCATGTAGACAGCGGAGTCGTCGGCAGCGCCTCCGAACTCGATCCCACCGAGAGGACCGCCTCGACCGATGCGCTTCTGCCACACGATCGCTCCGTGATGATCGAGGTCCAGACCGTAGACCACACCAGACTTTTGGCCGACGATCAGCACCTTTCTGCCGCGCGGCAGAGACCTGAGAATTGGGGAGGCCCCGATATCGAAGTCCGATCCTGGTTTTCGGGACAGTTCGCTCGAGCACCCGCCAGGCATGCGACGTTGAAACGGTCATCGGGCGTCAGCTGGCGGATCCAGAGGATCCTGCCCGAGTTCATACCGGGTTAATTTGCAAGAGCGTTCGACGAGCCTCCAGGCGGCTGACGTACGAAACGACTAAGATCTGAAAATACCTGTGCCAGATCGAAAGCCGCGCGAGAAGAAGTCAGGAGTCAAAGCGTGCCGACCTCAAACCGTCGACCAGGTTCATCAAGACCGTACTGGCGGCTAGCCTGCATAGTGGGAGATCAGCGATGCTCTTCATGGTCATCGAACATTTTCGCGACTGCGACATGATAGAAAGATCTTCACGTTCCGACTTTTGATTAACAGGCCACCAGGACATGTCACCCGCTGATGACGCTGGGAACGCAAGCAACCAGGAGGAGCTGGGTGCCGGCATACTCGAGAAGATCACACAATTGCTGGCCTCCTATCTGGAGCAGGCCAAGGCGGGCGCGCTTCCCGTCCTGCCTCATGCGGCCCCCGACGCGATGCTCGAGCGTTGGGATCTACCGGTCCCAGCCCTCGGTAAGGGAATGGAGGAGGCCTGCGCGCTGCTGAAACGCACTCTTGCGCAGTCCAACCACCTGCACCACCCGCGTTACATAGGCCACCAGGTGAGCGCACCGCTGCCGCTCGCCGCGGCCTGTGATTTCATCTCGGCACTGCTCAACAACGGCTCCGCCGTCTACGAGATGGGCCAGGTCGAAACCGTCATGGAAGCACACCTCGTGCGCTGGATTGCCGGCCTCGCCGGCTTCGAAGCCGAGCTGGCCGGCGGGCTCTTCACCAGCGGAGGCTCGCTCGGCAACCTGACCGCGCTGCTCGCTGCGCGCCAGGTCATCGGCAAGCGCAAAGGTCTGGGCGATCTATGGCGCGACGGCTATGCGCCAGGAGGGCCCCGTCCGGCGGTGCTGGTTTCCGCGCAGGCGCACTATTGTGTGAGCCGTGCCGCGCAGATCATGGGATTCGGTGAGCAGGGCGTCGTTGCCGTCAGCACCGATGCGGCTCTGCGGCTCGACCCCGCCGCGTTGCCCGCTGCCTATGAGGCGGCCCGGCTCGCGGGCCGCGAACCCATCGCCGTCGTCGCCAGCGCCTGCTCCACCGCCACCGGTAGCTATGATCCGCTCGAGCGCATCGCGGATTTCTGCGCAGCTCGGGACCTATGGCTTCACGTCGACGGCGCTCATGGCTTCGGCGCCGCACTCGTGCCGCAGTATGCGCCGCTACTCGAAGGCATCGGTCGGGCAGACTCGCTCGTTTGGGACCTGCACAAGATGCTGCGCATGCCGGCGCTGTGCACGGCGGTGGTATTTCGCGACAAGACGCATTCCTATGCCACCTTCGCGCAGGATGCTTCGTACCTCTTCGAGGGCAGCGCCGAGCAGGAATGGTACAACCTCGGTCAGCGCACCATCGAATGCACCAAGGTCATGATGGCGCTGAAAGTCTTCGTCTGCCTGCAGGTCTACGGCACGCGGTACTTTGCCGATTACATTGCCGGCCGCTACGCGCTGGCCCACCGCTTTTACGAGGTGCTGCGCACGAGCGCCGATTTCGAAGCCCCAGTGGCGCCGCAGGCCAACATCGTCTGCTTCCGGCATGTGCCCGCGGAAGTGCCCGCCGCGGCGCTGGACGCCCTGCAGAGCTCCATCCGGCAAAAACTCATCGGAAGCGGAAAGTTCTACATCTCACAGACCCGCCTGCCCGGCGGGGTGCATCTGCGAGTGACCGTGATCAACCCGTTCACGCAGGATTCCGATCTGCAGGCGCTGCTGACGGAAATTCGGGGCTTGACGGCGGATGGCGCACAATCCGGCTCCGCCGCGGCTCGCCTACGGCACTGAGGCAATCGATCAGACCTGTCCAACCCCACGCTCGGACAACATCAACGGCGAACCCTCTCATATCCCATGCAACAGCTATTCGTCTACGCCGACTCGCTCTCTTGGGGAATCGTTCCGACGACTCGCAAGCGCCTGCCTTTTGAGCAGCGCTGGCCGGGCGTGCTCGAGCGCACGCTTCTTGAGGCGGGCCATCAGGTCCGAATCCTGGAGGATTGCCTGAACGGCAGGCGCACCGTGTTCGAGGATCCGTTTCTACCCGGTCGTAATGGCCTGGTCGGCCTCGCCCAGAAGATCGAGATGCACTCGCCCCTGGCGCTGGTGATCCTCATGCTTGGCACGAACGATTTCCAAGCCGTGCATCCACACACCGCCTGGCACGCGGCCCAAGGGATCGCGACGCTCGTCAAGGCCATCCGGCTGGCGCCCGTCGAGCCGGGCATGCCGATCCCACCGGTCCTGGTCGTCGTACCGCCGCCGATCGTGGCCCCGAAGGGTCCGATTGCCCCGAAATTTGCCGGTGCCGCAGGTAAGTGCGCCGGTTTGGCCGAAGCGTATCAGGAGGTATGCACCTCACTCGGCTGCCACTACTTCGATGCCGCAACCGTGACGTCATCGAGCAGCATCGACGGCGTGCATCTCGATGCCGATCAGCATGCCGTGCTTGGTCAGGCGCTCGCTGGCGTCGTTGA
>JASHPX010000110.1 GCA_030037905.1 Gammaproteobacteria bacterium
GTGCCCGAACGACACGGTGTGCACTGCCCGCAGGATTCGTCCTCGAAGAAGCGCATCAGGTTCAGAGCGGCCTGCTTCACGTCGTCCTCGTCGGACAGCACGATCACCGCGGCCGATCCAATGAGACAGCCATATTTTTCGAGCGTACCGAAGTCCAGCGGGATGTCCCCCATCGATGCCGGCAGGATGCCGCCCGATGCGCCGCCGGGAAGGTAGGCGGCGAACGTGTGCCCCTCGCACATGCCACCGCAGTACTCATCGATCAGCTCCCGGACGCTGATGCCAGCGGGTGCGATCTTCACTCCCGCATTCCTGACGCGGCCGGATACCGAGTACGATCGCAGCCCGAATCGACCATTGCGGCCATGACTCTTCCACCAGGCCGGCCCCCTTTCGATCAGGTCACGCACCCAGTACAGGGTCTCGACGTTGTTGATCAACGTGGGACGGCCGAAGATTCCGGCCTGGAAGGGAAGCGGCGGCCTGTGGCGGGGCAGTCCACGTTTGCCTTCGATGGATTCGATCAACGAGGATTCCTCTCCACAGATATAGGCGCCTGCCCCACGACGCATATGTATGGGCGGACCGCCCGCCGGCAGCTTCGCAATCTCGGTCGCCAGAATCTCGCGGGCGATCGGATACTCGTCCCTCACGTAGATGTAGACATCGGTGGCTTCGACGACGTGGGCGCCGATGAGTGTTCCCTCCAGAAAGCGATGCGGGTCGCTGTTGAGAAAGAACTGGTCCTTGAAGGTGCCGGGCTCGCCCTCATCGGCGTTGACCGCCATCAGGCGGGGTCCGGGCTCTCCGAGTACCGAGCGCCACTTACGGCCGGTCGGGAAGCCCGCGCCGCCCAGGCCCCGTAGCGAGCCATCATCCAACGCCGCGAGCACCTCTGCGGCGCTGAGCGCGCCGGAGCGCAGTCGCTCCAAGGTGACGTAGCCACCCGCGGCGCAATAAGCCTCGAAGTCGATGTAGTCCGGGATGTGGGGGTGGGTGTCACGATGCGAGACCGCATGCTTCACGCCATCCGGCGTCGCATGCGTGATGAAGTTGTGACCGACCTCCACCGCGGGGGCCTGGTCGCAAAGACCGACGCAGGGCGCGCGCACGACACGCACGTCCTCGGGCAGCTGGCTCTCGAGCGAGGCGAGCAGCCCCTCGGCCCCCAGCATGCAACACGTCAAGCTGTCGCAGACTCTGACGGTGAGCGGGGGGATGTCGGGCGCACCCTCCTTCACGACGTCGAAGTGCGCGTAGAAGGTCGCGGTCTCGTAGACCTCGGCGAAGGACAGGCGCATCGCATCGGCGAGCGCCGCCAGATGCGGGGCCGAGATCTGGCCATACGTATCCTGAACCAGGTGCAGATATTCGATGAGCAGGTGCCGCTCGCGCGGCCCGTCCGCGAGCAGCGCCTCGATGGCAGCCTTCGCATGAAGATCGACCTGTCGGCCCTTGGGCACCGGACGGGCGCGACCCTTGCCCTTCCCGGGATGGTCGAAACGCCTAACCTTGCTCACGTCATCGTAGTTGTCACGGTCCTGCATGCCGATATCTTACTGACTGCAGGGGCGATTGGCAGGTTTGCGGAAAGTCCGGTTGTACCGCCATCCTGGACCGGGAATCAGGCTAACCCGCTGAGGTAGCAGGTTTTTTCATCAGACTGCGGGACGCTCAAAGCTGCGGGACGCTCAGAGCTGCGATGACCGCCTCGATCGGTTGCGCCTTCCGGAGGACCAGATCCGCTAGGGCGGGGATGTCGTTGAGATCCACGCAGGGGATATCGGTTCCGGACAACGGCTGATCGGTGGCGACCGCGACGATCTGCGTGTCCTGTGGGTACAGTGGTGGCTTGCCCAGAGACGCACGGAAAATCTCGACTTTAGGATAACGCTCGGTTTTGAAGCCTTCGACGAGCACCAGATTGCAGGGCGAGACCTTCGCCAGCAACTGCGGCAGCGTCGCTTCGGCGCCATCGCCGATCTCGTGCATCTGCACCCAGCGGCGGGCCGAGGAGATGATCACCTCGCCGGCGCCGGCTCTACGATGCTCATAGGAATCCTTGCCGGGCTGGTCGACATCGAACGAATGGTGAGCGTGCTTCAGTGTGGCCACAGTCAGACCGCGACTGCGCAGAAGCGGTATCAGCCGGGCGAGCAATGTCGTTTTGCCCGAGCCGCTCCAACCTGCGATGCCCACTACCTTGGTCATGTCCCTGTGGTGCCCGAGCGTACACTACGAGGGCCGAATCATGCGCCTCGATGCCCCAGAAGGTCCCGTCCGGTCCCCGGTCGCCGGTGTGGTCATCGCCGGCGGCCGCTCCGTGCGCTTCGGAGGCGAGAAGGCGGTCGCGATGCTCTTCGGAGTGCCGCTGCTGATGTGGGCCGTGAGGCGCCTGCAGCGAACGTGCCCCGTGGTGGCCGTCAATGCACGGCCCGGGACACAGGCCGAGGCCCTGGCTCTCGCCGCAGGATTGCCCGTCCTGCACGACCGGGAGGGCGACCCACTCGGGCCGCTGGCGGGTGTGAAGGTCGGCCTGCAGTGGGCGCGTGAACTCGGAGCCCGCGCGCTCGCCGTGAGTCCCTGTGACGTGCCGAGCCTGCCCGAAGAGCTGTTTCCCCGGTTGCTCGAGGCCGCGGGCGACGGTGCCGCGATGGCCGAGACCGTCGATGGCAATCAACCCCTGTGCGCCGTGTGGCCAGTGAGCGCTTTGCCTCAGCTGACAGAGGCATTGGCGGGCGGGCGTCATCCTGCCACCTGGCGCCTGCTGGAGCAGTTGGGCGCTCGGCACGTGTTCTTCAGCACCCCGGAATCCTTCGCGAATATCAACACTCCGGCGGATCTTGCGGCCTTGTCGAACAGCCTTGCGCAGGCGGTCCAAGGCGGACAAATAGTGGGTAGTTGAAAGTCTGATTGGTGAATATCGGACGGTCGGTGGGCAATGCGGTGAGGGCAATGCGGTGAGCGGCGAGAGGAAGGGTGTCGAGCATCTGGTGCGGATGGCCAACGACATCGGCCGCTTCTTCGCCAGCGAACCGAAGCGCGCTGCGGCTGCTGAAGCTGCCCGCGGCGGTGGCCGGCGGGGCCGGGCGCGTGGCCTGAGCCCGACGCGACTGCCGGCCCGCCGTTGCCGCGGCATGGATAATGGCCGAGAATGTAAGTCTAGATCCGGCGGCCGGGGGGGTGAGCCGGGCTTTTTGAGGGGTTGGGGTTCGAGCCATGAAGGACGGTAGAGCGTGTTCGGCGGCGGCCTGCGGGCCGCGGCGCGCATGCGTTGCCGTCATCACCTGAGGAGTACGCGATGACAGTAGTCAGCCAGGGCGCACCGGCGGTGCCGAGCTCGGGTCGCTGGGACACATCCTACGAGTGGAAGATCACCCTACTGCTGGCCATCGCCTTCGGACTGGTCGGCCTGGACCGCTGGGTCATCCCACCGCTGTTCGCGGCAGCGATGGGCAAGGACCTGGGCATGACACCGGCCTCGCTCGGCGACGCGGTCGGCATTCTGGGTGTGTGCTGGGGTTGCTCGGCCTTCCTGTTCGGCAGCGTGTCCGACTACCTCGGCCGGCGCAGGGTCCTCATCCCTGCCATTGTCATCTTCTCGGTGCTTTCCATCTGCTCGGGCCTCGTCGTAGGCCTGGCGAGCTTGCTGCTGGTACGCGGGATCATGGGAGTGGCGGAGGGACCGGTGGCCTCGGTCGGCGTGGCCGTCTCGGTCGAGGCTTCCCACCCCAAGCGCCGTGGCCTGAATAACGGCATCTTCCAGTGCTGCTTCGCGCTGTTCGGGCTGGCGCTGGCGCCGATCATCGCGACCCAGCTGCTGCGTGTGACCTCGTGGCGGCACGTCTTCATGCTGGTGGGTATCCCCGGCCTGATCGCGGCCATCTTCATGGGCTTCGTGCTGCGCGAGCCGGCCGCCATTGCCGCTGCGGCAGGGATCAAGCGCCACCGCGAGCGAGCACCCTACAGTCAGATGTTCCGGCATCGCAATGTGCCGCTGGGAATGGCGGGCCTGCTGTGTGCGATGGCCGGTATCTTCGTGCTGAGCGCGATGGTGCCCAATTATCTGACCGGCTACCTGAAGCTCACGGCTCAGCAGATGGGTTTCGTGACTTCGGCGATCGGCTTCGGTGGCTTCCTCGGGCAGTTTCTGGTGCCGGGGCTCTCGGATCTGTGGGGACGGCGGGCGGTCACGCTGCTGTCTTTCGTCCTCTCGGCGATCTTCCTGTGGCTGTTCATCCGCACGGGTGCCGATGCCCAGGTGACGCTGTTCGTGGTGCTGTTCATCGGCTCGTTCTTCAACTTCGGTGCATTGGCCGTGATCGCCGGGCCGCTGGCGGCCGAGGCGGCACCTGCGGGACTGATTTCCGCGGTCTCCGGCATCATCATCGGCTGCGGCGAGGTCTTCGGGGGTGGCATTGCACCCACTCTGGCGGGTCACATCGCGACGGACTACGGCATCCAGTACACGCTGTGGTTCGCGATGCTCGGGCAGCTGCTGGGTATCATCGTCTCGGCGTTCTACAGGGAGACCGCGCCGAAGTGGTCCAAGGCCCGCGGTTCGGTCTCGGCGCTGGATGACGTTGAAGTCGTGGCCCCGTCCACGGGCGGCAAGGCCCCTCCCCCGGCAGGGACGGCGGTCGAGCGCGCTCCCTCGTAACTCTCTTCGGCCTCTGGCAGGCGGCGCTCTCCGCGATCGCGGTCAGCGCCGCTCCAGCCGCATCCACAGCGGCTCGCGTGAGCGCAGGTTGATCAGCGCCTCCAGCGGCATCGGCGTGTCCGGCGGATAGCACAGACGATAGCGGCGGGCCACCTTGTAG
>JASHPX010000111.1 GCA_030037905.1 Gammaproteobacteria bacterium
TGCGCCTGGCCGAGCGGCTGCGCGACGCGCTGCCGGGACGCGGTGTGCTGCTGAACCTCGGCGGCGGCAACTTCAAGGCGCAGTTCCGCCGCGCCGATCGCAGCGGTGCGCGCCTGGCGCTGGTACTGGGCGAGAGCGAGCTGGCGCGCGGCGTCGTCGCCGTGAAACCTTTGCGGCGCGACGGCGGTCAGACGGACTGTCTGCTCGGGGAGCTGCCGGACCGCATCGTGGCACTGCTCGAGCGTGAGCCGGCCGCCTCGGGCGCCGCCGGGGTCGTGGCCGCAGATGATGTCGGGAGAGCGTGAGTGGAAGTGGAAAGCTATCTGGATGACCAGGAACAGTGGCGCCAGGTCGTCACGTGGTTACGCGAGTCGGGGCCCTGGATGCTCGGGGCCGTCATCGTCGTGCTGCTCGCCTACGGCGGCTGGCGCTACTGGCAGGCGCGAGTCACGCGTATCGAGCTGTCGGCCGAGGCCCGCTACGAAGCGCTGCTGACCACTCTGGATCAGGGGCAGCTGGCCGCCGGCGTTACCCTCGCCGACAACCTGGCACGGGATTACCCCAACACGCCGTACGCCGACCAGGCGGAGCTCGTGGCCGCGCGCATCTCGGTGCAGAACAATCAGCTCAGCGACGCCGCGGCCCGCCTGACGCGCGTGCTGACCGGCACGCACGACCCGCAGCTGCAGCTGCTGGTGCGGTTGCGGCTGGCGCGCGTGCTGCTCGGAGAGGGCAAGCCTGACGACGCCCTGCGCACGCTGAATGATCCGTCCGTCAAGCCCGGCGCCTTTGCGGCGCGCTACGCGGAAGCGCGCGGGGACGCGCTGCTCGCCAAGGGCGACCGCGCCGGCGCGCTGCGGGCCTATCGCGAGGCGCGCGCGGAAGCGGATACGGTCGATGCGCAGCTGCTCGATCTGAAGATCGACGACCTGGCGCACTCGTGAGCAGCGCGCAGTTCCCGCGGCGGGCGCGGCCGCCGGTGCTCGCCGGCGCGCGCGTCGCAACCCTGAAGCTGATGGCTCTGGTGCTGGCGGCAGCGGTGCTCGCGGCCGGCTGCGCCAGCAGCGGGACGGCAAAGCCCGCACCGCTGTTGAAGATGCAGAATCGGATCGCGGTGCGCACCGTGTGGCACCAGCGGCTGCGGCGCGAGGCGCCCAAGCTGCGGCTGGGTCTCGGGCTCGCCATCGACGGCCAGCGCGTGTTCGCGGCTTCGCACAGCGGGGAGGTGGAGGCGTTCGACCTGACGACCGGCCGGCGGCTGTGGCGGCGCAAGGTACGTGCGCCGCTCTCGGGCGGCCCTGGTGTCGGCGCGGGGCTGGTCGTGTTCGGCAGCTCCAAGGGTGATGTGATCGCGCTGTCGGAGGCCGACGGCCGGGTGCGGTGGCGGCGGCGGGTGAACTCCGAGATCCTATCCGCGCCGGCGGTCGGCAATGACTTCGTCGTGGTGCGCGGTGTGGATGGTCGGCTCGAGGCGCTCACCACGGCCAATGGCACCGATACGTGGATGGCCAACCAGAGCGTTCCGCAGCTGTCGCTGCGGGGCACGGGCCGACCGATCCTCGTGCGGGATCTGGCGATCTGCGGATTCGACAACGGACACGTCCTCGCAGTCGATCGCACCGACGGCACGACGGAGTGGGACGCGGCGGTGGGCCAGCCGCATGGCACCTCCGAGCTGCAGCGACTCATCGACGTGGATGCCCCGGTCATCCTGGTCGGCGATGATCTATACGCCGTGGCCTATCAGGGCCGGGTAGCGCGGCTGGTCGCCGACAGCGGCCGGATTCTCTGGACGCATGATCTTTCGAGCTACCGAGGCCTGACGGTCGACGAGAACTCCCTTTACGTGTCCGATGCCGGCGGCAACCTCGTGCGGCTCAACAGCCAGAACGGTACGTTGGTGTGGCAGGTCAAGCAGCTGGCCAATCGCGAGCTGTCGGCACCGGTCGTCTATCACCGGGAGATCGTGGTCGGGGATTTCGCCGGCTACCTGCATTGGTTTGATCCGACGAGCGGCCGTTATCTCGCGCGCGTGCGCATCGGCAAGAATCGCATCAGCGCTGCCCCGCTGGTCGCCGGGGGGCTGCTGCTCGTGTTCGACGACGGCGGGCAGCTGGCGGCGTACCGGACCCCGGAGCCCCCTGCGCCTGCCGCGGCCGCCAGCCCTGCTGCGCCCGCGAATCCCTGATGACGGCGGTGATGTCGCGGTGCTGCCGATCGTCGCCATCGTGGGGCGGCCGAGCGTCGGCAAATCGACGCTGTTCAATGCGCTGACACGCACGCGCGCGGCCATCGTCGCGGATATGCCGGGCGTGACGCGTGACCGTCAGTACGGTTATGCGCGCATCGGCCGCGTGCCCTGCGTGCTGATCGATACCGGCGGACTGGTCGAGAACCCCACGGGGCTGGAGGCGCAGATCCGCCTGCAGACCGAGCGCGCCATCGCCGAGGCCGATCGGCTCATTCTGGTCACCGATGCACGGGCGGGGCTGACGACGCAGGACGAATTCATCGCCCGCGAGCTGCGTCGCAGTGGCAAGCCCGTGGTGCTGGCAGTGAACAAGTCCGAGGGCCAGGATTCCGACCTGGTTGCAACCGACTTCCATCGGCTGGGACTGGGCGCCCCCCTCGCCATCGCCGCCGCGCATGGCGAGGGCTGCCGCGAGCTGATCGATACGGCGCTCGCGGATCTCGGGCCGCCCGGGGAGGACTCAGGGGCCGAGGCGCCCGCGTTGGCAACGCCCGAGTCCGAGGCGGCCGGGTCCGAGGCGATCCGCGTGGCCATCATTGGCCGCCCCAACGTCGGCAAGTCCACGCTGGTCAACCGCCTGCTCGGCGAGGAACGGGTGATCGCCAGCGATGCGCCCGGCACCACGCGCGACAGCATCCTCGTGCCCTTCGAGCGCGAGGGGCGCCGCTTCCTGCTGGTGGATACGGCGGGGCTGCGCCGGCGCGCGCAGGTCGCCGGCGCGATCGAGCGCGCGAGCGTCGCGCGCACCCTGCAGGCGATCGCCGAGGCGCACGTGGTGATCCTGGTCCTCGATGCACACGACAGCATTGGAGAGCAGGATGCGAGCGTGCTCGGCCAGGCGCTGGAGCGCGGCCGGGTGATCCTCATCGCGGTCAATAAATGGGATCACATTCCTGCCACGCAACGCGAGGAGATCCACCGCCAGCTCTCCCTGAAGCTCAACTTCGTTCCCTTCGCGCCGCTGCATTTCATTTCGGCGCGCCACGGCACCGGGGTCGGCGAGCTGGCGCGCGACGTGGTGCGAGGCTACGAGGGCTCGATGCGCGAGATGCCCACGGCCGAGGTCATGCGCACGCTCGAGCGCGCGCTGCAGGCTCACCAGCCGCCGCTGGTGCACGGCCGGCGCATCCGTCTGCGCTACGCGCATCAGGGCGGGCGCAATCCACCGCGCCTAATCGTTCACGGCAATCAGACTGCGGCGGTGCCGGACGCCTACCGGCGCTATCTCGCGAACGTATTCCGCGAGCGCTTCGATCTCTATGCCACCCCGGTGGCGATCGAGTTTCGCACCGACGTCAATCCGTATGATCGCGAACGGCGCACGCGCCCACGAGGGGCGGCCGGCACGATGCCGGGCCGGCGCAGGCGCGGTTGAGCACTCAGGAGCGGCGCTTGACTACGGCGGCGTGCAGGCTGCCCTGGGCGAGCCGGGCGTCGAAGGTGTCACCGACGGCGAGCTGTTCTATCGAGGTGACCAACGCACCATCGGCGCTGCGCGTGATCACGGCGAAGCCGCGATCGAGTGTCGCAAGCGGACTGACCGCCTGCAACGCACGTGCGAGCGATTGCAGGCGCGTGTTGTGCGAGGCCAGGCGCGTCTGCAGCGCGAACTGCAGGCGGCTCTCCAGCTCGTCGAGCCGCTGGCTGGCCGAGCGCAGGCGCGCGCCGGGATGCGAGCTCTGCAGCCGCCGCGTGAGCCCCGTGAGCCGCGAGCGCTCGGCCTGCAGTGTGCGGCGCGCGGCCGCCGCGAAGCGCGCCTGCAGCTGCGAGAGCCGCTGCAGCCAGCCGCGCACGTCCGGCACCACCAGCTCGGCGGCGCCCGACGGGGTCGGCGCGCGCACGTCGGCCACGAAGTCCGCGATGGTGAAATCGATCTCGTGACCGATGCCGGTCACGACCGGCAGGCGCGCGCGATGAATGGCGCGCGCCACGCGCTCATCGTTGAACGCCCAGAGATCCTCGAGCGAGCCGCCGCCGCGCGCCAGGATCAGCACGTCACACTCGGCGCGCGCGCTGGCCAGATCGAGCGCCGCGACGATGGCGGGCGCTGCGGCGGCGCCCTGCACGGGTACGCCGTACACGACAACCGCGGCGGCCGGAAAGCGTCGCGCGAGAATGTGCAGGATGTCGCGGATCGCAGCGCCGGTCGGTGATGTCACGACCCCGATGCATCGCGGGGCCGCAGGCAGGGGGCGCTTGCGCTCGGGCGCAAACAGCCCCTCGGCCGCCAGCCGCTTCTTGAGCTCATCGAAGGCACGCTGCAGGGCACCGAGGCCCGCCTCCTCGAGCTGCTCGACCAGCAGCTGATAGTCTCCGCGCGGCTCGTACAGACTGACTCGTCCGCGCGCGATCACGAGCTGACCTTCCCGCGGCACGAACGGGATGCGGCCGTTGCGGGTGCGAAACATCGCGCAACGCACCTGTGCGTCGCGGTCCTTCAGAGAGAAATACCAATGGCCGGAGGCGGGTCTGGACAGATTGGAAAGCTCGCCCTGCACCCAGAGCTGCCCAATGCCGGACTCCAGGAGGCTCCGTACCTCGCGGTTCAGTCGGGAGACCGAGTAGACGATGCGGCCCGGAGCGCCGGTGGCGGGGTCCCCGGCGTCCCGGGCGGCGCTGGCGGCGGCGCTGGCGGCGCTGGCGGCCCCGGCAAGCCTGGCGACGCCCGAGGGCGTAGCGCAGGGAGCTGCGCCGGGCGAAGCGGAGCGGGGCAGGGTATCGGCGAACAGTGGGGCGGGGCCCCGGGGGGCATCCGGCTTCATTGGCACGATCTCGAGCGAGGCGCAGGATCTTGGGTGAGGCGCAGGATCTTAAGCGAGGCCCCGGAGCCTTTGCTACAATGACGCGCTTCTCTCGAAATGCACGAGGCTGCATGCGAATTCTCGAGGAAGCGCTCACTTTCGACGACGTGCTGCTCGTCCCCGCGCGCTCGGACGTGCTGCCGCGCGAAGTCGATCTGTCCACCCAACTGACACGCAAGATCCGTCTGGGTCTGCCGGTGCTGTCTGCCGCCATGGACACGGTGACGGAAGCGCGTCTGGCGATCACCATCGCGCAGGAGGGCGGCATCGGCATCGTCCACAAGAACATGTCGATCGAGGCGCAGGCGCGCGAAGTGGCGCGCGTGAAGAAATTCGAGAGCGGCGTGATCACCGATCCGATCACCGTACCGCCCAATATGACGATCCGCGAGGTCATCGAGCTGACGCGTGCGCGCGGCATCTCGGGGGTGCCCGTGGTCAGCGGCACCAAGGTCGTGGGCATCGTCACGCACCGCGACCTGCGCTTCGAGCGCGAGCTGGATGCCCCGGTCAGTGCCGTCATGACGCCCAAGGCGCGCCTCGTCACGGTGCGCGAGAACGCGCCGAAGGAAGAGGTGCAGCGGCTGCTGCACAAACATCGCATCGAGAAGGTGCTCGTCGTCAACGGTGACGATGAGCTGCGCGGGATGATCACGGTAAAGGACTTCCAGAAAGCCACCGAGTTTCCGCGCGCGAGCAAGGACGAGAGTGGCCGGTTGCGCGTGGGCGCGGCGGTGGGTACCAACCCTGACACGCTCGATCGGGTCGCGGCGCTGCGCGAAGCGGGCGTAGACGTCGTCGTCGTGGATACCTCGCATGGCCATTCGCAAGGCGTGCTCGAGACGGTTGCACGGCTGAAAGCGCGCTGGCGGGATCTCGAGCTCATCGCCGGCAATGTGGTGACGCGTGAGGGTGCCCTGGATCTCGTAGCGGCCGGAGCGGATGCCATCAAGGTCGGCATCGGTCCGGGCTCGATCTGTACCACTCGCGTCATCGCGGGAGTGGGTGTGCCACAGATCAGCGCGGTCGCCAATGTCGCCGCGGCGCTCGAGGGTCGCGGTGTGCCGCTGATCGCCGACGGTGGGATCCGCTTCTCGGGCGACCTGGCCAAGGCGATCGCCGCGGGTGCGCACGCAGTCATGATCGGCGGACTGTTTGCCGGCACCGAAGAGTCACCCGGAGAGGTCGAGCTCTACCAGGGCGCTTCCTACAAGGCGTATCGGGGCATGGGCTCGCTCGGCGCGATGTCCGAGCGGCACGGCTCGGCGGACCGCTACTTTCAGGACACCGCGACCGAGCTCGAGAAGCTCGTGCCCGAGGGCATCGAGGGACGCGTGCCCTACAAAGGCAGCCTCGTCACGATTTTGTACCAGCTCGCGGGAGGACTGCGCGCGGCCATGGGATACACGGGCAGTGGCAACATCGAGCAGATGCGTACGCGGCCGACCTTCGTGCGCATCACCAGCTCCGGGGTGCGCGAGAGCCACGTGCACGATGTCACCATCACCAAGGAGGCGCCCAATTACCGCATCTCGTGAGCGCGCCGGTAGCGGCGCCGCGGCAGCGGCGCCGGCGCCTCGCGGGGTGCCCGCCTCCTCGGATATCCATGCGCGGCCGCCGGCTGCGACCGTGGCATCGGGCCTCGCGGCCGATATGCCGCCCGGCATCCCCGCCGACATCCACGCGCACCGCATCCTGATTCTCGACTTCGGCGCCCAGTACACGCAGCTGATCGCGCGGCGCGTACGCGAGCTGGGCGTGTACTGCGAGATTCATCCCTGGGATGCCACGGATGCGCAGGTACGCGCCTTCGGCGCACGCGGCATCATCCTCTCGGGCGGCCCGGAATCGGTGACGGACATTGCGCCGCCGCGCGCCAGCGCGGCCGTGTTCGACTGTGGGGTGCCGGTGCTCGGCATCTGCTACGGCATGCAGACCATGGCGCAGCAGCTCGGCGGCCGCGTGGCTGGCTCGGGTACGCGCGAGTTCGGTTATGCGCAGCTGCGGCTCACGGCCACCTGCCGCCTGTTCGATGGGATCCTTGATCGTGAGGGCGGCAGCGGGAGCGCAGGCGCGTGCGGCGGCGAGGGCGCGAGCGGCGGCGAGACGGCGCATGGGGCGCTCGCGCTGCTCGACGTGTGGATGAGTCATGGCGATCGCGTTGAGACTCTGCCACCGGGCTTCGTGGCGGTGGCGAGCACGGCGGATGCGCCCGTGGCTGCGATGGCCGATGAGCGGCGGCGCTTCTACGGCGTGCAGTTTCACCCGGAGGTCACGCACACCCCACGGGGCGCCGCGCTGCTCGAGCGCTTCGTGCGCGAGATCTGCGGCTGTGACGCGCTGTGGACGGCCGGTAACATCATCGACGAGCTCATCGGCCGCGTGCGCAGCCAGGTCGGTGATGCTCGCGTGCTGCTCGGCCTCTCGGGCGGCGTGGATTCCTCGGTGGTCGCAGCGCTGCTGCACCGGGCGATCGGCGCGCAGCTGACCTGCGTGTTCGTCGATCACGGTCTGCTGCGCCTCGGCGAGGCCGATCAGGTCATGGCGACCTTCGCGGGCTCGCTGGGCGTCCAGGTGATCCGCGTGGACGCCGCCGAGCGCTTCCTCGCGGCGCTCGCGGGTCAGAGCGATCCCGAGACCAAGCGCAAGCTCGTCGGAGCGCTGTTCGTCGAGGTATTCGAGGAGCAGGCGCGGCTCATCGGCGATGCGCGCTTTCTCGCCCAGGGAACCATCTATCCGGACGTGATCGAGTCGGCCGGCGCGCGCACCGGCAAGGCTCACGTCATCAAATCGCATCACAACGTCGGCGGCCTGCCGGCGCAGCTGCGCCTGCAGCTCGTCGAGCCGCTGCGCGAGCTGTTCAAGGACGAGGTGCGGCGGATCGGCGTCGAGCTCGGCCTGCCGCACGACATGATCCACCGCCATCCCTTTCCGGGACCGGGGCTCGCGGTGCGCATCCTCGGGGAGGTGCGTCCGGAGTATGCGCAGCTGCTGCGCCGGGCCGACCATATCTTCATCGAAGAGCTGCGCCGCCACGGCCTGTACGAGCGCACCAGCCAGGCGTTTGCCGTGTTCCTGCCGGTGCGCTCGGTGGCGGTCATGGGTGATGGGCGACGCTACGAGCACGTCATCGCGCTGCGCGCCGTGCAGACCGTAGACTTCATGACCGCACAGTGGGCGCACCTGCCCTACGAATTCCTCGAGCTGGTGTCCCGCCGCATCGTCAACGAGCTGCCGGGCGTGTCGCGCGTGGTCTACGACATCTCGGGCAAGCCGCCGGCGACGATAGAGTGGGAGTGACGGGGATTATCGGAGACTATCGCCGGTAATCGATATCAACGTTGTTGTAAGCCGGGCTGTCCTCGCGCTGTGATCATCCGAACGGTAGTTCATTGCAAAAATTGAATTCCAGTTGTGTGGGAGTTCGCTGCAGCCGAAATCGTCGCCACGGTCCAGGAATGAAGTTCTTCTCCATCATTGGCAACGGAACGGGCTTTTGGCACACGACCAAGAATCTTGCGTGAGCGCAGCGACGATACGCGTACGATTCAGAGATCAAGAGATGATTGGCGACCGCTCGCATTCTGTTGTCGAAGTGGCGCAGGAGGTGCGCGTATGCGCCGGCGAGAGAGTAGTTGACGTTGATCCCAAGGTGTTGGGATGACGTTTCTTCCTGTTCGATAAGCGTAGTCAGCGGGTGCCCGCCGTCATCGCTGGTTAACGTGCGCATGAGTAGATGCGGTTCGCTATCTTGGCCGTCGTCAGCGACGGCATGATCAAGCCGAGCTGCGTGGCGAATATTCTGTTCGGTATACCGGACCAGATGCTGGTACAGATAGCTAATCAGCAGATCCTGAAACGATTCGTCTAAAAAATTGATCGCGGTGCCTTTGCGGGCTTTCAGTTCGCTGGCCATGAGCCAGGCTTCATTTACTACGTCCGAGAATTGTTGCTCATTGCGCGTGCTGCGTCTGATTCGTTCCAGATCCGCCTTTCGTCGAGCGACGAATTTCTCGAACGCGCCCTCGTTGAGCAGATCGGCACCCATACGCTTCCTCAAGAGCCGCTGTCTATCGCACGATATGATTGGCAAATTTCGGAGAGATTGATTGGTTCGCTCTATCGAACAATCAGTAGTGTCCTCAGAGGAACGGTGATGATCCGTGGATCGGCTGGCGCCTGCGCGTCTTCGCGCGTGATTAATAAACCGAATGGCGCGTTATTTGTCGCCTTTTCGACGAAAGCACGTAGGCCGAGCGTGTCGCGCATCGAATCAATTTGACGGCGGTATTTGATCTCCATCGGAATCCGTCGCTCGCCGATGGTGAGGACATAGTCAACTTCTGGATTTCCATCTCGCTCAGGAAGATGAGAAACAGCGAGTCCCGTGATCGAGCTCAGGTAGTACCCCGCAGTACTCTCGGCAACTCGACCTGCCAGATCCATCAAGTGGGGGTTTTGATCAAGCTCGGCCGGATCCAGCGGAATTACTTCTTGCAACCAGGCCGCGCGGATGGCGTGATCGCAGAGACAAATCTTACGATACCCGCGCCGCTTCTTGAGGCGGATTTCGAGGGGCTCGATCTCCTTGAGCAACAAGCTGCTGTCCAGAAAGTCTAGATAGTGCCGAACACGCTGAACGCCGACATTCGCGTGCAAAGCCAGCTGGGCTTCGCGCGCTAATAACGTTGGGTTGGGTGCCTGACCGAGATAACGGCACGCAATGCGGAAGACTTCCTCCAGCAAGGCGGCATCGCGCTTGCGTCCGCGATCACCGATGCGTAGATCATGTTCGATCACTCGCTTGACAACCGTCTCGCGCAGCTGATCCGCCACATCGCTCCATGGCAGACTTGGATTGTTTTGAGCCAACGGGTATCCGCCCAGGCGGGAGAAAGCGGCAAAGGCGTCTGTCAGACCGGGGGTCTGGGCGTTGGCGTGGGCTACCAATTCCCGCCAGAAGTCCGCGCGAAGCCAGTCGGCCCATCCGTTATCCTCTTGCAGCGGGTTAACTGTACCGAAGCCGCGAAGCTGACCGATTTCCGCTAGGCGAAGAGGTCCGACCTCCATCGAATGGATTCGCCCCGCCAACGAGTCGCGCCCTCTTTCGATGCGCAGCGCAGAACTCCCTGTGACGAGTACACGGACAGTTGCGTGGTCCACAAGGGACTTAAGTTGTACGTCCCAATCCCCGAGGTTTTGCACCTCGTCCAGAAAGAGGTATGCCGGCTCGTTCTTACGGGCAGCCGCGTTCAGAGTCGATTTGAGCACTGAGCTCTCGAACCATTCGACCAGCCGGAGAATCGGTTCCTGGAGTTTCCGTTCCTTAAGGGTCGGCAGATCATCGAATTGCACCCGGAAAATTCGCGTGGGAGCGATGCCCTGCTTGAGGAGTGCATCGACAATTTGCAGTTGCAGGGTAGTCTTTCCGATCTGGCGAGGTCCCCGGACCACGTTGATCGGGGCAATCGGCTGGTCCAGCCGTGCCATCAGCTTCTTAAATGGCCATCGCCGATATGCGGGCAGTTGTGGAAGCGCGTCCCCACTCCACCAGGGGTTCTGACGCACAAGGTTGCGCACGAGCTCCTCAGGTAGTGCGAACGCTGGCAATAGGAGGTCATGTCCTGATGATGCCATGATCAATTTCCGTCGCGTTGACGCAATGGTTTCGGCAGCGCACGTAGTACTTCACCGCCGCCGCCGCCCTGGGAATGCTGGCGCTTCACCGGACTCGACGCGGTGTCGGAACCACGCCCAAATGGCGGGGTGCATGCCGACCTGGCCACCCTCCCAATTCTGCCAGCTACGCAACGTGGAATAGACGAGTTCGGCGGCCTGCGTCTGCGAGAGACCGAGGCTTTCGCGGAGTTGGCGGATCTTTGTTGGCTCCGGCGGCTTGGGCCTGTTGCGCATTCTCCGATGATACGCAAGACTTGCGTATACGCAATATTTGCGTACGATCCCAGGGGTTTGGCCGCCACACCAGAGAACCACAAGACGGCCGTAAAGGAACTTCCGGCTCGATAGCTTGCATGTGCCGTAAACGATCGAGTGTGAGTAGGGACAGCCTGGAAAATTGCCAAAATGAGTGCCTGAGGGAACCGTGTTGGTAGCCGTGCTTCCCGGCTTCGAGGGCTACAACAGCCTTGCGGACGTCGGAGCAGCGGAGGGGATCAACTTGCCACGCTTCCTCGGTCATGTGGCCATTTACTCAATACTTTGGCGGTCAAGCAGCTGGGCGTTCTGAAAAGCAGCTCAAAGCGCTAGACAAGTTTCTAAACGAAGCCGTCGAGACCGGCGACGATTTAGAAAACGCTGTCTCTACCCGCTTTTTCGAACACCTTTCTGGCAGGCGCCCCGGCTCGACCCGTGGGCCGAGTACTCGCCATCTATCGCCGCCAATCGCCGGCAAGCAGAATTTTCTATCGGTAATCCTGACGGTATTTTAGCCAGCGGCGCAAGAGTAACGCCTTATAAAACAGTATCTTACGGTGCTCGGAGACGATAGAGTGGGAGTGATTCAGGCCTTTTCGGTGATGGGTTTGGCGCGGTGACGGGGCGTTTTGTCCGTCTTCACGGTGGCGCGAGTGCCCTCGCAATGGTGTCCAGATGCATAAAGAGGCGCAGAGGGGCGCTCGGGAACGGAATGAAGCCGTGCGTCTGGTAGTAGGCTGCGGACCTCTCATGCTTTGCATCGACGACCAACACCACCGTGCCCATCGCTTCGGCGTGAGTCAGCACCTTGCTCATGGCATCGAGCATCAGGTGCTCCCCGAGCCCCCGACGCTGGCAATTGCGGTCGACCGCTAAGCGTCCGAGGAGAGCCGCGGGGACATCGGGGTAACGCGGAAGCTTCTTGGTCAGCTCTGGCGGCAAGTCAGGGAGATGGACCGAGTATGCCGAGAGCGTATAGTAGCCGCGGATAGTGGCTCGGTTCTCAGGGTGGGGAAGCACCCAACAGACGCTCACGCGTCGGTCTTGATCCTGTCGGGCCTGCTGCTTCAGGAACTGATTGAGTGCCTCATCGCCGCAATCAAAAGCCCCTCGGTCGTGTGCTGATCCGAGGGGCTCTGTGGGAGGGTGAGCCAAGGGCGGGCGGCGCGTTTACCGATGCTCGTGGGTCGCCTCTCGGTAGCGAGCTGCGGCTGCACGCAGCCGGTCATTGGGCGCTGCCGGGGCGAGCATCGCGGCGACGAACGCTTCGCGGTCGCGTGCATCCGTGAGCATCATGCCCTCATAACGCTGAATGGTCTCACGGGCCGCCTCGCAGGCCGCACTCACGACGAAGTCCGTGAGTTTGCGGCCGCTCAATTCTGCGGCTCGCTCCAAAGAGCGCTTATCCTCGGGCCGAATGCGCGCCTCCAGGCGTTCAAGCTTCACAGCAGTGCTCATAGGGGATCCTCTCCTTGTGGAGTATTGTACGGCAAAGTGCCGTACAATGACAGGCCACGCCAGGAATACTAACTAACTGATTCTCAATTGATCCGATCCCAAGGCTTAAAGACATAATCCACGTTCAGATAGCGCAAGCTCACGATCGAGCTCATATGGCCTGACCCTTGTCAAGCCCCCGCGCTCGAGGCCGGAATGTGACGGTGAGGAGGGGCGGTGCCTGGCGAATACCTGGTGCACCTGATATGCGGCTCCACGGGCTCCGGGAAGACCACATATGCACGTGAGCTCACCGAGCGCATCGGTGGCGTTCGCTTTTCGATCGACGAGTGGATGTCGACGCTGTTCTGGATGGATACGCCCAAGCCGCTCGAGGCGGCTTGGTCCATGCAGCGCGTCGAGCGTTGCCTCAGTCAAGTCTGGGACGTCGCCCGCCAGGTCGCATCACGCGGGATTGCGTGCGTAATGGACTTGGGGTTCACTCAGGCGAGCGTTCGGCACCGTTTCTACCGGCTCGCGGCGGAGTCGGGTCTGTTCCTTCAATTGCACGTGCTCGATGCGCCAGCCGCGGAGCGTTGGCGACGAATCGAGACACGTAACCGGGAGAAAGGGGCGAGCTATAACCTCCCGTTCGATGTCAACCGTGAAATGTTCGACTTCGTGGAGAGACTCTGGGAGCCACCCACCGAGGAAGAAATCGCCGCCCACACCGGCATCAGGCTTCCGGCGGAGCGGGCTGGGTAACCCGCTGCTCTCATGCCCTGGCGCCGGCAGTTGGCACTCAGTTAGCATCAGTTAGCCTCTCAGCCCGCTTTCAGCTTCTCCTCGACATAGAGAGACAATTCGATCATCCGCTCCGCGACCTGCGCTGGCGACAGTCCTGGAAAGTTCTTGAGCACGAGCTCCTTGACGTACAGACGCACGAGATAGCGTAGCTGCAGCGCCCGATTGCGGGTCGCGAAGACGAAATCCCGGTGTCCATTGTTGACGACGATGAGATTGCGCTCGGCATCGTACCGCGAGCGCCACAGCTCGCCGGCGGCCCGCTCGAAGGTGTACCCGGGCAGCCCGCGCGCATTGACGACAGTGGGCGCGATTGCCGCCTCGAGGCTTGCGGTCACCGTGATCAGCGCCTCGGCTTGGCAGGAAGTCTCGCGCTGCGAGACGGTCACGGCGAGCCGCACGAGCCCAGGGGAGGAGGGCGCCTGATACATCACCTCCTGATCGGAGGTGCCTGACTGCGTCCCGCCGCCTTCGAGGATTTTCCAGCGAAACGACAGGTCTTGCTCGACCCGCCGGCGCGATCGATCGCGCGGCAACGCCCGGAATCGCCGGGTATCGCCGATGGCCACGGTACTGGCTGCCGGTGAGATCACCACGCTGTGCAGGGGACCTGCGAACTCGAAGAATTGCCGCTGCCCGGTCGCCTCCGACCCTTCGGGCTCCGGCACACCCGGCGTCGACGTGGCCCCGTCACCCTGAGCGAGTGCCTCCGCGGGCTCGGCCGAGGGGCTCGAGCCGGTCGACTCCCGACCTCGCGCCTGGATGTCGAACCAGTCGTACTCCTCGGGCGGCAGTGCAAGCATCGCTTCGCGAAACGCGCGCTGGATCGCCCGCAGCGATTCGCGGTTCGCCTGTTCCTCCTCGGCTCGCTGCTGCGCATCGATGAGCGCGTTGAGGTGCTCCTCGAGAGGCCCGAGCGCCGCCACGAACGCGGCGTAGCGCTCGTCGTGCACGATGCCGGAGCGCGTTCCGGGCGTGAGGTTCAGGTAGGGCACGTCGATGAGGCCCTGCAGGTAGCGGGAGGTCCAGGGAGCATGCTCGAGGCCGGGAAGGATGGCCAGATCCTCGAGCACGCGCGTGCCGAGGCGCGTCAGGGCCACCCGACAGGTCTCTGCCGGCTCGGTGAGATAAAGCTCGGCGTAAGCTTCCCCGAACGCCGTGCGTACCGCTGGCAGTTGGTGCAGCAGTCGCCCCTCGAATTGCCGTGGCTCGACCTCGTACTGCTTGCGCGCCAGCCGATCGATCACGCTCACGCGCACGCCCGACTGGCGGATGCGGTCGCGCAGCTCGGAGGCGAGATACCACTGGATTTTCTCGCCGCTGAGCGCGCGGATGCCCTCCAGGAGCGGCGCGATGCGCAGCTCCGTGCCACGTTCGGCAAACAGCGTCCGCCGCGTGCTCACACGGTAGCGCGGATCGCCCTTGTGCATGAGCATCTGATAGGCGCGCTGATCGGTCCCGGTGGACGTCATGCACAGCGTGTCACCCACCGTCCAGAACGAGAGCAGGCCGATCCCAAACTCGCCCTGCACCCCTGTGCCGGCACCGCCGGCTTTCAGACGGCGCTTGATCGAATCACAGATGTGAGTCGCGACGTACTTGAAGTCGGGCAATCCGTCTGCATCGCGTGGCACGCCGTCGCCGTCATCCTTGACGGCCAGATAGTGCTCGCCGTGCTCGCGCCCACGCATAATGGTGACGGTCTTCGCATGCGCGTCGATCGCGTTCTCGACGAACTCGGCGATCGCCTTGAGCGGATTGCTCTGGGAGAGCGCGATGATGCGAATCGCGTTCCAGTCATCGCCGATGCGCAGCTTGCCGCCGTCGGCATCCTGGGCGCGGTGAGCTTTGGAACGTGGGCTCATAGCGGGAATCGCTCGATAAAGCGCTCGACAAATTCGATCGATGGGATCATGGGCACGTCCACGGCCTGCGCCTCGAGACACCTGCGGGTCTTGGTATATTGCAACATGGACGAGAGCTCGTCGTGCAGCGCGTCGCGGCAGGGCCGAGTGTTCCGGCGGCGCTGCGCGTAATTACCCGAAGCGTCGATCGGAACGCACAGAACTCAGGTAATCCGGGTGCGCCCCTGTCCCCAGACACGTTCAGCCACTGAACTACCGGTGCTCGCTGCATTGCGAGCACACAATCCCAGCTTCACCCTGCAGTTCGTCGACGCCTGCTGCGTTCGGGGTTCGGCGACGTGAACGCCGCCAAGGGCGCCCTGTGCCGCGTGGAGTCCGCGGCGCGGTTGACTGCGGCACTGGCAGCAGCTTCGAGCCCAGCGGATCGGTGTCGCTGGTGGTTGCTGAGGGGTGCAGCCGCAGGCGCCTCGGGCGCCGCCCGAGAGCTGGGGGGCCCTAGTGCCGGGCGACTGCAGACGGGCGGCCGCGTATCCGAGCCTGCCGGGTGCAGCCTCGCCGATCTCGCAGCCGACGAGGCGCTCATGGATGGCTGGATACGCGACTGTGGACAGCCCCACGCGCGCTCCGAGGTCGGAGGCGCCATAACTGCGCTGCGCGTCTGCGCCCCCGTCATAGATCTTGCTGTCAGCCTTTTGGTTGTGCATCGCATCGCAGTTCCGCTGCCGCCAGACGGGGTGTTGCTGGCGCTGGACGATCGCCGTCGAGTCGCTGGCATCGCGCTACGCGAGGCAACGTTCCTGGTGGACGATGGCGACGCCCAGAAGGTCACTGCGGCGGTCCCGACGGGCGAGCTTCCGGCGCCTGGCTCGCTCGGCTCATATCTCGCCAGCCAGCTCGTCGATCTGCTGCAGCCCATCTTCCAGGCTCTCAGGTCGCGCTCGCGCTACGGCCTGCGCGGAATGTGGGGACAGGCCGTCGATGAGATCGCTGCTGCCGCGATGCGCAGGGCACGCCTGCTGGGCCTCGATCAGGCCGCGGCTTGGCAGATCGCCGCCGAGCTGACCGATGCCCTGGCGGCAGTGCAGCCGTTGGTCAGAAGGCGACCCTCCGCTTATTCCGTGTCATGGCCGGGCGGAAAGGCGACGCTCGCGATCAAGGGCAGCTGCTGCCTGTATTTCAAGGTCAGCGCCCATTGCGACGTGCACCGCTATTGCTCGACCTGTCCGCTACTGGCGGACGAAGAACGCGCGCCGCGCATTGCGAGCCTGCTGCAGCGGGAATACGCACGCCTTCGCCGCCCAAAGGCGGCCTGAGCTCAACCCCGAGCTCGGCCTGAGCTCGGCCTGAGCTCAATGTTGTGGCTTGTGGGTCGTCTCCGGCTGGCGCGTGCCGCTCTGCCCGGGCGCAGCTGTCTGCGGCCGTTTGCCGGATGAGCCCTGCCCCTGCCCCTGCCCCTGCCCCTGCTCGTGGCCGTGTTCTGCCGGCTGCTGCGACTCCTTGGACGGGGCGGCTCCCTTCTTCGCCGGCTCCTTCTGATGCTCCCCTTCGTGATGGCTCATGGTCCGCCTCTCCTTTGCCAAGTGGAGGCCGCAGCATGAGATCGATGCCCACGGCGTCGCTGCCGGTGGCAGTCGGACGCTGCGGTAGGAGGCTACCAGACACGTCGCTCGCGCCAGCCTAACGCCGGCTCATGAGATGGGGCAGCTGCGCGGCTCTACACGTGAGGATGTGGCAGCGCAGTTCCGCTAGGGTGTCCATGCGGGTTCGCATATGCGCCGCCAGCGCATGCAGATACCCCTGTACGGTCCGATGCGCATGCTGCACTCGTGGTGAGTCGGGCGGTGCCATCATCGCCAGCATCTGGAGCGTGTTCGGATCAAACACCACGAGCACCGGTTCTCCCCGCCCCGTCAGAGGTATGGCGTTCAATTGATCGCTGTTCAACCCGAGTGCATGCATACGCTGCTCGAGCGCCTTCTTTTCTGCTCCCGAGAAGTAAGACACATTGTCGACTTTCTTCAATTGCTTTCGCAGTGCCGGCAACCCCTGCCTCCACTGCTTGAAATAGCGGGGCATTGAAATGACGTCGTCGCCTCCCTGGAGGGTGGACATCACGATTTTTATGCGCTCCTTCGGATCGTCGGGCAGTGGCGCCCAGATCCACCTGGGCAGGCTATACCAATGCGGGAGGATTTTTGCCTCTTGCTGGCGTGCGACGGCCACCTCCTGGGGGCTGATATCGTAGGCCTGCACGAGCTGCAGCTGGTTCTCCGAAAAAGCGTAGTAGAGCGGGCGTCCGTGCCAGAGCGACACCGTACCGTAGACGAGCGCACAGAGCTGAACTGTCGCAATGATCGCGATGTCGCGGACCAGTTCCCGACGTGGCTTCGTGGCACGCGCCACGACCAATGTAATGAGCGGCCCGATGGTCACGTCCACGGCGATCAGCACGGCCGCCACGGTCGGGGCGCCGACTACGTACCAACCGGGCCAGCGATACCAGCCCAGGTAGAGTGTCCCGAGCACCAGCGTGAGCACGGTGGCGCTCGCCAGCAGATGCAGTCCGAATGCGCGCAGCCGAAATTTCATAGCCTCATCGACAGCAACGAAGCTGATCCTCCAGAAAGGGCCCTCCTGAGAACCGCTATTTTTCACGAGCGTTTGCGCAATTGAAGTGCGCGGCCGCCTCGTCGGCTGAAAATTGCAAACGGCGTCACACTGTGGTGGGGCTGATATAGACTGTCGGGCCATGACCCTCGCCGACAGCAAGCTCGCGCGCCAGCCGCAGGCGTTGTGGGTGCGCCGGGCACTGTTCCAGCTGCACCTGTGGACGGGGCTCGGTTTCGGTCTTTATATCTGCATGATCAGCCTGTCGGGCAGTGCCATCGTGTTCAGGCATGAGATGGACCGGGCGCTCTGCCCGCAGATCATCATGGTCAAGCCGTCCGGACCGCGCATGAGTGATGCGCAGCTCGCTGCCGCCGCGAGACGCTCGTTCCGGCGATTCCCGCGTGCCAACGTACAGATCGAGGTGCGTGGGCCACGCGTGCCCGGCGCCGCCGTCGAAGTCTGGTATCTCTTCCGGCGAGATCGTATCGAACGGTTGCTTGACCCGTATACCGGCAAGGACCTGGGGGACGCCACGGCCTGCGAGCCGGGCTTCGTTGCAGGCCTTGCCGATCTGCACGATAACCTCATGGGCGGAACGACCGGTCTTGCTTTCAACGGTATCGGCGCGGTGCTGCTGACGCTGATGTGCCTGACCGGCGCGGTGATCTGGTGGCCGGGGACCGCGCGCTGGCGGCGCAGCCTGACTCTGCGACGCAACGTCCACTGGCGGCGCTTCGTTTGGGACCTGCACGGCGTCGTGGGCTTCTGGATGTTCGCTCTGATCCTGATGTGGGCGGTGTCGGGTATCTACCTCGCGTTTCCGAACTCCTTTTACGATGTCGGCGATTTTCTGGTCGCACATGGCGCGAGCCGGGCCACTCCGCACAGAATCGACGTTCTCATCGATTGGCTCGTGCGCCTGCATTTCGGCCGTACCTTCGGTCTGTGGGCCAAGGTGCTGTGGGTGATCCTGGGGCTCATCCCGTGCGCGCTGATCGTCACGGGCGCCCTGATGTGGTGGAATCGCGTACTGCGCAAGGTCATGGGCCGCTCCGGGGAGCTCATCGGCGCAGTTCCCACATCGCCGGCTACTCCTGCGCTCGCACCGACCGATGCAACGAGCGCGAACGGCGGGTTGCCCGCAGGTACCGCGGTATCCGCTGCCGCACACGCTCCACTCTGACGGGTTCGCGGATATCCAACGCAAGCAGGACAAACTTCAGGGGCGAAGCGCTGCGGCGGGCAGCCCCGCTCTGCAGCGCTATTCGTCCAAGCGCGCATTCGCGCGCACCCCCGAGCCTCCACCGAGACTGGCCGCGGCACGCACCGGGCCGCTGCTGTTCGTCGTGCAGAAGCATGCCGCCAGTCACTTGCATTACGACCTGCGGCTCGAGCTCGATGGAGTGCTGAAGTCCTGGGCGGTTCCCAAGGGACCTACCGTCGCGCTGGGCATGCGCAGGCTCGCCGTGCAGGTCGAGGATCATCCATTCGACTATGCGTCCTTCGAGGGCGTCATCGCGGCCGGTGAATACGGCGGCGGCAAGGTCATCGTCTGGGACGGCGGCGTGTATTCGCCGGAAGAGGAGGGCGCGAGCGACGGGCAACACTGGTTCGAGCAGCGCTCCGAAGCTGAGAGCCGCGTACGTGCGGCACTGGAACGCGGCAAGCTGAACCTGTTCCTGTGCGGAGAGAAGCTCAAGGGTTCCTTCGCGTTGGTGCGTACCTCGACGGCCAAGCAATGGTTGCTGCTGAAGCACGAGGATCGCTTCGCCGACGGCGCCGATGTGCTCTCGCAGCGCGAGTCGATTCTCTCGAGCGCTGCGGTCGAGGACGTGGTCGCTGGACCGCCCGGCGCGCGGCTGGATGCCGAGCGGCTCACTCCCCACGGACCGTCCGAGCCCATGCCCTCGAGGCTCGCGCCCATGCTTGCCGAGGCGAGCAGCACGGCCGACTTCGATGCAGGCTGGCTGGCTGAGCCGAAGCTGGACGGCTATCGCGTCATCGCGCATGTCGCACAGGGAGCCGTGCGCCTCATCTCGCGCCGTGGCCTGGACCTCACCGCCGCCTTTCCCGAGATCGTCGCAGAGTTTGCCGGCCAGGTGGCGTCGATGATCGTCGATGGCGAGCTGGTCGCCTTGGCGAGCGACGGCCGTCCGTCCTTCAATGCCCTGCAGAATCGCGTGCAGCTCAAAGCCCCAAAGGACATCGAGCGAGCGCAGCGCGAAACACCGGTGGTGTTCGTCGCCTTCGACATCCTGCACTTCGCCGGCATCGATCTGCGCGGCTCGCCCTACGCGGACCGCCGGCGCTACCTGCGGCAGTGCCTGCTTCCCTCATCGCGGCTGCAGGTCGTGCACGTCTCGACCGATGCGAAGGCATTGTATGCCGCGGCGCTCAGCGCCGGGTTCGAGGGCATCGTCGCCAAGCGCATCGACAGCCGCTACGAGCCCGGCAGGCGCTCGCCGGCCTGGCGCAAGGTCAAGCGGGTACAGACGGCCGAATTCGTCGTCGGAGGCTACACGCGCGGTAAGGGCGCGCGCGAGCCGCTCGGGGCTCTGCTGCTCGGGTTCTGGCGCGGCGATACATTGGTCTATTGTGGTCACGTCGGCTCGGGGCTCGATGAGCGCACGCTGGTAGATCTGGGCAGGCGCTTTACAGCGCTGCGACGCCGGAAGTCGCCGTTTGCGCAACAGCCGTCGCTGCACCGTCCGACCACGTGGCTCGAACCCCGGCTGGTCGTGGAAGTGAGCTTTGCCGAGCGAACGCCGGACGGCATGCTGCGCGCTCCCGTGCTCATCCGCGTGCGCACCGACGTCACGGCCGACAGCGTGCGGCAGGATGCGGTGGCGGACGATCCGCCCCCGCCGAGCTCCGGGCCGTCGCGCACGACAGGCGATGAGATCGCCACGGTGCTCGAGCAGCTGCGGGGCAAGGACAACCGGCTCGATCTGGTTGCGCTCGACTGGCGCGTACGCGTGACTCATCTCGATCGCGTCTACTGGCCCGCCGGCCAGCGTGCAGCGCGCGGCGCGATCACCAAGCGGGATCTCCTGCGGTACCTCGCGGCAGTATCGCCCTACATGCTGCCACACCTGCAGGATCGCCCCCTGACGATGATCCGCATGCCCGAGGGCATCGGCGGCGAGCGCTTCTTTCAAAAGCACTGGGATGCGCCGCTGCCGCAGTTCGTGCAGACGGTACGGGTGTTCTCCGAACATGCGGGTGAAAAGCAGGACTACATCCTCGCCAACAACCTGCCGACGCTGTTGTGGCTCGGGCAGAATGGCACTCTGGAATATCACGTCTGGCACTCCCGGGCGCATGTGGATGCAGACGCAGTGAGCCGCAGCACCGACTATTCGGCCTCGCTCGCGGCCATGGAATCCTCGGTGCTGAATTACCCCGATTATCTGGTGTTCGATCTGGATCCCTACATCTACTCGGGCAAAGAGGCGCAGGGCGCCGAGCCGGAGCTCAATCGCAGGGGCTTCGCCATGACGCGTCGCGTTGCCTTCTGGTTGCGCTCGCTGCTGAAGGAAATGTCGCTCGAGGCAGTCGTGAAGACCTCCGGCAAGACGGGGTTGCATGTGTTCGTGCCCATCGAGCGGACCGTCACCTTCGACCAGGTGCGCCACATCTGTGAGCTGACAGGCCGGCATCTGCTGCGGGAGCATCCACGCGAGATCACCATGGAATGGGCCACCGCGCGGCGTACCGGTAAGGTCTTCATCGACCACAACATGAATGTACGTGGCAAAACGCTCAATGTCGCGTACTCGCCACGGGGGCTACCCGGGGCGCCGGTGTCCATGCCCCTGACCTGGGAGGAGCTGGAGGCGGCCGAACCGGGCGATTTCACGCTGCGTAACGCGATGCAGCGCTTGGAGAAGACCGGAGACCGGTGGCATGATGTATTGACCAGGAAACAGAGCCTTGCGCAGGCTTTTGGCGGTACCGGCCGAAGTATTGGCCGAGATCAGGCTCCGTGAGGGGCCGCATGGAGAGGCAGATATGGCCGCACGCTCAATCGGCTCGCTCACACTGTCGTTCGGATTGGTCGCGATCCCGGTGAAGCTCTATTCAGCTACCCAATCGGGTAGCGCGATCTCATTCAACCTGCTGCACAAGGACTGCGGCTCGCGCCTCAAGCAGCAATACATATGCATCCGGCACGGCACGGTCGTGGAACGTGACGAGATGGTCAAAGGCTATGAGTTCGCCAAGGACCAATACGTCACGTTCACACCCGAGGAGATCAAGGCCCTGGAAGAGGTCGGCTCGCATTCAGTCGACATTTCCGAGTTCGTGCCGATCGAGTCGATCGATCCGATGTATTTCGACAAGGTCTACTATCTGGCGCCGGATAAGGGCGCCGCGAAGCCGTACGCTCTCCTGGTGGAGGCGCTCAACGAAGCGAAGCGCTGCGCTGTGGGTCATTGGGCCTGGCGAGGCAAGGGTTATGTGGTCGCGCTGCGACCGGTCGGCGACGTGCTGACGATGCAGCAGCTGCTGTTCGCCTCGGACGTGCGCTCCGTCTCGGAGCTGGAGGTGCCCAAGCAGGAGGTGCGGCCCGCCGAGCTCAAGCTCGCACGGCAGCTGATCGACCAGCAGTCGGCCGACCATTACGATCCCAGCGCCTATAGGGACGACGTGCGCGCGCGAGTCGAGGCGCAGATTGAAAAGAAGGTCGAGGGCAGGCAGATTTCCGTAGCCGAAGCTCCGGTGCCGGAAGTCGGTGGCGGCAAGGTGATCGACCTGATGGATGCCCTGCGCGCGAGTCTGGAAAAGACCGAAGCGGCGCGCGCCTCTGCCCCGCGCATGGAGCCGCGTAAGGGGCCCAAGCGTGTCGAGCGGCCCGCCAAGACGGCGCGCAAGGCCGGCAGGCGGTAGGTGCGCAGAGGTCGCGATGCAGTCTTACGGCGTGCGGGACATCGAGCGGGTCCTGCAGCTGTCTCGCAGCACCCTGCGCAGTCTCATTGACGGGGGCTTCGTCAAGCCGACGCGCGGGGCGCGCCGGCAGCTGCGCTTCTCATTCCAGGACCTGGTCGTGCTGCGCGCCGCTCGCGCCCTGCTGCAGGCCCACGTGCCGAGCCGCCGCATTCACAAGTCCCTCAAGGAGCTGCGCGCCCACCTGCCCGAGGCCGCGCCGCTGTCGGGCCTGTCGATCTCGGCCGTCGGCGATCGCGTCGTGGTGCGGGAGGGCCACAATCACTGGGACGTCAACGATGGCCAATACCTGCTGGCGCTCGACGTGCAGGTTCAGGGCGGCGTGCTCAAGGTGGCTGAGTGGAGCGCGCAAGACGCCACACAGCGCCCGCCGGCGGGCGCTGCCGCCCGAGCAGGCGCTGGCGAGCGAGTGGACAGCGGTGCTGGCGCGGAGGAGCAAGGCGAGCACTGGGACGCCGATCACTGGTTCGAGCATGGGCTCGGCATGGAAGCCACCGACGTGGATGCGGCCCTCGCGGCTTACCGGCGCGCCGTGGAGCTGGCACCCGATTATGCCGGGGCCTGGATCAACTGGGGCCGCCTGCTGCATCAGCACGGCAGACGCACGGAGGCCGAGCAGATCTACCGTCAGGCTCTAACGCAGTGCGGGCCCGATTCACTGCTGTTGTTCAATCTGGGGGTGTTGCTCGAGGACGAGGGGCAGGTCGGTCCGGCGCTGGATGCGTATCAGCGCGCGATCGGGCAGGATCCGACGCTCGCGGACTGTCACTACAATCTCGCGCGCCTGTATGAGGCGCTCGGCAAGCCGCAGCATGCGATCCGCCACCTGGGCCAGTACCGGCGACTGCTCGGCGACAGCCACTGAGGCGCCGCGCGATGGCACTGTGGGTGGGAACATCGGGCTACAACTACCCGGAATGGCGGGGCAGCTTCTATCCGGAAAAGCTACCCGCCGCGAAGATGCTGCCCTACTACGCCGAGCGGCTGTCGACCGTCGAGATCAACAATACCTTCTATCGCATGCCTACCGAGAAGACGGTCGCCGGCTGGAGTCAGGCAACGCCTCCGGGCTTCAAGCTCACGCTCAAGGCGCCGCAGCAAATCACGCATGTGGCGAGATTGCGCGACTGTGCCGAGGCCGTGCGGCGCTTCATCGAAGTCGCGCAGACACTGGGTCCGAAGCTCGGAGCGCTGCTGTTCCAGCTGCCCCCGTACCTGCGCTCGAACGACGCACTGCTACGGGAATTTCTGCAGACGCTTCCGGAGGCGCTGCCGGCGGCGTTCGAATTCCGGCATGCCTCCTGGTTCAGCGAGCAGACCTTCGACCTGCTGAGCGACGCTGGCTACGCGCTGTGCGTGTCCGACAGCGAGAAGTTGTCCACGCCGGCGCGGGTGACCGCGCGTTATGCGTATTTTCGACTGCGGGACGAAGGCTATCAGCCCGCGGAGGTTGCGCGCTGGGCAGTGCAGATCCGCGAACTCACAGGGGCCTGCGAGCACGTCTGCGTGTACTTCAAGCACGAGGAGGCAGGCAAGGGACCGCAGTTCGCGCACCTGTTTCTCGATGCATGGGCCCCCCGCTGAGGGGTGCGCCGGCTCACATATGCGGCTGCTATACATCGACATCGACACGCTCAGGGCCGATCATCTCGGCTGCTATGGCTATCCGCGTCGCACCAGCCCGAACATCGATCGGATCGCATCCGACGCAGTGGTGTTCGCCAATGTGTATGCCTCCGATACCCCATGCCTGCCGAGTCGTACGGCACTGCTCACCGGGCGGTTCGGGATTCACAACGGTGTCGTCAACCACGGCGGTACTGACGCCGATCCAGCGATCGACGGGCCGGCGCGGCAGTTTCATTCGCGCCTGCATCTCGACTCCTTTCCGAACCGCCTGAAACAGGCGGGCCTGAAAACGGTGACAGTGAGCTCGTTTGCTCACCGGCATTCCGCATTCCATTGGTACGCGGGTTTCGACGAAGCCTACAACGTCGGAAAGTGGGGCATGGAGACTGCCGATGAGGTTTTTGCCGTCGCGAGCGACTGGCTGGTGAGACACGGTCGCGAGGACGGCTGGTTCCTGCACGTGCACCTGTGGGACCCGCATGCGCCGTATCGCGCGGCCGCCCGCTATGGTGAGCCGTTCGCGTCCACGCCCTGTCCGGCCTGGCTCACCGAGCAGGTGCGCGCCAGGCATTGGCAGGGCTGCGGGCCGCACAGCGCGCGCGAGGTCGGAGGCTTCGCCCCGAACGAATACGATCGCGCGCACTACCCGCGGCAGCCGCAGGAGATCGCCGACATGGCGGCGGTGCGCGCCATGTTCGACGGCTACGATACCGCCGTGCTCGCAGCCGACGAGTGCGTGGGCAGGCTCGCACAACTGCTCGGCGATCTGGGCGTGGAGCGGGACACGGCAGTCATGATCTCCGCCGATCATGGCGAGACGCTGGGAGAGCTCAATATCTACTGCGACCATCAGACGGCCGATGAGTACACCGCGCACGTGCCGCTGATCCTCAAGTGGCCGGGGCTTGCGGCAGCTCGCCATGCGGGTCTGCACTATCAGATCGACGTGACAGCCACGCTGCTCGAGCTACTGGGTCAGGAGATTCCCTCCAGCTGGGATGGTGAGTCGTTCGTCGCGTGCCTTACGGCGGGAACGGATCGAGGGCGTGATCATCTGGTGCTGTCACAGGGCGCCTGGACATGCCAGCGCAGCGTACGCTTCGAGCGCTGGCTGCTGATCAACACACTGCACGGTGGCTACCACCTGTTCGACGACGTGATGCTCTTCGATCTGCACGACGATCCGTTCGAGCAGCACAACGTTGCATCCGATCGCCCCGATGTCGCAGGACGGGGCCTGATGCTGCTCTCGCAGTGGCAATCCGCGATGCTCCCGGGTGTCGCGCGAGGGCGCGATCCGCTGGCGAATGTAGTGCTGGAAGGTGGCCCTTATCACGTGCGCGGCCAGTTGCCTGCGTACCTGGAGCGGCTGAGAGCCACGGGGCGGGCCGACCAGGCGGCGCTGCTGGCCGCCAGGTATCGTTGAGCCAGCGTCGTCAAGCGTGACAGCGCTACAGCGTTACAGCGTTACAGCGTCGTAGCGTCGTAGTGTTACAGCGTTACAGCGTCGCAGCGCCATCGCCGCCCGTCAGACCTCGACGCTGTAATCGGCATCGGCTCGTATCGGTCCGCAAAGGGGCGTGAGGACGATCCCGACGCTGCCGGCGATGTCGTAGAAGGGCTGATCGGGCTCGGAGTGCAGGTCCGCGTCCGGTTGAATGGCGTTGCAATGGGCGCAGTGGTTGACGTACGCGCCGGACTGCTCGATCGGGCGGAACCCTGGCCAGCCCTGCAGCTGTCGGCTCAGCGCAGCATCCGCCGCGCGCAGGTTCTGCAACGTGAAGTGTTCCAGGAGTTCCCCGCAGGCCGTGCCGCTGCGACAGTAGATGCAGATCACTTCGATACCGCGCCCGCATCCGCAACAAGGCACCGTGCCAGTCGCCACGTACGCGGAACGAGACTCGATGGCAAATGCGCCGCCGCAGTCCGGCTCGCGCGTGTCGCCGAGCCAACGTGCGAAGCGGTGCGCCGCCGTGGCGCCGTCGATGTACCAGCACTTGAGCTGCTCGTCCCAGCAGGCACCGCGCGCTCGAACAGCGGCATACTCTTCCGGCGAAACGTAGAGATCGATCCGTTGCATGCTTTACAGACTCAGGTCGTAATCGTTGCCCCGCTCCCCGGGGATCTGTGGCTCGGGCTCGGCCTTCTCCGCTGTGTGCTCTGGGCCCTGCTGCCGATAATCCAGCCAGTTACGGATTGCCGTCAGCCGAGCCTCCTCCGGAGACGCCATCTCCTGGTCGTGAGCTTGGGAGTACGCGCTCGCCAGATCGCCGCCGCTGGCCACCCTCTCGCCAGGCGCCAGTGGTGCCTCGCCATGACCGGGATGTTCCGCCAATCTTTCCGGTTCCCGTATCGCGGCGCCCTGCGCAGGGGGCAGCCTATGGCTTTGGTCGAATGCATCCGCGATGCCCAGTCGGTCGCGCAGTGTGCGCCACACCGACTGCGCTCTTGTACGGGCGCGCTCCAGCCAGTGCTCAGCGGTTGAAGCCGGTCCCGCCGGCACCTGCGGGCTCTGGAGCGTTTTCTGGCCCTGCGCCGGCTGGCTCCGTGCTTGCTGGCCTCGCGCTTGCTGGAGCTGCACTCGTTCGAGCTGCGCTTGCTCGAGCTGCGCGCGATGCTGTGCGCGGATGCGCTCGGCGACGAAGCTACGCCGCCCCGTCTGCTCGATGTGGTAGGCGATCGATGGCAGCCAAGGCGGGCGCGTCAGGTCAGGGCTCCTCGGCCGCACGTGTGACACCCGTACATCGAGCCCGGCTTCGCGCAGAGCCTGATTCGACGCCTCCGCCCAGTGTTCTCGCAGCCAGGCCCTCTCTGCGGCCCAGGACGTCAGTCCGCGTCGGTGCCGCTCGGTACCCGACAGCTCGAGTGCAGCCTTGGGGCCAAGACCGTCCGCGGTCAGCTCGCGCGTGGTACTCAGAAGATGCGCATGATAGTTGCGCGCATCACCGCGCGGCGCATGGATTACCAGGTCCACGGCAGTTCCGTAGCGCTCTGCCAGATCGCTTGCGAAGCCCTGCGCAAGCCGCACACGCTCGGTCTGCCCGAGCTCGTGCGGCAGCGCGAGCGTGAACTCGCGCGCCACCCGCGCATTGGCTCGGGTCTCGGCCCTCTCCGCCGCGTTCCACAGCGTCGCGCGGCTGCGCGCCCAGTCCATCTCCCGGCCACGCGCTGCCAGCTCGCGCGGAAGGACGATTTCCTTGTGCAGGACGTCGTGCCGGCGGCGATGATCGTAGGACGCGCCGGTGCGCACATCGCGGATGCGTTCGCCGGCGCGATAGGCCGCAGCGCTGGTCGCGCGGCTGCCGCGACTGCCAGCGTTGCGGCTGAACGTCTTCATTTTGAAGACGTAGATTGCCACGGCGGAAGCGCTCGTCCTCGATCCTCCGGTAGAGCATCGCAGGCTCGGGCGGGTCACGCTGCCGCAGTAACCGGCGTGTTTGCGCAGAAATGGCAGCTTCGGCTGGGATGGGCAGCTCCGGCTGGGGATGGACAGCACTGGCTGGGGTAGGCAGTACCGTCCGCGGCGGCAGTACGATCAATCTTCGCGCATCGCCGCGAGTCTCACCAATCGACCCGTGGGATCGATCTCGACATCGAACTCGATCGGCTGGCAGCAAATCCTGCAGTCCTCGATGTAGTTGGCAGTGCCGGCGCTGAGGTCGACCAGCATCTCGAACGGCTCTCCGCAGTACGGGCACTCGATCGTGTGCACCTCGGTCGCGTCCCCGTCGCGCTCGCCATTGCTACCGCCACGGCTATCACCGCCACTGCCACCGCCACTGCGATCGCCGCTGTCACTGCGATCGCCGCTGTCACATGATCCCGTGTCTTCGCCAGGCTCGAACACCGGCTCGAGACCGTAGCGCTCGTCGATGGCCTTCGCATCCTCCAAAGCTTTGTCGGCGGTAGCTCGCCCGGAGATCGCCGCACGCGGCTCGGAGCGTTTGTGATCGGACCGCTTCATGCAGCCACTATGCTCCGACGCCCGTGAGCTGCGCCGAGATTTCCCACAAGCGGCGGGCATCCTCGTCACTGCGTGCCCGTGCGCTGATTGGCGCTGGCCGACACTTGTAAAAGTACCCGCCGGTGTCCCTGGCGACCGCCGCGGAGCTGGCCAGATAGATCAGCGTCTGGGCACCCTGTTCGGGCGTCAGCCCCCCGAAGCGCTTGCCGAGCCGGATGGAGAACGCCGTCAGTCCGCCGTTGTTGTCGCCGAAGCGGGTGGCCACGAAACCGGGGTGCAGGCAGTTCGCGGTGACCCCGGATGGGCCGAGCCGCCGCGCGAGCTCGCGCGTGAAGAGAATGTTCATCAGCTTCGAGCTACCGTAGGCGGCAAAGCCGCGGTAGTGTTGCGCCGATTGCAGATCGGCGAAGTCGATTTGCCCCTGGCGATGCGCAGCCGAGGAGGTGGACACGATGCGCGCGCCTGGGGTGGCTTTGAGCCGCTCGAGCAGCAGATTGGTGATCACGAAGTAGGACAGATGATTGGTGGCGAGCGTGCGCTCCAGCCCTTCGGGCGTCAGCTCGCGTCGCGCGAAGAGCGCTCCGGCGTTGTTGACGAGTACCTCGATACGAGGCTCGCTCGCCGCAATCTCTCCCGCGACACGCTTCATCTCGGCGATCAGCGACAGGTCGGCATAATGAACCGCGGGCTCGCGGCCGGGGCTCAGGCTACGCAGGCGCGCGAGCATCGCCTCCCCGCGCATGCGATCACGCGCAATGAACACGATGCGAGCGCCTTGCTGGGCCAGGCGCTCGGCGGCGACCTGGCCGATGCCCGAGGTCGCCCCGCTGATGACGACAGTCTTGCCCTGCATGGGCTCGATGTCCGTGCCCATCGGATATCCCGGCGGCAATTCACCCAGTGACGCGACGCGCCGGCACCGCACCGCCGGTAGCGCCGGTAGCACCGGTAGCACCGGTAGCACCGGCGGCACCGGCAGCAGCACTGGCATAGTCCTGCTCGCTGACTTGCTCCTGCCAGGAGGCTTTACCGATCGAGATCGCGATGTGGACCATGTAACTGTCGGCGCTGCCGCCGTGCCAGTGGCGTTCGTTAGGGGCTATCCAGACGACGTCGCCCTGGCGGATGGGCTGCGGCTGCGCGCCCGCGGTGCAGATCCAGCCCTGGCCCGCGGTGACGTGCAGGATCTGTCCGTGCTCGTGCATGTGCCAGAAGGTGCGCGCTCCGGGCGCGAAGAACACGGTGTTGATCGTGACCCCATCCGTGGCCGGCATGACCGGATCGGCCCAGACGGTGCCCGTGAACGTGCCGCCGCGCTGCTCGGACAGTGCCCCGCTCGCGCGGCCGTGAAATACCCTCATCGATGGCTCTCCTGTTTGGATGGTTGTGTCGGGGCGTCAAACAGCCGCACGCCTCCCGATACGTCGCCGATCGCGTCGACGACGCGGTTGCTGATCTGATCGCCGTATCCGAGTGCGGTGCCGAGCCCGAAGCTCGCGAGCGCGCCGGCGGCGTTGAGTGAGACGATGCCAAGCTCGTGCAGGCGCTCGACGTACAGCACGACGTCCTTCGTCATCAGCTTGCCGGTCAGGCCCCCCTCGAGATAGTCGCCTTCGATGATTTTCGGAAAGCGGTTGAGCGTCGCGAAGTTGACGCCGCTGCTGCTATTGAGCACTTCGAGCAGCCGATGCAGGTCGAGCCCGGCCTTGCGGCCGGCGACCATGACCTCGGCGGTCGCGGCGAGGCTGACGGCGTTGAGGAAGTTGTTCAGCAGCTTGGTAGTATGACCCGAGCCGCTGGCGCCCATGTAGATGACCTTGGCGCTGATCGGTGCGAACGCCCAGCGCACGGCTTCGATAGCCGCATAGTTGCCGCCGACCATCAGTGTGAGCGAGCCTTTCTCGGCCGCCGCCGCCCCGCCGGAGATACCGGCATCGATGTACTGCGCGTTGCGCTCGGCCATCCGCTGCGACAGGCGCACGGTAGAGCTCGCTGCCGAGGTGCTCAGGTCGATGATCGTCTGTCCGGCGCGGCAGTGCTGCAGCACGCCATCGGCATCCTCGATCACCGACTCGACGACCCGGCTATCCGGCAACGACAGCATCACGACATCCGCCGCGGCGACCACCTCGCGCACCGACCCGGCGGCCTGCGCTCCAGCGCTGCGCACCCGCTCCGTCACCGGATCGAAGCCGACCACGGCGATGCCGGCGCCGATCAGACGGCGGGTCATGCGGGAGCCCATGTTGCCGAGGCCGATGAAACCGATGCGACTCTTATCCATGTTGCTTCACACGCTGCAAGAGCACCCTGCTACAGATCGATGTCGCGCGTCTCGGGGCCGAGCCATGCTCCGAGCATGCCCAGCAACCCGCCCAGACATAACAGCGCCACTGGAGTGAGCCTCGGGGGCATCACGGAGCCGAGCCAGTTCATGTAGAACGCGTAGAAGGAAGGTAGGATCAGTGAAAAGCTGTAGGCCACCCCGAAGCCGGTGGCGCGCATGTCGGTTGCGAAGCGCTCGTTCACGTAGGTCACGAGAACGCCCCAGGGGGCGGTCACGAGCACCGCCAATGCGCACACCAGTACGATGATCGGTGCGAACGATAACCTCGGTAGGCTGGTCAACGCGTAGAGCAGTACCGCGCCGACGCTGGCGATCAGGGGACCCAGCAGCATGAAGAAGCGCCGCCGGCCGAGTCGCTGGCTGAGAACGCCGGCGCCGATATAACTGAAGAACAATGCCAGATACGTCACCATCAAGGTGGAGGTGAGCTGATAGCCACCGAGGTGCCGGATGTCGCGCAGCAGCCCGGTCGGCACGAAGATGGTGATCAGGTTCTGCGTCAACCAGAATCCGCTCATCAGCAGCAGCACCTGCACGAGCTTGCGAGCGCCGTCCCCGCGCAGCAGCCGCCACAGCGGCAACGCGCTCGCGTCGCCGGTCGCGCGCCCTGCAGTGGGCGTCGCCGGTGCCGAGGCGCCGCCGCCGGCGGTGCGGCTGGCATTGCCGCGGGCGTTGCTGCTGGCACTGCCGCCGGCGCCGCCGCCGGCATTGCCGCTCTCCCAGAGCTCCGACTCGGCGACACGGCGCGCGTAGTAGAGCGCCAGCAGCAGCGCGAGGACGGCGCCGATGACGAATGGAATGCGCCAGCCCCACTGTACGTAAGCGGAGTGCAGGCCGCCGAGGGGGAAAATGGCCAGCATCAGCATTGCCACGAGGTTGATGCAGAGGTACGCGGCGCAGAACGCGGCCATGAGAAAGCCGCCCACCAGTCCACGCTGCTCCTTGCGCGAATACTCGAATGCCAGGGGCATGGCACCGGTATAGCCGCCGCCGAGGAAGATGCCATCGACGAAGCGCAGCAACACCAGCAGGTCATAGGAGAGGATGCCGAGGCGCTCGTAGCCAGGCAGCAGCGCGATCAGCAGCGTCACCACGCCAAAACCGGACACCGAGTAGATCGAGGCGCGCCGCCGGCCTATACGGTCGGCGACGAGACCGAACAGCAGCGCGCCGATGGGGCGGCCGAGCAGCGTCGTAACGAACACCAGCGAGGCGAGGATCGCGGCCGTGGCATGCGGCAGCTGCGCCGGCTGAAAGTAGCCCAGTGCCGGTGCCAGTACCACGACCGGCAGGTAGATGTCGAACATGTCGATGAACTCGGAGAAGAAGGCGCCCTGAATGGCGCTTCTTCTGCGGGCATCGATCGGGGTCGCCAGCGCAGGCGCCGCGGTCGCGGCGGTCGCAGGCGCGGCGGCTGCGGTCGTGGCGGTTGCGGCGTGGTCTAGCGGTGCCATGCGGCTGCTTCCGCGCATGGATGCTCAGGTGCCAGTGCCAGTGCCAGTGCCAGTGCCGGTACCAGCACCGGTGCCGGAGTCGGTCGCCACTTCGGTCTCGTAGGCCTTGATGGCTTCGCTGGCGACACGAAAGGCGGCCAGCGCCAGCGGCAACCCACAGTACACCGCCGTTTGCATCAGCGCTGCGCGGATCTCTTCGCGCGTGACGCCGTTGCGCAGTGCGCCCCTGACGTGCGCCGAGAGCTCGTGGTGCTGGCTCAGCGCCGTCAGCATCGCGATGTTGAGGAGGCTGCGCGTGCGCAACGGCAGCGTCTCGTCAGCCCAGACCTGCCCCCAGCAATACTCGGTGACGAAGCGCTGCACCGGCCGATTGAACTCGTCGGCCTTCGTCAGGGACTTCTCGACGTAGGCGGCGCCGAGCACCTTCTTGCGGATCTCCAGACCCTTGGCGAATCGATCCTCGTGTTGCATCGTTCCTCCTCGCTTCAATTTTCCGCGCCATAGCCGACCATCGACTTGATCTCCAGATATTCGCGCAGGCCCGCCTCGCCCCATTCGCGCCCGTTGCCCGAGCGCTTGTAGCCACCGACCGGTGCGCGGAAGTCCGGAGGCGGGTAGTTCAGGTGCACCGTGCCGGCACGCATTGCGCGCCCGATGCGCCGCGCACGCTGAGGATCGCGCGACTGCACGTACGCCGCCAGGCCGTAATCGGTGCCGTTGGCGATCTCGATCGCCTGCGCTTCACCGTCGTAGGCCATCATCGAGAGCACCGGTCCGAAGATCTCCTCGCGCGCGATCGTCATCTGGGGCGTGACGTCGGCGAATACGGTGGGCCGCACGTAGAAGCCGGCGCCCAGGCCTTCCGGCCGACCGGGGCCGCCGGCGACCAGGTGCGCGCCTTCCTCGATGCCGCGCAGGATGAGCGATTGCACGCGCTCGAACTGGTTGCGATTGACCAGCGGCCCGAGCTGCGTTTCCGGATCATCGGGCCGCCCGACGCGGAAGGCGCCGGCCGCGCGTGCCGCGATCGCGGCAGCAGCGCCCATGAGCGCGCGCGGCACGAGCATGCGCGTGGGAATCGAGCAGGACTGGCCGCCGTTGCTGAAACAACCGGCAACGCCGCGCGTGACGGCATCCTCCAGGTCCACATCGTCGAGCAATATATTGGCCGACTTGCCGCCGAGCTCCTGGGCGACGCGCTTGACGCTGTCGGCCGCAGCCTTGGCGACCAGGACACCGGCGCGCGTGGAGCCGGTGAACGACACCATATCGATGTGCGGGTGCGCCGCGATGGCCGCTCCAACGCCCGGACCGTCGCCGTGCACCAGATTGACGACGCCGGGAGGCACGCCCGCCTCGTGCAGTACCTCCATGAACAACACCGCGCTCGAAGCCGCGTACTCACTCGGCTTGAGCACCATCGTGCAGCCGGCGGCCAGTGCCGGGCCCACTTTGACCACGACCTGATTGATCGGCCAGTTCCAGGGCGTGATCAATCCACAGACCCCGACCGGCTCGAAGCGCAGGCGCGTGCTGCCCAGACGCGGCTCGAAGTCGAAGCGAGCCAGTGTCTCGATCAGGACGTTCAGATGCGTCGGTCCGCGCGCCGCCTGTGTTTTGCGGGCAAAGTCGATCGGCGCGCCCATCTCGGCGCTGATCGCCCGGGCGAATTCCTCGTAGCGGCGCTCGTAAATCTGCACGATGCGGCGGAGCAGGGCGGTGCGCTCGGCGACACTCGTGGCCGCCCAGGTGGGCAATGCGGCCCGCGCCGCGGCCACGGCCCGCTCGACGTCCGCGGAGGTGCCGAGCGCGAGCCGTCCGGTGACGAGCTCGGTGGCGGGGTCGACCAGTTCGAACCAGGTGGGGGCCACCGGGTCCACCCAACGGCCGTCGATGTAGAAGTGCCTGATCTGAGACATGCAAGCGAATCAGTCGGGTGAGCCGCAGCTGCGGTCGTGTTCGTCGGCGAGTAAGCGATACATCTCGGTGTGATCGGTAGTGGGTGCGCTGCGCTGGGCGGCCTCGTCCCAGAGCGCTACGCAGGCGCTACCCAGACGCAGCGGATAACCCACGGCCTGCGCCAGTGCGGCGGCGGTCCGCAGATCCTTGGCCATAAGCTGCAGAGCAAAGCCGGAAGCGAAGCTGCCGCTGAGCATGAACTGGTTGACCTTGTTCTCGGTGGTGTTGTTGCGTCCCGTGGAGGCATTGAGCACCTCGGTCATCAGGGCCGGTGCGATGCCGAAGCGGGCGGCCACGTGCAGCGCCTCGACCGCCGCAACGAGTCCCGCGGCCGAGACGTAGTTGTTGAGCGCCTTGGCGGCGTGGCCCGCGCCAGCCGCGCCGACGTGCAGCACGCTTGCGCCCATGGCCGCAAGCAGCGCTCGACAGCGTTCGAGCACCGCGGCCTCGCCACCGACCAGAATCGCGAGTGTGCCGGCCTGCGCCTTGCGCACGCCGCCCGAGACCGGCGCGTCCAGGTAGGCGAGGCCGAGAC
>JASHPX010000112.1 GCA_030037905.1 Gammaproteobacteria bacterium
CGTAGTCCTCGCAGCCGCCTCCTACATGAGGGTCCTGCTGCCGCGGGCACAGGCGCAGTCGCCATCGCCCGTCCTCGTCCCCGCGCCCTCGCTGGATGCGCCGCGGGTCAGCGGCCCACTGCAGACGGCCGTGCTCGCCGGTGGCTGCTTCTGGGGGATGCAGGGAGCGTTCGAGCATGTGCGCGGCGTACGTCGAGTGCTCGCCGGCTACGCCGGCGGCGATCGCAGCACGGCCCACTACGAGCTCGTGAGCACCGGCAGCACGGGTCACGCCGAGTCCGTTCAGATCAGCTTCGATCCCAGCCAGGTGTCCTTCGGCGAGCTGCTGCGCATTTATTTCTCCGTGGCGCACGACCCTACGGAGCTCAATCGCCAGGGACCCGACGTGGGCTCTCAGTACCGTTCGGTGATCTTCTTTGCCGATGATACGCAGCGGCGTATCGCGAGCGCTTACATCGCGCAGCTCGACCAGGCCAGAGTGTTCTCACGCCCGATCGTCACGGCGCTCGAGCCCCTGAAGGGCTTCTACGAGGCCGAGGCGTACCATCAGGATTATTTGATCAAGAATCCCGACTCCCTGTACATCATCTATAACGATCTGCCGAAGATTCGTAACCTGCAACGGCTCTTCCCGACCGAATACCAGGGCCGACCCGTGCAGGTTGCCATTGCAGCGATTCGCTGAAGGGATTTATTACCATGCGGTCTCGCCATGTGAATACCCGTATTCCCGCTTCGACCTGCCTGTCGGAACTGCTGCTGGCCGCGATCGGCGCCACCGCGATCGGCGGCGCTGCGATCCGCGGCGCGAGCGCACAGACTGTCTCGACACCCAGAGCAACTGCAGCCTCAGCGGTCTGTCCGCGCAGCGATGCGGGGCTGCAACTGCCCGCAGGATTCTGCGCGAGCATCTTCGCAGACGGAATCGGCCATGCCCGCCACCTGGTGGTCGCCGCCGACGGCGTCGTCTACGTGAATACCTGGAGCGGGCGTTACTATCCCAATCAGCCGGTGCATCCGGGCGGCTTCCTGGTCGCTCTGCAGGACACGACCGGCAGCGGCACGGCGAATGTCATCGAGCGCTTTGGACCGACTCTGCAGGACGGTGATCACGGCGGCACCGGGATCGCTCTGCACGACGGCTATCTGTACGCGGAGAGCAATGACCGCATCGTGCGCTATGCGTTGCCGGCCGGAGCGATCGTGCCTGCGGGACCCGCGCAAACCATTCTGTCCGGCTTACCGCTCACCGGCGATCACTCCATGCATCCCTTCGCCATCGACGCCGACGGCTGGATCTACCTGGATGTGGCTTCGGCGACCAATACCTGCCAGGTGCGCAATCGCATGCTCGAATCCCCGGGCGTCAGGCCCTGTACCGAGCTCGTGCATCGCGACGGCATCTGGCGCTACCGCGCCGACCGGCTGAATCAGCGCTTCTCGCCGGCCGGCCGCTATGCAACCGGTATTCGCAACGCGGATGGCATCACCGTGGCGGCCAATGGTCGCGACGTGTATGCCACGCAGCAGGGTCGCGACCAGCTCGGCCAGAATTGGCCCAAGCTCTATACCCCCGAGCAGGGCGCGATTCTACCGGCCGAGGAGCTGCTGCACGTCGTGAGGGGCGGCGACTACGGCTGGCCCGAGTGCTATTACGACGCCGAGCAGGGTCGATTGGTGCTCGGGCCCGAGTACGGCGGTGACGGCGGTCACACGGTGGGTGTGTGCGCGCGCAAGCTCGGCCCCGTGGCGGCCTTCCAGGCACACTGGGCCCCCAACGACGTACTGCTCTACCACGGCAGGATGTTCCCTGCAGCCTATGAGGGCGGCGCATTCATCGCCTTCCACGGCTCCTGGAATCGCTCGCCCTTCGCACAGGGTGGCTATAACGTCGCCTTCCAGCCGTTGGCCGACGGCAAGAGCTCGGGCGCCTGCCAGATCTTCGCCAGCGGGTTCTCGCAAATCGTCGCGCAACCCGGTCAGGCAGCGCATCGTCCCGCAGGCCTCGCCGTCGGACCCGATGGAGCGCTTTACGTGGCGGATGACGTGGCCGGCAGGATCTATCGCATCACCTATGTCGCGGGATCCGGCGAAACGGGATCGGGCGACACAGCCGCCGCGGAAGCGCCGGTCGGTCCACCGTGCCCCGATCCCTCCACTCCGCCCGGCGCGATCGCCGCGGCCAATGCGCAGACGTCCGAAGGCACCGATGCCGGCACCGGCGCGGGTGCCACTCTGGCCGTGCCCGCCGGTGCCACACGGGCCATGGTGCAGCTCGGCAATCGCATCTATCACGGACAGGTCGCCGCGGCGTCCTGCACCGGCTGCCATGGCAGCGATGGGCAGGGCACGCCGCTGGGTCCACCGCTGACCGCGCATCAGTGGCTGTGGAGCGACGGCAGCTATCGGGGCATCGCCAGAACCATCACCGCAGGCGTACCGCAACCCAAGCAGTATCGCAGCCCCATGCCGGCCAAGGGCGGCGCACAGCTCGACGCCCGGCAGGTCTCCGCGGTGGCCGCCTACGTGTGGGCGCTCAGTCACCCCCAGAGCCGCTGAGGGTCGCCCGGG
>JASHPX010000113.1 GCA_030037905.1 Gammaproteobacteria bacterium
AAGATGTATGTCTCCGGCGTCGAATTGACTCGGATGGGCCAGTACCTGCATCTGGCCCGGTATCCGATCCACTGGCATCTGGTCGGCGACGCCACGGGGCAGTACATCGAAAATTCGTCGATTCACGATACCTACAGCCGCTGCGTGACGGTGCACGGCACCGATAACGTGCGAGTGGAAAACAACGTCACCTACAACACCTCCGGTCACTGCTTCTTCCTGGAAGACGGCATCGAAACGGGCAACCAGTTCATCCACAACCTGGGAATGGTGACCAAGTGTCATCCGGACGGCAAACCCTGCGTCCCGACAAACCTCGCTGCAGCCGGAGAGCGCCGCACGAGATCGAATGGTCAGGCCGCCAAGGATGTCCTGATCCCTTCCGACAACACGGCGGCGACGTTCTGGATCACCAATCCGGACAATATTTACGTGGACAACGTGGCCGCGGGGTCCGAATCGAACGGCTTCTGGATGTCATTGCCGGAGCACCCGACGGGCGCGTTCGCAGGCACGGCGATCAGCAAGGCAACCTGGCCACGTCGAACGAAATTTCGCGAGTTCAAGGGCAACGTCGCCCACTCCAACTACGACGGGTTCATGTTTGACCGAAACGTTGCTCCCGATGGCACCTTCGGTGTTACCGGCAGCTCGCAGACCGGCCTCGAAAATCCCTCTGACCCGAACAGCAAGGCAGTGGAATCGGTGTTCGAGGATCTCACCGCCTACAAGAACCGCAATAACGGCATCTGGGGCCGGGGTGAAATGCACGTATTCAGGAACGTGAAGCTGGCTGACAACGCGATCGGCTTTACGCACGCGTCCGGCGCATTCGGTCGTTACGCCTTCACGTCGAGGCTCGTTGACTCGCTGATCGTGGGCGAAACCGAGAACATCGGCAACCCCAGGACGCCGGCGGAAATCGCTTACGGCCGCAGCTTGCCGAAGCCCGAACTGCCGGATTACCCGATCCGCGGCTACGAGTTCTACGATTACCGTCATGACGTGGAGAATGTCACCTTCCGGAATTTCGAGGACAACGCCACTCGCAAGACCGGAGCGATCTCTTACCTGATGTATACCAGCTTCGGGGTCAGCTCCAACAACTCCGTCGAGCACCTGAAATTCATCAACGCCAAGCCGGTGTATTTCCCGCCGATGGAGCGCAAGTGGGGCAGCGACAATTTTGGAAGCACGGCCTACAAGACCGCGGTGATCCGCGACTTGGATGGTTCGTTCGGCGATGGTCCCAATTCCTACGTTCTCATCAACGACGGCGTCAACGACAGCATCGCAGCCGACACCGGAGCCTGTGAGATCAAGCCCACCTGGAACGCCGTCATATGCAAGGGTGATGTGGGACGGCTGGATATTGGCGGCCCCGGCGGTCTCGCCGGCTTCGGCGGTTACGGCGGCGCTCGCGGCGCAGGTCCTGCCAGAGGCGCAACCGCCGGTCCCGGCGTAGCCACCGGTCCTGGCCCTGGCGCCGGTCCTAACCTGGCGGCGGGTCGTGGCAGGCCCGGCGCACCGGCTGGTCAGCTGTTCGGCGGTCCCCCGGGACCTCCTCCGCCGCCAGTCATTCTCAGCCGCAACGGCAAGCAGTACACCCTGACTCGCACCAACGTACGGGCCGGTACCGAGATCGAGGTGACCACCGAAAGGCCGTCAATGGTCCTGCGCCTCAGCGAACTGGATCGCGGCTCGTGGGTGATATTCGATCTGCCGGGATTCACCACCGCAGCCTCGGGTACGCCGCAGGACAGCCTGGATGCGCTGCGCAAGGCCAGCGCCACCTCGTACTACAAGGGCAAGGATTCGCTCTGGGTGAAGGTTGTCTCCGACGGCCAAGGCGCCAACGGCGCCGGCCTTGGTGCTCTTGGAACCAGCATCCAGGTCAGCCGGTGAGCTGAATCCGGTCCTATGAGCAAGAGCCCCCGGCGCAGACCGGGGGCTTCTCACCTGCACGAATCGCCGACACACGAATTTCTGGTCCGTGTGGCGGGAGACAACGCACTTGATTGATCCATAGGTGGAATGCCTTCTGATCGCGCGGCACAGCGCACGTGGTTCTACAGTATTGCGACCGTCGCGAGCCTTCGTCGGGCAGCTTGGCCAGCCAGGTGTCCATAATGCTTCTCAATCATCAGGACGGACGTGCCCACCAGACGCGCTACTTCCAGTGTACTGAGCCCAGCCATGAGAGCCTCGGTGATAAAGCTGTGCCTCAGCGTGTAAAGACAGGTGCCTGCACCCGGCTGAGCGGGCAGCCCGGCCGCCTTGGCGGCGTCCCGTACCAGACCGTCCCAATCAGAATGTCTCCAGGGCATTCCGTCGTCCCGCACGAACAGCCTCGACTCCGGCGATCGCGCCCCGGCAAGCCGCTTGAACAGAGCCACCGCCATCGGAGATAACGGTACCCTTCGATCCCCGGTCTTCCCGCTGAATACCATCGTCTGCGTCCGGGCATCGAACTGAGATACGGTGGCATTGATCAGTTCACCCGCACGCGCCCCCGTCAGCGCAGCGCCCTCAATCAAGTCCCGAGCAGCGCCCATGGCCGCGTGCAGCAGCGCGCGCCGCTGTCCGAGGTCCAGATACAGCTCTCGCCGCCCCTTGCCGCCGGGCAGTGGCCTGACACGTCGCAACTCACCGGCGAGCTGGGCCGTAGCGTAGCCCTCATAAACTGCGAAGTTGAGCGCGGCCTTCAACGCCGTGAGCGTGCGATTGGCGGCTGCCACGCCCAAAGGCTCGCCACTTCGACCTCGGAGTCGATCGCGCCAATCGCGTATATGCTGCGCCCGGATACCGGTGAGGCGCGTCTCTCCGAAGGCGGTGTCGTAGACAGTGCGCTCAAAGCGCTGCTGCGCGTCGCGCGCACACGCGAGGGACTTGGAGCTGCGCCGCTCACCCACGTAGACGCGACACGCGGCCGCGATGGTTTTGATCCTGGCCACCAGTCATCCCTCCGACTACGCCCACGCCGCCGGGCATCGCGGGCATCTGCCAGGTGATTTTCGGCTTTCTCTGGCCGCGATCCTCGCCGCATTTCTTGCGCGAGGATTGCATTTCGACCGATGTAGTGACGTACCGCCGGCTTGACTAGGGTATAACCCTAGTTATACTCGAGGCGTAAAGACCGCCATCTCCATTCCGGATGAGGTCTTTCGCGAAGCCGAGCAGCTCGCCGAGCGTCGTGGCATCTCGCGCAGCGAGTTATATACGAGCGCCCTCCGGCACTACGTCCAGGAAGAGCGCTTCAGGGGTGTCCGAGAGCGTCTCGATGCGCTGTACCGCGCCAATCCCGCCGAATCAGAACTGGATCCTCTGCTACGAGATCTGCAGACCCAGGCGTTGGCTGACGAGAATTGGTAATGCATCGCGGCGAGCTTTGGTGGGCCACTCTGGGGGAGCCGAGAGGATCAGCCCCCGGCTTCCGCCGCCCGCTGCTGGTTCTTCAGTCCGACGATTTCAATGCCAGCTCGATCCGCACCACGCTATGCGCGGTCGTGACGTCGACTCTGCGCCTGGCGCAAGCGCCCGGCAATGTACGCCTGGCACAGAGAGCCGCCGGCCTGTCGCGCGATTCGGTCGTCAACGTCTCCCGGCTCATTACTGTGGATTTAAGGAGAGGCTCACCGCCCGCATCGCTCGTATCCCGGCTGAGGCGCTGAGCGATGTCGATGCGGGCATCCGCCTCGTGCTGTCGCTGTAAGCCGCCGCCACGCCTGCGGCAGCAGATCGGCAGATCGGCACCGTGACCTCCACGGGTGCTGCACAGGCGAAGTCGCGCAGGAAGAACGCTCCCCTGTCCCCTGCCCTTCTCCGGCCGAAGGTAGGCAGGGGAACGCAATTGCGTGGAACCGGGCGCGCGAGATGTCCTGCGGCTGCGTTCAAGCTGAGCGCCGGCGCTTTGTGCCTGTCTCCTAAGTACTCTGGCCCTTAAGTTCGGTGACGTATTCTCAGGCTGCCTTGCGGAAGCTTTTCTCATGTGTGCGGATCTTGGCCAGCAGTGCTCTCAAGTCCTCGCGGTTGAATTTCCACTGGAAAGGGCGAGCGGCGGCGCAGTAGTGCTCCTGGAAGCGCAACAAGCGATCTTTGACTTCGGCCAGGGACTGGAAG
>JASHPX010000114.1 GCA_030037905.1 Gammaproteobacteria bacterium
TGCATCTGCGCGCAACCCCGCGATCATCTGCGTTTCCTACTAGCACACATGCGCGCGATCCCCACTTCGCCCGTGCAGCTGCGGCGCCGCTCCATCGCGGCCGCCACGATCGGCAATGCGCTGGAGTTCTACGATTTCCTGATCTACGCGCTGTTCGCCATACAGATCGGGCACGCGTTCTTTCCGACCTCGAGCGCGTACGGGAGTCTCATGCTCTCGCTCGCCACGTTCGGCGCGGGATTTGCGACGCGGCCGATCGGCGGTTACGTGCTCGGCCGATATGCGGACCGGGTGGGACGCAGGCCCGCGATGCTGCTGTGTCTGGTCCTGATCGGCGTTTCGATCACGGCCATGGCGCTGATCCCTTCCTATGCCCGGATCGGTATCGCAGCCCCGATCCTCGTGGTGATCGCGCGCCTCGTGGAAGGTTTCTCGCTCGGCGGAGAAGTGGGCGCGAACACGGCATTCCTGGCCGAGGCGGCGACTCCCGAGCACCGCGGAGAGATCGTCTCCTGGCAGACCGCAAGTCAGTTGATGGCACTGATCGCCGGCAATCTGGTCGGCGTGGTGCTCACGACGATGATGCCGCCCACGCTGCTCGATGCGTATGGCTGGCGGATCGCGCTGCTAGTCGGTGCCGCGGCCGTGCCGTTCGGGCTTTGGCTTCGAACCGGTCTGTCCGAAACGCTGCACACCGCGGGGCGCACGACGTTGGACGCTGCCGAGCGGGAATCCGGGAGCGTGCTGCCGGCCACGATGCGCTCGTCGGCCGAAGCGCACCCCTCCGGCCTCAGCCGCCGGCACTGGCGCGTGATCGCGCTCGGCCTGGTGGTCCTATCGGCCGCCACGATCGTTATCTACACGTTCACCTACATCGTGACCTACGCACAGCACACGCTGCGCCTGCCCGCACGGACCGGCTTCCTGGCGGAGCTTGCGAGCTACGCCGCCGGTCTGCCGCTCGTCGTGCTGGGCGGGCGCCTGTCCGACCGCTATGGCCGTCGGCCGATCAATGTCTGGACCAACCTCGCGTTCCTCGCCGGCATCTATCCCATTTTTGCCTGGATCGTCGCGAGGCCGTCCGCCGGCTCGCTGATTGCAGGCCTCATGCTGCTCGCAGCGGTGCAGTCCTTCTACATCGGCGCCTTCTTTGCCGCCTTGGCCGAAGCGCTGCCCCAGTCGGTCCGCGGCCGCGGCTTCGGCACGGTCTACTCGCTCGCCATCGCGCTGTTCGGTGGCACCGCGCAGCTCGTCCTCACCTGGCTGATCCACGTTACCGGCAGCGCAATGGCGCCCGCGTGGTATCTGGTGCTCGCCACGGCCGCGGCGCAGATCGCACTCATGCTGTTCCCGGAGACGGCACCGGTGCGTCTCGCGCCCCGCGCCGCGGCACTTCCCGCGCGCCCGTGAGCCGGCGGTTCGTGGTAACATTTCCGGCTTAAATCAATGTCTTCGAGGCGTCCAGAGTGTCCGAAATAGCCCGCGAAATAGTACCCGTCAGCCTCGAAGAGGAGATGCGTCAGTCGTATCTGGATTACGCCATGAGCGTGATCGTCGGGCGGGCGCTGCCGGACGTGCGCGATGGCCTCAAGCCCGTGCACCGGCGCGTGCTGCACGCCATGCGCGAGCTCGGCAACGATTACAACAAGCCCTACAAGAAATCGGCGCGCGTGGTCGGGGACGTCATCGGCAAGTACCACCCGCACGGCGAGTCGGCGGTGTACGAGACCATCGTACGCATGGCACAGCCGTTCTCGATGCGCTACCTGCTGGTGGACGGGCAGGGCAACTTCGGCTCGGTGGACGGGGATCCGCCGGCGGCGATGCGCTATACCGAGGTGCGCATGTCGCGCGTGGCGCACGAGCTGCTCGCCGACATCGATCAGGAGACCGTCGACTTCGTCCCCAACTACGACGAGTCCGAGCAGGAGCCCTCGATCCTGCCCACGCGCCTGCCGAATCTGCTGGTCAACGGCGCCTCGGGCATCGCGGTGGGCATGGCCACCAACATCCCGCCGCACAACCTCACGGAGATCGCCAATGCCTGCATCGCGCTGATCGAGGATCCGTCGATCTCGCTCGCGGGCCTCATGCAGCACGTGCCGGGCCCGGACTTTCCCACGGCCGGCATCATCAACGGCGCGCAGGAGATCGTCAGCGCCTACAAGAGCGGCCGCGGGCGCCTGTCCATCCGCGCGCGCGCGCACTTCGAGGATCTCTCTCAGGGTCGCCAGGCGATCGTGGTCACCGAGCTGCCCTACCAGGTCAACAAGGCGCGACTGCTCGAGCGCATCGCCGAGCTGGTGCGCAACAAGGACATGGAGGGTATCTCCGAGCTGCGCGATGAGTCGGACAAGGACGGCATGCGCGTGGTCATCGAGCTGCGCCGCGGGGAAGTCGCCGACATCGTGCTGAACAACCTGTACGCGCAGACGCCGATGGAGACGGTGTTCGGCATCAACATGGTCGCGCTCGCCGACGGGCAGCCGCGGCTGATGTCGCTGCGCGACATGCTCGAGGCGTTTCTGCGCCACCGCCGCGAGGTGGTCACGCGCCGCACGATCTTCCAGCTGCGCAAGGCGCGCGAGCGCTCGCATCTGCTCGAGGGCCTGACCGTCGCGCTGACCAACATCGACGAGGTCATCGCGCTCATCAAGGCCTCGCCGAGTCCGGTGCAGGCGCGTGCGGCGCTGCTCGCGCGCGCGTGGCGCGCAGGCGCGGTGACGCAGATGCTCGAGCGCACCGGAGATGTGTCCACGCGCCCCGAAGGGCTGCCGGCCGATCTGGGGCTGCAGAGCGAGGACGTCTACCGCCTGTCCGAGGCGCAGGCGCAGGCGATCCTGGACATGCGGCTGCACCGGCTCACGGGTCTGGAGCAGGACAAGATCACGCAGGAGTACCGCGAGCTGCTCGCGCAGATCGTGGACCTGGCGGACATCCTCGCGCGCCCCGTGCGTCTCACCGAGGTGGTGCGCGCGGAGATCATCCAGATCCGCGACACCTACGGGGATGCGCGCCGTACCGAGATCAACCGTGACCAGCTGAACCTGTCACCGAGGATCTGATCGAGCCGCAGGACGTGGTCGTGACGCTCTCGCACGCGGGCTACGCCAAGGCGCAGCCGGTGTCCGACTACCAGGCGCAGCGCCGCGGCGGGCGCGGCCGCTCCGCGACCGCCGTCAAGGACGAGGACTTCGTGGAGCGCTTCTTCATCGCGCACACCCACGATACGGTGCTGTGCTTCTCCAACCGCGGCAAGGTCTACTGGCTGCGCGTGTTCGAGCTGCCCCAGGCCGGGCGCGGCTCGCGCGGCAAGCCGATCGTGAACCTGTTGCCGCTGGAGGAGGGCGAGAGCATCAGCGCGATGCTGCCGGTCAAGCAGTTCGACGAGCAGCACTTCGTGTTCATGGCCACCAGCAGCGGTACCGTCAAGAAGACGCCGCTCGCGGCCTTCTCCAGGCCACGCACGAGCGGCATCATCGCCGTGGACCTGCGTGGCGACGATCACCTGGTGAGCGTGGCGCTCACCGACGGCAGCCGCCAGATCATGCTCTGCACCAGCGGTGGCAAGGCGATCCGTTTCCACGAGGACGAGGTGCGGCCGATGGGGCGCGAAGCCGCCGGCGTGCGCGGCGTGCGGCTCGCCGAAGGCCAGCGCGTGATCGCGCTGCTGGTGCTCGGCGAGGGCCATATTCTCACCGCCTCGGAGCTCGGTTATGGCAAGCTCACTCCGCTCGAGGAGTTTCCCGGTCACGGCCGCGGTGGCCAGGGTGTGATCGCGCTGCAGACCAGCGAGCGCAACGGTGCGGCGGTGGCCGCGCTGCAGGTACAGCCGCAGGACGAGCTGATGCTGATCAGTTCCACCGGCACTCTCGTACGCACGCCGGTCTCGGACATCTCGGTGGTCGGCCGCAACACCCAGGGCGTGCGCCTGATTCGACTGGGGGAGGGCGAACGCCTCACCGGAGTGGAGCGCGTGGAGGCGATCGAGAGCGCGGCGGAGCTGGTGGCCGCCGATGACGCCGCGGCCTCCATCACCGGGACCGTCCGCCCCGACGCCGAGGACGGCGGAAGCGCCGGCGGCCCCGGCTGAGCGCTCTGCTACAATTCGCCTCTTTCTCCCTTGCATCATCCGACCGCAGAGGTCGACAGGGTCCAGGAGTGCGCGTATTCAATTTTGCGGCGGGGCCGGCGACTTTGCCGCTGGCGGTGCTCGAGCAGGTTCGCGAGGAGTTGACCGATTGGCGCGGCAGCGGCATGTCGGTCATGGAGATCAGCCACCGCAGCAAGCCGTTTCTGGCGCTCGCCGGCGAGGCGGAGGCGGACCTGCGCGAGCTGCTCGGCGTGCCGGCGCAGTACAAGGTGCTGTTCCTGCAGGGCGGAGCAGCCGGACAGTTCGCCGCCGTGCCGCTGAATCTGGCGCGCGCCGACAGCACCGTGGACTATGTCAACACCGGCAGCTGGTCGAAGAAGGCCATCGGCGAGGCCAAACACTACTGCCGCGTCAACCTCGCCGCGGATGCCGCTGCCAGCAACTACACGACGGTGCCGCCCGAGAGCGAGTGGCGGCTCACGGCCGGAGCGGCCTACCTGCACTACACGCCGAATGAAACCATCGGTGGAGTGGAGTTTCCCTTCATTCCGCGGGTCGACGTGCCGCTGGTGGCCGACATGTCCTCGACCATCCTGTCACGTCCGCTCGACGTGAGCCGCTTCGGGCTCATCTACGCCGGGGCACAGAAGAACATCGGACCGGCGGGCCTCGTGGTGGTGATCGTGCGCGAAGAGCTGATCGGGCGCTCGCGCACCGAGACCCCGCTGGTGTGGAACTACGCCGGCATGGCGGCCGAGGGCTCTATGTCCAATACGCCGCCGACCCTGGCCTGGTACATCGCGGGGCTGGTGTTCAAGTGGGTCAAGCGCGAGGGCGGCCTCGCCGCCATGGCGGAGTGCAACCGCGCCAAGTCGCAGCTGCTGTACCGGACCATCGATGAGTCCGGCTTCTATCGCAATCCCGTCGACGTGGCCTGCCGGTCGTGGATGAACGTACCCTTCGTGCTGGCCAATCCCGAGCTGGACAAGACCTTCCTGTCCGAAGCTCAGGCGGCGGGACTGACCAACCTCGCGGGCCACCGCTCGGTCGGCGGCATGCGCGCGAGCATCTACAACGCGATGCCGCTCGAAGGAGTGCAGGCGCTGGTGCAGTTCATGCGCGAGTTCGCGCGCCGTCACGGCTAGCCCGGCGCTACCGCAGGTTTCCATGAGCTACCGCATTCTCACTCTCAACAGCATCAGCGAGCGCGGGCTCGCGTGCCTGCCGGCCGCGCAGTACGAGGTCGGCGCCCAGGTCGAGCGACCCGATGCCATCCTGGTGCGCTCCGCGGACATGCATCGCATGGCCTTGCCCGCCTCGCTCCTGGCGGTGGCACGCGCCGGCGCGGGGACCAACAACATTCCGATCGCAGCCCTGAGCAAGCGCGGTGTGCCGGTGTTCAACGCCCCAGGCGCCAACGCCAATGCGGTCAAGGAACTGGTGATCGCGGGGCTGCTGCTCGCGGCACGCAACATCTGCCAGGCCTGGGAGTTCGCGCGCGGCCTCTCCGGCGATGATCGTGCGATCGATGAGGCGGTCGAGCGCGGCAAGAAGAACTACGTCGGCTTCGAGCTGCCGGGCCGCACGCTGGGGGTCGTCGGTCTGGGCGCGGTGGGCGTGCGCGTGGCGAACAGCGCCGAGGCGCTCGGCATGCAGGTGCTGGGCTACGATCCGCAGATCACCGTGCAGCGCGCCTGGCAGCTGTCCTCCAGCGTGCAGCAGGCTCTGTCGCTGGAGGATCTGTGCGCACGCTCGGACGCCGTGACGCTGCACGTGCCGCTGGCGGATGAGACGCGCGGCCTGTTCGATCGCGCGAGCCTCGCGCGCATGCGCGCGGGCAGTGTGCTGCTCAACTTCGCGCGCGCGCCGATCGTGGAGGAAGCCGCGGTGCTCGACGCGCTCGACAGCGGGCGGCTGCGCGCCTATGTGTGCGACTTTCCCAGCAGCGCTCTGAAAAAGCATCCGCGTGCCATCACCCTGCCGCACCTGGGGGCCAGTACGCTCGAAGCCGAGGAGAACTGCGCCGTACAGGCTGCCGAGGCGCTGCGTGACTATCTCGAGGACGGTCATATCCGCAACAGCGTCAATTTTCCCGACGCGGCGCTGCCGCGCCAGTCGGGCTCGATCCGCATCGCCATTGCCAACAACAACGTCCCCAACATGGTCGGCCAGATCTCCACGGCACTCGCCGGCGCCGGACTGAACATCGCGGAGCTGCTCAACCGCTCGCGCGGCGAGTACGCCTACACGCTGATCGACGCCGAAGGCAGCGCCGACGAGCGTCTGCTGCAGCGCCTGCGCGCGATCGATGGGGTACTGTCGGCGCGCCTGGTGCGCTCACCGGACTGATCATGGTCACGCGCCGCGGGGGGCCGGCGGAGCCGCGGGTGGAAGAGCTCGAGGAGCTGCGTGGCCGCATCGATGCGCTCGACGAGCAGCTGCACGCGCTGCTCAGCGAGCGGGCGCGGCTGGCACGGCAGGTCGGGCAGTCCAAGCAGCACGGCGCTCGCGCTGCCGATCTGTACCGCCCGGAGCGCGAAGCGCAGGTCCTGCGCCGTGCTCTGGAGCGCAACGAGCGCGACAGCGGACCGCTGCGCAACGAGGAGATCCTGCGTCTGTTTCGCGAGATCATGTCTGCCTGCCTCGCGCAGGAAGAGCCGCTGAAGGTGGCCTTCCTCGGACCCGAGGGTACCTTCACGCAGAGCGCGGTACTCAAGCACTTCGGCCATTCGGTGCGCGCGCTGGCGCTGGCCACCGTCGACGAGGTGTTTCAGGAAGTGGAGGGCGGCAACGCCGACTTCGGCGTCGTGGCCATCGAAAACTCCAGCGAGGGCACGCTGACCAACACCCTCGACCGCTTCCTCGTCAGCCCGCTGCACATCTGCGGCGAGGTGGAGCTGCGCATCCATCACTGCCTGATGGGTCGCATGCCCTCCCTGCAGGGGATCCTGCGCGTCTGTTCGCACAGCCAGGCTCTCGCGCAATGCCGCGCGTGGCTGGCCGAGCACCTGCCGCAGGCCGAGTGTGTTCCGGTCGCGAGCAATGCCGAGGGCGCACGTCGGGCACGCGATGAGCAGGGTAGCGCGGCGATCGCCGGAGAAACCGCCGCCGAAGTGTACGGACTGAACATTCTTGCGCGCCAGATCGAGGATCACGAAGACAACGCCACGCGCTTCCTTGTGCTCGGGCGGCGGCTGCTTGCCCCGAGCGGGGCCGACCGCACGACGCTGCTCGTCTCGGCGGGGGACACGCGCGCCCCCGGTGCGCTGCACCGCTTGCTCGAGCCGCTCGCGCAGCACGGCATCAGCATGACGCGCATCGAATCGCGTCCGTCGCGTCGCCGGCGCTGGGACTACGTGTTCTTCATCGACATCGAGGGCCACGCCGAGGACGCGCCCGTGCACTCCGCGCTGGAGGCCCTGCGGCAACGCGCCTCCCTGTTTCGCGTGCTCGGCTCCTATCCACGCGCGGTCGGCGAATGAGCAGCGCGGGTGGCGCGGGTGGCGCGGGTGGGGCGGGTGGCGCCGATGAGCGCTGACTCTTCCCGCGTGGATCCCGCCCACCCGGGGACGCTCGCGGTGGCGGCAGTACGCGCGCTGTCCCCGTACGTACCCGGCAAACCGATCAGCGAATTGGAGCGCGAGCTGGGCGTCACGGACATCATCAAGCTCGCCTCGAACGAAAATCCCCATGGACCCAGTCCCGCCGTGCTCGAGGCCATGCACCGCTCCCTGGGGAGCGTGTGGCTCTACCCGGATGGCAGCTGCCACGAGCTCAAGCTGGCCCTGGCGCGCCACCTCGGGGTGGGGCCCGAGTGTCTGAGCATCGGCAATGGCTCGAACGACCTGTTGATGCTGCTGGCCGAGGCGTTCCTCGCTCCGCATCTGAGTGCGGTGTATTCCCAGTACGGCTTTGCGATCTATCCGCTGGTGATCCGCGAGACCGGTGCGCAGGCGATCGAGGTGGCCGCGCGGCCACTCGAGGCGCCGATGCCGCTGGGACACGATCTGGCGGCGATGCGCTCGGCGCTGCGGCCCGACACGCGCATGCTGTTCATCGCCAATCCCAACAACCCCACGGGGACCTGGACGCAGGCGCGCGAGCTCGAACGGCTCATCGAGGCAGTCCCGCCCACCACGCTGATCGCGCTGGACGAAGCCTACTACGAGTATGGGCGCGAGTGCGGCCTTCCCGACACGCTCCCCTGGGTGGCCTCGCACCCCAACCTCATCGTGCTGCGCACCTTCTCCAAGGCCTATGGGCTCGCGGGCGCGCGCGTCGGCTATGCGGTCTCGCACCCGGAGATCGCCGCGGTGCTCGACCGCCTGCGCCCGGCGTTCAATGTCAACTCGCTCGCACAGGCCGGCGCCGTCGCCGCGCTCGCCGATCAGGCTCACATGCGCCGCGCGGTGGCGGCCACGACCCGCGAGCTCGAGCGCCTCTGCGCGGGCTTGCGTCGGTTGGGTCTGTGGACCGCCCCCTCGGCCGCGAACTTCGTGCTGGTACGGATCGGTGCGCGCGCCGCGCAGCTGTTTCAGGCATTGCTCGAGCGCGGCATCATCGTGCGGCCGCTCGCGAGCTATGGGCTGCCGGAGCATGTGCGTATTTCCGTCGGCCTGCCCGAGCAGAACGAGCGCCTGCTCGCCGCGCTGGCGCAGCTGCACGTGCAGGATGAGTGCGCCGTGACGCAGGTCCGATGAGCCGGCCCTCTCAGCTCGAGGCGGGCACGGCGCGACACTACGTGGCCGCGCCGGTGAGTCGCGTGCAGGGACGCATCGAAGTTCCCGGCGACAAGTCGATATCGCACCGCGCACTGCTGCTCGGCGCGATCGCCGATGGGGCGACACGCATCGAGGGTTTTCTGCCCAGCGAGGATTGCCTGGCAACGCTCACGGCACTGCGTGCGCTCGGTGTGGCCGTGCAGCGCCCGTCGGACACCACGGTGCAGGTGCAGGGTGTGGGCCTGGCGGGACTGCACGCGAGCACCGCCCCGCTGGATCTGGGCAATGCAGGTACCGCGATGCGCCTGATGATGGGCCTGCTCGCCGGCCAACCGTTCGACAGCACGCTGGTGGGTGACAGCTCGCTGATGCGACGGCCGATGGAGCGCGTCGCGCAGCCGCTGCGTGCCATGGGAGCGCGCATCGATACGCAGCAGGGTCACCCCCCGGTGCTCATTCACGGCGCAGCGGCGTTGCGCGCGATCGACTATGCGTTGCCGCTCGCAAGTGCCCAGGTGAAATCCGCGCTGCTGCTGGCCGCCCTGTACGCGCACGGCACGACCAGCGTGCTCGAGAGCGTGCAGACGCGCGATCACACCGAGCGCATGCTGCAGCAGTTCGGCGTGCGGCTCGAGCGTCGCGGCGCACGTATCGAGCTGAGCGGCGGGCAGCCCCTCACCGCGGGCGGGACGGTGCGAGTGCCCGGGGATTTTTCATCGGCGGCGTTCTTCATCGTCGCCGGATGCCTCGCCGCGAGCGAAGGCCTGACGATCTGCAACGTTGGCTGTAATCCCACGCGCACGGGGCTGCTGCAGATGCTCAAGCTCATGGGGGCCAACATTCACGTGCAGCCGCACGCGCCTGCGCCGGGCGACTCGGGAGCATCCGAGCCCACCGCGGATATTCACGTGCGGGCCGGTCTGCTGCGCGGCATCCGCGTGCCCGAATCGCTCGTGGCGCTGTCGATCGACGAGTTTCCGGCGTTCTTCATCGCCGCGGCGGCCGCCGAGGGACAGACCGTGGTCACCGGGGCCGCTGAGCTGCGCGTCAAGGAGAGCGATCGCCTCGCCGCCATGGCACAGGGACTCACCACCCTGGGCGTGCAGTGCGAGTTGCTGCCCGATGGACTGTGCGTGCAGGGCTTGGGCAGCGGCGCGGCCGCGGGGCGCTTCGATGGCGGGCGCATCGACAGCCACGCAGACCATCGGATTGCCATGGCGTTCGCGATCGCGAGCCTGCGGGCGCGCGGCCCGCTGCAGATCGACGACGTCGCCAATGTTGCCACTTCGTTCCCGGGATTCGTCACCCTGGCGCGCTCGGTGGGCCTCGCCCTGCAGGAGCAGGGGTGAGCCCGAGCGGCGCTGTGGATGCAACCGTCCCGGTCGTCAGCATCGATGGACCGAGCGGATCGGGCAAGGGGACGGTGAGCCGGCTGCTGGCCCAGCGACTGGGCTGGCATCTGCTCGACAGCGGTGCGCTCTATCGGTTGGTCGCGCATGCCGGCACCCTCGCGGGGCTCGCGCCCGATGATGCGGCGGGACACGCCCGGCTTGCCCTGCAGATGAACGTCGTCTTCGCCGCGGACAGCACCGCAGGGGAACGCATTCTGCTGGAGGGATGTGACGTAACGGGCGCGCTTCGGGAGGAGGCTGCGGGGGCCGGGGCCTCACGGGTGGCCGTCTGGCCCGCGGTGCGATCGGCCCTGCTGGCGCGGCAACGCGCCGCTGCCCGCCCGCCGGGATTGATCGCCGATGGCAGGGACATGGGGACGGTCGTGTTCCCGCGCGCGCAGCTGAAGATCTTCCTGACTGCCTCTGCCGAAGAGCGAGCCCAAAGGCGATATAAGCAGTTGAAAGAAAAGGGTTCTGGTGTTAGCCTTGCCGCCCTTTCGCGCGAGATCGCAGAACGCGACCGTCGTGATGCGACACGGCCGGTGGCCCCGCTCGTGCCGGCGAGCGATGCGATCGTCCTGGATTCGA
>JASHPX010000115.1 GCA_030037905.1 Gammaproteobacteria bacterium
TCAGGGGAATTGATCAGACCAATTCCCCTGAAGACATCCTCACCGTCTATGGGTGTCGCCCCTTACTGAGCACCGCGGCCTGCGTACCGCGCCTGAGCCCTACGGCGTGGCGGCCGGGGCGACGACCTGACGGCGCACGACCTGCGGCAGATCTTCCGGGTGGACACGGCCGACGACCTCATCGGTCATGATGTCCACGGCCTGCGCAAGAATGACATCCGGTTCATCGGTAGCATTGATATCCGTCACCGATTTGAGCGTCGGCAGGCCATCGGCGGTACGGCGCGCGTTTTCCTGCGCCAGCCGTTCCTGGTCCTGCATGGCGCGCTCCTGCTGGCGCTTCGTGAGGTTCAGCGACAGCGTCTTCTCGTCGCGCGCCTGGTCCAGTATCGCGAGGCTCGAGAGCAGCCACTGATAGTCAGCGTCATGCTTGACGCGGTCCTGCTCCCCGGCTGCCAGTGTCTCTACCAGCGTAGGAGACGCCGGTAAGGCATGAAAGGGCACGGCGGCGATGCGATCCCAGGGCAACGCGTTTTCCATCATGCTCTCGCCGACTTCGCTGGGGCTGATCGCCGAGGGCAGCACGATGTCGGGTGTCACTCCGCGCAGCTGCGTGCTCTCGCCGGTGACGCGATAGAACTTGCCGATCGTGACGGTGACCTGTCCCTGCAACGGTTGTGGGGACCAGCGATCCAGCGGAATGACGCTCTGCACGGTGCCCTTGCCGAAGGTCGTCTGACCGATGATCAGGCCACGGTGATAGTCCTGGATGGCGCCGGCGAAGATCTCGGAGGCCGAAGCGCTGGTGCGGTCCACCAGCACCGCAAGCGGACCGGAGTACACCTGACCGGTGTCGGGCGAATCCAGCACCTCGAGCTGTCCGGTGGTGTCGCGCAGCTGCACCACGGGGCCGCCCTTGATGAACAGGTGCGTCAGGCCGATCGCTTCGGGCAGGTAGCCGCCGCCATCACCGCGTAGATCCAGCACCAGGCCGTCTATGCCGCCCTGGGCGGCAAACTGCTGCAGCAGGCGCCGCACGTCGTTGGTGGTGCTGCGATTGTTGGTGTCGCCGCCGCCAGTGTCCTCCATGTTGTTGTAGAACTCCGGTATGGTGATGACGCCGATCTTGTACACGTGCCCGTTGCGGGTGATTTGCTTGAGCGTCTTTTTCGGCGCCCCGTCCTGCAGCGTCACCTTGTTGCGCGTGAGGGCCAGCGTGCGCTCCGGGGTACCGGGAGCTGCGCCGGCAGGCAGGATCTGCAGCCGCACGACCGTGCCCTCGCGCCCGCGGATCAGCTGCACGACATCGTCGACCCGCCAGCCGACGATATCGACCATCGGACCGGTCGCGCCCTGGCCGACGGCGGTGATGCGGTCGTTGAGTTTGAGCGTGCCGTCAGCGGCTGCGGGACCGCCGGGCAGGATGCCGGCGACGGTGACGTAATCGTCACCCTGCGCCAGCGAGGCCCCGATGCCCTGGTACTGCTGACTCATCTGAATGCGGTATTCCTCCGAGCTGCGCGGCGAGAAGTAATTGGAATGCGGATCGTAGGCCGCGCAGTAGGAGTTCATCAGCGCCTCGAACACGTCCTCCGGCGTCACTTCGCCGATGCGCTTGAGGAAGCTCTCATAGCGCTTGCGCAGCGCGTCGGCGGCCTGCGGCCAGGTCTTGCCGTTCACCATCAACGTGATGGCATCGTTCATGACCCGTTCGCGCCACAGCTCGTCCATCTGCTGCTCGCTCGTCGGCCAGGTGGCGTGTTCACGGTCGACCGTGAAGCTCGCGTCAGTCGTCCAGTCCGGCTCGGTGTTCAGCAGTTGCAGGGCGTAGTTGATGCGTTCGCGGTTGCGCTGCTGGTAGACATTGAAGATCAGATAGGCCGGATCGAGCTCCCCGGTATGGATCATGTCGCCAAAGCGCAGCTTCCAGCGCTGAAAGCTGGCAACGTCGCTGGCCAGAAAGTAGTCGTGCTGGCCGTCCAACGTCGTCAGAAAGTGCTGGAACACCAACGGGGAGAGCCGCTGATCGATCGGAATGTGTCGATAGTGGTTCTGCTCGAGGATGGCGGCGATGCGCGGAGCCAGCAGTCGCTGCTGCGTGGTGGGCGCCAGGGCCCCGGCGGGCAGCAGACCCGTGGCGGCAGGGGCACCCGAGGAGCCGGCGGCCGAGAGGACTAGCAGCCCCAGGGCTGCTAGGGCCAGGGGCGCGGAGAGCTTGCGCCAGGAGCGGGGCAGTTGCGACATGCTTGTGAGGGGCCTTCCAGCGGCTGCGGATGGAGAATTGCCAAGCTGACAGCATAGCAGGCTATAGGCTGGGCGCCGCCGATTCAATCGGCGCTGCGGCGAAGCGCCCAGGCTGGGCCGGCCGGATCGGATACAGGCGGCTGACGGTCAGACGGATGGGCAGGGTACGGCCGGGCGGGCGGGTGCGGGCAGCGGCAGGCCCGAAGGTAGCGGCAGGTCCGAGGGTGGCGGCAGGTCCGAGGGTGGCGGCAGGTCCGGATAGCGGGGCAGCGGTGCTCCCCGCCGACTCAGCGGCGTCCAGGACGGGCGCCGGGACCGCTCAGTCCGGCCTGGCGAGTACCCAGGCTGTTGTCGTACGGGTCCACGCCGCGGGCGCGGTCCTGGTCGATCTCCAGCAGCGAGCCGTCACCGATCGCCAGCGCGAGCTTGAATTGGCGCAGGATCTCCTCGCGAGAGCGCCGCGGCTTTTCCTCCGCGATCTCGTCCGGCCTGCTCTCTCGTGCCCCGCTCGTGCTCGACTCGGTCATGTCTTTCAGAGGCGGCCAATGGGCCGCAAAACACTTCCCCTCCAGCATAGGATGACACAGGGCCGGTGCGCCTGCATGCGCATGGCAGGAATTGCGAGAAATGTCACGTAGTGGGCTGTCTCGGAGCTGTCGCCGCCGCCGTGGGGTGCCGCGTGCCCGTGCCGTGTGCCCGATCCGCGGCGTTAGTTATGTAACAACATGCGCCCGCCGCGCAGCAGCCACAGCAGCAGGTAGGGAGCGCATAACACGAACCAGAAAGCCTCGGAACCGCTTGCCAGTCCGCCGAGAAAGTCGTGCCACAGGGCGAACACGCCGCCGTGCTCGTATGGCCCGAGGCTCGCGCGTCCGAGTGCCCAGATCAGGCACGGCATGACCACCAGCCCGACCAGCAGGCAGACCCCGAGGGTCGCCAGCTCGCGAGCGACCGCGTGCTCGGCCAGGTAGCGGCTCAGTCCGCCACTCGATGCTTCGGCTCCGGTAGACATGGCTTTGGGCATAATAGCCGCCGCATGAGAAAAATCAGAGCGGCAGTTATCGGGGCAGGCTACCTGGGCCGCTTCCACGCGCAAAAATACGCCCAGCTGCCCGACTGCGAGCTCGTCGGTGTCGCCGACGTACAGTCGGCGGTGGCCGCGCGGGTCGCCGCCGAGGTCGATACTCGCTCGTACGAGGATCATCGTAGCCTGCTCGGTGAGGTCGATGCCGTGAGCATTGCCACGCCGACGCCCACGCACTGCGATATCGCGCTTGCGTTCCTTACGGCCGGCGCGCACGTGCTGGTGGAGAAGCCGATCGCGGAGAGCGTGGCACAGGCTGAGCGGCTGGTGCTGGCCGCGAAGCAGCACGGCCGCGTCCTGCAGGTTGGGCACCTCGAACGCTTCAACCCTGTCATTCTGGCGGCCGAACCGCTGCTGTCGGCAGCGCGCTTCATCGAGTGCCAGCGAATGGCGCCTTTTCGCGAGCGCGGCACCGATGTGGACGTGGTGCTCGACCTGATGATCCACGACATCGACCTGCTGCAGATGATCGTGCGCAGTCCGGTGGTGGCGCTGGACGCCATCGGCACTCCGGTATTTTCCGCCGAGGCCGACATCGCCAACGCGCGGCTGCGCTTCGAGAATGGCTGCGTCGCCAACGTGACCGCGAGCCGTGTGAGCCTGAAGACCGAGCGCAAGCTGCGCATCTTCCGCGACGACGCCTATCTGTCGATCGATCTGCAGCAGAAGATCCTCACCGTCATCCGCAAGCGTGAGGTGAGCGGCCAGGTGCAACAAGCCGCACCGCTGCCGCTGCCGGTGCACATCGAAGAGCAGAACTTCGAGCCCGGCGATGCGCTGCTCGCCGAGATCCAGGCGTTCCTGGCGGCCGCGCGCGGCCAGCGAGCGCCCGTGGTCGGGGGCGAGGATGGGCTGCGCGCGCTGCGCACCGCCATCGCCATTACGGCGCGCGTGCACGACCGCGAGGCAGCGGTCTCCGTGCCGCCGATCGAGCAGCCGCTGGCATCATGAGCGCCTCCAGCCGGCACGTGACCGTGGCCGTGCTGCAGTTCGCCTGCGGATGGGATCTGCCGGCGAATCTGGCGCGCGCCGAGCGGCTGGTGCGCGCCGCGCATGCGCAGGGAGCCGAGGTCATCCTGCTGCCGGAGCTGTTCGCAACGCCGTACTTCTGTATCGAGCAGGATGCGCGGCACCTGGAGCTTGCGCAGAGCGTCGAGGACAGTCCGCTACTGCGCCGCTTCGGCGCGCTGGCCGGCGAGCTCGGGGTGGTACTGCCCGTGAGCTTCTTCGAACGCGCGGGCAATGTATGTTTCAACTCGGTGGCGCTGTTCGACGCCGATGGCCGACGGGTCGGTATCTATCGCAAGTCGCACATTCCGGATGGTCCGGGCTATCAGGAGAAGTTCTACTTCACGGGCGGCGACAGCGGATTTCGTGTCTGGGACACCCGCTTCGCACGGCTCGGAGTGGGGATCTGCTGGGATCAATGGTTTCCGGAATGCGCGCGCATCATGGCGCTCGCCGGTGCGGAGCTGCTGCTGTATCCGAGCGCGATCGGCAGCGAGCCGCCCCCGGCGCCCCCCGTGGATTCGCGCCTGCACTGGCAGCGCACGCAGCAAGGCCACGCGGCCGCGAATCTCATGCCGCTCGCCGCGGCGAACCGTATCGGCACCGAATACTCGCGGCTCGACCCATCGGTGAGCATCCGTTTCTACGGCTCGTCGTTCATCGCCGATGCGAGCGGGGCGTTGCTCAGGGAGGCCCCCCAGGACGCGGAGGCGCTCATCAGCGCAAGTTTCGACCTGGAGGCACTCAAGCGCGCGCGCGATGGCTGGTTCGTGTTTCGCGACCGCCGACCCGATCTGTATGGCGCGCTGAGCACGCACGGCTGATGCACTGCGGACGACAAACCGCGGTAACTCCATCTATTTGCAGTGCGAACGATAACGAAAATATACTACTGACCGCGCCGCGAGAGCGACCGTGCCGCGCGCGGCTCAATCGGCCCGTGTGGCCGCTATAAGGGATAGAGACTCTATGGAACCAGCGGGCGGTGGCAACAGCACGCGCACACGGCGCGCGGCACCGGTGAAGCGCGCCGAGCGATCCGAGCGCCCGGAGCGGGCCGAGCGCGCCGCCGGGGCCAAGGTCGACCTGGGTGTCCTGCCCAAGCTGCTCGGCTACAACCTGCGCCGTGCCAACCAGGCTTCCTGGCGCACCTATGTCAGCTTCATCGGCGAGCACAAGATCCGTCCGGGCCTGTTCAGCCTGATGTGTCTGGTGCGCTTCAACGCCGGCATCGCACAGATCGAGCTGGGGACGCATCTGGGGGTCGACAAGGCGAGCATCGTCGCGCTGCTGGACCGTCTGGAACGTGCCGGACTGATCGAGCGCCGCCGCTCGATACGCGATCGGCGGCGCCAGGGCATCTCGTTGACCGAGGCGGGCGCAGCCGAGTTCGAATCATTGATGGTCCAGGTGCGTCAACTCGAGCGACACATGGCCAGCCGCTTTACCAAGCCCGAGCTCGAGCAGTTCCTCGGGTACCTGCACCGCATGTACGAGTAGGTGGTGGCCACGGGCGGCGGGGTTCTGCCACGGTGGCGGCCAGATCTACGGTTCCGGTTCCGGCTCGAGACCTGGCGCGGGCGCGGGCTGCGCTGGCTGCAGGGAGGCGCTGAGCGCGGCAGTGAGCGGCTTCATGAACCAGGCGGACTGTGGAACTGTCTGCACGGCGACGCCGCGGGCCGCAAGCGCGGCAGCGACCAGCGGACCCACTGCCGCGACGCTGGTGGCACCGAGGGCCTCGCGCACGCGCTCGGGCGCCGCCGCGCGAAACAGCCGCTCGACCTGCGCCTTGCTGGTGAAGGCGATGGCGTCCACGGCACCGCTGCGCATGCGCTCGAGCAACTCCTGCACGGCCGCCGCGGTCGCAGCCTCCGTGTAGCGGTAGGGGGCCACGGGAAGCGCGACCGCACCGGCCTCGTCGAGAAATCGCATCAGCGGCGCGTTCGGATCCTCGCCGTACAGCTGCACTCCGACGCGGCGGGCGGTGAGGTCGAGAGCGCGCAGCGTCTGGATGACCCCCGCGGTCGTGGGCTCGGCAGCGGGCAAGTCGGCAGTCAGACCCAGCTCGCGCAGCGCACGCGCGGGCTTGGGACCCCGGGTGATTTTGCGCACGCGGCCGAGGGCCGTGACGAACGGCGCGCGCAGCGCCGGCTCGTGCCGCTCGATGCAGATACACAGGCGATGCAGGCCCTCGCCCGTGAGCAGGATCAGATCATCACAGCCGCCCGCGCTCACGCGCCGACACCACTCGAGCACGGCAGCGGGCTCGGGCGCATCGACGATCTGCACCAGCGGATAGCGCAGCACGCGCGCGCCACGGCGCTCGAGCAGGGCGGCGAACACGTCGAGCTCGCGCGCTTCGGCGATGGCAACCACTCGGCCGGCCAGAGGCTCACTCATGAGGCTTGCGCGAGGCGCGCGGCAGCATGAGGTGCGGCAGCACGAGGCGCGGCAGCATGAGGCGCGGCAGCATGAGGCGCGGGCAGCACTGGGCGGTACCGGCGCGGGGCAGCATGGAATTGGATCTGGCGCACACAGCTCCCATCGAATAAGCACATAACGGCGGTAAGCCGATAGAATCGCTGCAGCTTCAAGCGCTTACCGGCACAAAAGCCGCTGGCCGCCACCGTGGAGACTGCCGCCGTCCGCATGAGCAAATTATCTCACCTCGATCGGCTGGAGGCCGAGAGCATCCATATCCTGCGGGAAGTGGTGGCCGAATGCGCCAATCCCGTGATGCTCTACTCCATCGGCAAGGATAGCTCGGTGATGCTGCATCTGGCGCTGAAGGCGTTCCATCCGGCGCCGCTGCCGTTCCCGCTGCTGCACGTGGACACGACCTGGAAGTTTCGCGACATGATCGCCTTTCGCGACCGCACCGCGCAGCGCCTGGGCCTCAAGCTCCTGGTGCACACCAACGCCGAGGGGCTGGCGATGGGCATCAATCCGTTCGTGCACGGCTCGGCGGTGCACACCGATATCATGAAAACCCAGGCGCTCAAGCAGGCCCTGGACCGTCACGGCTTCGACGCCGCCTTCGGCGGGGCGCGGCGCGACGAGGAGAAATCGCGCGCCAAGGAGCGCGTGTTTTCGCTGCGCTCCGCGCAGCACCGCTGGGATCCGAAGCGCCAGCGGCCCGAGCTGTGGCGCCTCTACAATGCCCGTATCACCAAGGGGGAGAGCCTGCGCGTGTTTCCGCTGTCGAACTGGACCGAGCTCGACGTGTGGCAGTACATCTATCAGGAGAACATCGAAATCGTGCCGCTGTACTTCGCGCGCGAGCGCCCGGTGGTCGAGCGTGACGGCACGCTGATCATGGTGGATGACGAGCGCATGCCGCTCGCGCCGGGCGAGCAGCCGCAGCTGCGCAAGGTGCGCTTCCGGACGCTCGGGTGCTATCCGCTCACGGGCGCGATCGAGAGCGAGGCGGATTCGTTGCCCGCGATCATCGAGGAGATGCTCGCCGCGCGCACCTCGGAGCGACAGGGCCGCACGATCGATCACGACGGCGCCGCGTCGATGGAACGTAAGAAGCAGGAAGGCTACTTCTGATGAATGCCGAACCGGGCCCGCTGCCGACGGAGCTCGCCGCGTGGCTGGCAGCGCAGGCGGACAAGGACCTGCTGCGTTTCATCACCTGCGGCAGCGTCGATGACGGCAAGAGCACGCTCATCGGGCGGCTGCTGTACGAGTCGCGCGTGCTATTCGAGGACCAGCTGGCCGCGCTCGAGCGCGACTCGCGCCGTCTCGGCACGCAGGGCGGGGAGCTGGATTTCGCGCTGCTGGTGGATGGGCTGTCGGCCGAGCGCGAGCAGGGCATCACCATCGACGTCGCCTATCGCTTCTTTGCGACGGCGCACCGCAAGTTCATCGTCGCCGACACCCCGGGACACGAGCAATACACGCGCAACATGGTCACCGGGGCCTCGACCGCGGAGCTCGCGGTCATTCTGGTGGACGCGCGCAAGGGCGTGCTCACGCAGACGCGCCGCCATAGCTATCTGGTCTCACTCCTCGGTATCCGTCGCGTGGTGCTCGCGGTCAACAAAATGGATCTGGTCGATTACGCCGAGCCCGTGTTCCGCCGCATCGAGCAGGACTACCGCGACTTCGCGGGGCAGATCGGTCTGCACGACATCGTGGCGATCCCGCTGTCGGCGCTGCGCGGCGACAATGTCATCGAGGCCGGAGCCCGCATGCCCTGGTACAGCGGGCCGACGCTCATGGGGCACCTGGATCGCGTGCCGGCGGTGCGGCAGTCGGGCGCGCCGGCGTTGCGCATGCCGGTGCAGTGGGTGAACCGTCCCAACCAGGAGTTTCGTGGCTATGCGGGCCTGATCGTCGGCGGCAGCGTACGTGTCGGGGACCCGCTGGTCGCGATGCCCTCGGGGATGACCAGCCGCGCGGCGCGCATCCTCGTCGGGGATCGCGAGGTACAGCAGGCGGTGACCGGCCAGTCCGTGACGTTGGTGCTCGAGGACCAGATCGACGTCAGCCGCGGGGACATGATAGCGGCCGCTGCGGCTGCCCCGGCCGTGGGTGAGCTGTTCGAGGCGACGCTGGTGTGGATGAGCGAGGAGCCGATGCTGCCCGGCCGGCCGTACCTGCTCAAGTGCGGTGCGCGCACCGTCTCCGCGATCGTCGCCCCCCTCAAGCACAAGATCAACGTCAATACGCTGGAAAAGCTTGCGGCTCAGCAGCTGGAGCTGAACGAGATCGGCTTCGTGCACGTGAGCACCGACCAGCCGCTCGCCTTCGATCCCTACGAGCAGAACCGCGACACCGGCGGTTTCATCCTGATCGACCGTATCAGCAACGGCACCGTGGGAGCAGGGCTATTGCACGGCGCGGTGCGGCGGGCTCAGGACGTGCACTGGCAGGCGCTCGACATCGATCAGGCGGCGCGCTCGGCGCAAAAGCATCAGCGCGCCTGCGTGCTGTGGTTCACGGGCCTGTCGGGCGCCGGCAAGTCCACCATCGCCAACCTCGTGGAGAAGCGCCTATATACGCTGGGGCGGCACACCTACCTGCTCGATGGCGACAACGTGCGCCACGGCCTATGTCGCGACCTGGGATTCACCGATGCGGACCGCGTCGAGAACATCCGCCGCGTTGGCGAGGTGGCGCGTCTGATGACCGACGCCGGACTGATCGTGCTGGTGTCATTCATCTCGCCATTTCGCGCCGAGCGGCGCCTGGCGCGCTCGCTGCTCGGGCCGGGGGAGTTCTGCGAGATCTTCATCGATACGCCGCTCGAGGAGGCGGAGAGGCGCGACCCGAAGGGCCTGTACCGCCGCGCGCGCGCCGGGGCGATCCGCAATTTCACCGGCATCGATTCTCCGTATGAGGCGCCGGAGAATCCGGAGATTCATATCGATACGCACGACACCAGCGCCGAGCAGGCGGCCGAGCAGATCATCCGGTATCTGCGCCGCATCGGGGCGATCGACCGCGACGGGGTGTTCATCCCCTGATCGGCAGCCGCGTGATCGCCAGCAGCGCTCGGTATTGCAAACCCGTGTAGAGCTGTGGACCCTTCGGGCGAATACATCAGACGTATTCGTCCGAAGGGTCCACAGCTCTACACGGGGTTCCTACGTCGAGCGCTGCTGGCGATCACGCGGCCGCCGATCAGGGGATGTCACCACAGCGGGCTGCCGCGATTGCGGGCCACGTCTGTGGCATCTACGGGCGCACCCGCGTTATCCCATGAAGCGCGTACATAGGTCAGAACCGCCGCGATCTGCGCGTCGCTGAGAGCGGAGCCATACGGCGGCATGCCGAGGGGACGCGGATTGCCCGGCGTGCCTGCGGCATAGCCGCCAAACAGCAGGATACGGATGGGATCCACCGCCGGCTCCAGGGATAACGCGCGATTGCCGGCGAGCGCCGGGCCGTGATCAGGCAGGCCCTGTCCGCCGCTGCCATGACAGGTGGCGCAGCGCTCGGTATACAGCGCGCCCCCGTCGTACATGACCTGGTCAGAAGGTCGCGGCACCGGGCCTGTCGGTTGCGCCGACTCGGGTAGAGAACGCAGATACAGCGCCATGTCGCGCAGATCCTCAGGTGATACGTATTGCAGACTCGAGTACACCACCTCGGCCATTGGACCGAGCGCCGTCGCACTGTTCGCGGCGCTCTGCACGACACCCGTGTGCAGCAGAGACACGATGTCCGCCACGCTCCAGTTCTGCAGGCCCGCCTGGTCGCGGCGCCGCAGCGAGGGTGCGTACCAGTTCAGTACCAGACCTCCGGAGGGATTGTCGCCTGCGCGCAGCGCACCGAGGGAATTGCGCGCCTCGTGACAGGCGCTGCAGTGGGTCAGTCCCTGTACGAGGTAGGCACCTCGGTTCCAATCGGCGCCCCGCCGAGGGTCCGGCTGATACACGCCGGGCTTGAAAAACAATAGCCGCCAGGCTGCCAGCAGCGGGCGATACTCGTACGGGAAGCGCAGCGCGTGTGGATGGTTCGCTTGCCTGACCGGCGCGATGGTGCGCAGATAAGCGTACATCGCATCAGCATCCGCACGCCGGATGCGCGTGTAGTTGGTATAGGGGAAGACCGGATAGAGTCGTCGGCCATCGCGCGAGATGCCCTCGTGCAGGGCGCGCCAGAAGTCAGCTTCACTCCAGCGGCCGATGCCGGTCTGCGCATCCGGTGTGATGTTGGGCGAATAGAAGGTTCCGAAGGGTGTCGGAATGGCGCGTCCGCCCGCAAAGGGTGCGCCGCCGCGCGCCGTGTGGCAGGCCTCGCAATCACCCAGTGCCACGAGCTGGCGGCCGCGCTCGAGGAGGTTTTCGGAGGCTCCCGATGCAGATGGCGCAGGGGGAAGCAGCGGCGGCGGTGCCGTCTGTACGAAGCTCCCACACTGCAGGGGCGGCGTGGCCGTGAAGCCCTGCTGAGGTTGCGTACCGTCCGGTACCGTCTGCGACGCCAGCCACGCGGTGACCGCGATGACATCCTCGGGCCGCAGGCGGCGGGCAATCTGCGCCATGCAATCCGGTGGATAGGCGGCGCGCGCTCCGCTGCGCCAGGCACCCAGCTGGCCGAGCAGGTAGTCCTGGGAGACTCCGAGCAGTCCGGGCACTGCGGGCGCCGTGCCAAGCAATGCCTTGCCGTGACAGTCCGCGCATGCGGGAACGCCGCGCGCGGCGTCGCCCTGCATGACGAGCTGGCGGCCGCGCTCGAGCAAAGTTGTATCGACCGGGGCCGCCTCGGGCGCCGGATAGGGAATGCGCTGGGAGGCGAAGTACTGCGCCAGCTCGCGCAGGTACGTCGCATCCTGCATCTGCATGAGATACACCATCATCGGAAAGTGACGGCGACCTGCCTGAAAGTTGAGCATCTGGTTGAAGAGATAGCCCGCCGGCTTTCCCGCGATGCGCGGATAGTAGCCATCGGGCGTGACGTAGCCGCGTGAGCCGTGACAGGCGGTGCAGGGCTGCGCGTGCGCCTGGATATCCCTATCGGTAGCCGTCGTCGTCGGCGGCGCGGCGGCGGCGACGGCCAGTGGCACAGACGCGCAGCCGATGCATAGCGCCAGGGCGCGCAGCCGGCGCGGCAGGGAATGTGTCATGCGAGGCTCTCCCGGCGGGACGGGACGAGCGCGGGCAGTCTAACCGCCGCGCTCTATCGTCACGCTTGCCTGTGCGCTGGGCATGTCCTTGTCGGAGGCGCCTGCAGGACCGAGCGCGACGTAGAAGGTCGCGGTCTTATGGCGCAGAGGGTTGGAGATGATCGGCACGTAAATCGTGACGTTCTTTTCACCGCGAGGAATGAGCTCCGTGCGCAGGCCGAGCGGCGCATAGTCGACGTCGGCCTTCGCGGAGTCCTCAACGGTCCACCACACGAATCGCACATCGTTGCGCGCGCTACCGATGCGGCGCACGATCAGGCGCGCCGCCGGCGCATCGTCGTTCACCGCGTAGCTCGCGGCAGCGAATGCAACACCCAGATCGGGCGCGGAGGCGGATGGCGCGCCGCTCGGCGCTGCAGAGCCCACTGCGCCATTGCCCGGCAACGGTGCGTCCGTCGGTGCCGATGCGGGAGATGCCGAGGCAATAAATGCCGAGGTGTCAGCTGGAGATGCCGTAGGCGAAGCGGCTCCCCGGGGGGTGAGCGCCGCGATGACCGGCTTCGTCGCCCGATGCGGCCTCCCGCGGGAGCTGTGAGCAGCGCGCTCGCGAGCGAGCTGTGGTGCGGCCGAGTCGGCGCCGGTGCCGGCGCCGGGCGTCGCGTGCGCGGGAGACACAGAGCCGGGAGACACTGACCCGGCCGCGGCCGCCGCCGCCGCGCCGCTCGGATGGGCAGCCAGCGACGCGTATCTGTCGGCATGCAGCGTCACTGCAGCGGAGGCGAGCGCCCGATGCCAGTCGAGCCCGTTCCTGCGGGCTATCGTGAAGGTCACGGCACCCAGACAGACCAGCAGCACCGCCGCGGCCAAGCGCCCGG
>JASHPX010000116.1 GCA_030037905.1 Gammaproteobacteria bacterium
CGGCGACTGCGCCTGGGCCTGGGAAGTCATGCGGCCGCCGAAGGAGCGGCCACCGGCGATGAGCGGCAGACCGTCCCCCAGCCGTGCCGCCTCTGCGACCGCGGCGCGTATGGTTGCATGGCAGAGCGCCGGCGGATCAGGGCGGCGACTGCCTCGCTCCCTATAGGGGAACTGATAGCGCAGCGTCGCAATCCCCCGCTCGGCGAGTCCGCTGGCGAGGGCCTGCAGCGACGGATGCTCCATGCCGGTGCCCGCCCCATGCGCAAGCACGAGCAGCGCACGCGCGCTGCGAGGTCGATCGAATAGCGCGGATACCCGATGCGTCGCATCGACATCGATGCTGCGGCGTTCAGCATGCGCTGCCTGAGTGGTTTGCGCTGCCTGCCCAGACTGCGCTGCCTGCCCAGGTTGCGGCGCCATCGGCGTCATTGTGAGGGTCCCGCGCTGCGATGACGCTGCGCGACTGCCCGTATGTATTCCAGGAGCTGGTCGCGGCGTTGGGGCAGAGAGGCCGAGGGGAGGGGCTTTCCGGAAGGGGGCAGCGTGAGCTCGAGCTCAGGGCGTGCCTTGGCGATGGGGTCGACGCCATTGGCCTGTGCCATGGCGAGATCGAGGCTCATGGCGATGCGCGCAAAGCCACGTACGGTGCGCTCGGCGGCGGCGGTGGAGTGCGTCGCGGGGGGTTGCGCGGCTGGCGCGGCTGGCGCGGCTGGCGCTCCGGCAATGGGGGCCGCCGAGGGCGTCAGCTCCGGGGTGTCTGACAGCGCACGCGCCGCCGCCAGATCACAGATTCCGGCGACGGAGGGCATGGCCGAATCACGCGCCGTCAGCGCCGGCATCACCGGCATCGCCGGCAGAGCAGTCGTGCTGCCGACAGGCTGCGCACGGGCAGTGCCCGTGCCGAACAGCTCGCGCACGGTGCTGATGATCGCGGTGTGATCTAGGCAGCGGCCCGGAAAGCGCTGCGAGCCCAGTGAGCCTGCGCGGATCCAGGGCGAGATCGCCACGGTCGGCACGCGCAGTCCGAGCTGATCGAAGGCGAACTGCGCCGGCTGCGCGGCGCGCATGCGGTTACGGTCATCGTCGCCTGGTGGCGTCGCGGGTGGCGGATAGATGCGATCGAAGAAGCCGCCGTGCTCGTCGTAGGTGAGGAACAGCAGGCTCTCGGTCCAGATCGCCGATGCGCGCAGCGCCGTGTAGATGGCGCGCATGAAGGCCTCGCCCGCGGCCACGGAGCCGGTCGGATGCTGCGAATTGCCGTGTGCCATGCCGCCCTCGAGCAGCCCGTAGTCCGGCTCGATGAAGGTGTAGTCGACGTCGTAGCCGCCATTCAGATCGCGAGCGAAATCGCTGGCTGCGGCATCTCCGATCCACCTGAAATGATCGGTCTTCAGACGAAACGGGTCGATCATGTGCCGGATCGCCAGCACCTGCGGGAAGGCATCCGCATGGTAGATCCGCCAGCGGCGGCCGGCGGCCGTGAGGCGCTGGTAGAGCGTACCGTGCTGGAACGTGAACCCAAGCGAATCGATCGTTTCGCACTCGATACACTCGGGGTCGGAGGGGCTGTTGTCCAGGCCACCGGAGGTGCCGGCATGCACGAAGAAGCGGTTGGGCCAGGTCGGTCCCGGAATTGACGCGTACCAGTTATCGAACAGCAGATACTCGCGCGCGAGCGTGCTCAGCACCGGCAGGGCCGAGGGACCAAATCCCTGGAGCGAAACACTCGCGTAGGGCTGCAGATGAAAGCCGCTGTTGGGCGGGTTGCCGGCAATCTGTGCCCGCACGTCCTCGAACTCATGAGGCGGATCCAGCGGCGCGCGGTCGGGAGCGCCGCTGCGCACGCCCCAGAAGGGATCGGGAGCAATGACGCCCGGCAGGCCCGAGAGCCCCAGCAGATGATCGAAGGAGCGGTTCTCCATCATCAACACGAACACGTGCTGGATCGGGGACTGCTTGATCGGGGACACGCCGGTGATCACGGCAGCCAATCCATGCAGCGCTGCACGGCCTTCTTCCAGGATCCATAGAGGTGCTCGCGCCGAGTCTGGCTCATGGCCGGTTCCCAGCGCTGCGCGATGCGCCAGTGCGCACGCAATTCGTCGATGCCGTCCCAATACTTCACGGCGAGACCGGCCGCGTAGGCGGCGCCGAGCACGGTGGTCTCCGTCGTCGCAGGTTTCACCACCGGCACGTCGAGTATATCTGCCTGAAATTGCATCAGCAGATCGTTGACCACCATGCCGCCATCGACGCGCAGCTCCTCGATGTGGGTGCGGCCCTCCTGGGAGATGGATTCCAGAACGTCGCGTGTTTGATACGCGCTGGCTTCGAGCGCCGCACGCGCGACGTGCCCGCGGGTCGCGAATGCGGTGAGCCCGGTGATCACGCCGCGCGCGGCGGCGTTCCAGTAGGGGGCAAACAGGCCCGAGAAGGCGGGCACGAAGTACACACCGCCGTTGTCATCGACCTGACGGGCGAGCGTTTCGATATCTGCGCTGTGTTCGATCAGCTGCAGATTGTCACGCAGCCACTGCACCAGCGCCCCGGTCACGGCCACGGAGCCCTCGAGCGCGTAGCTCGGCGCCGCTGAGCCGAACCGGTAAGCGATCGTGGAGACCAGCCCCGAGGTGGAATGCACCACGCGAGTGCCGGTATTCATCAGCAGGAAGCAGCCGGTGCCGTAGGTGTTCTTGGCTTGCCCGGCGTCGAAGCACGCCTGCCCGACCAGAGCGGCCTGCTGGTCACCCAGTATGCCGGCGATGTTCACGCCGCTCACTGCGGGCAGGATGGCCTGCCCATAGACCTCGCTGGAGGAGACGATGCGGGGCAGGCAGGCGGCAGGAATGTCGAATGCCGCGAGCAGCTCGGTATCCCAGTCGAGCGTCGACAGGTTCATCAACTGTGTTCGGCTGGCGTTGGTGACATCGGTGATGTGCAGGCCGCCTTGCGGCCCGCCGGTGAGATTCCAGATCAGCCAGCTGTCGACAGTGCCGAAAAGCGCCTCGCCGTCGCGTGCCCGCGCCTCTGCGCCGTGGACCTCGTTCAGCAGCCAGCGCAGCTTCGAGGCACTGAAGTAACCGGCCAGCGGCAGGCCGGTCTGCAATCGAAAGCGGTCTACGCCACCGGCACCCTTTCCGACATTCGCGAGCTCGCGGACGATCGGCTCGGTGCGCGTGTCCTGCCAGACCAGCGCAGGAGACAGAGGCACGCCGGATTTGCGGTCCCAGAGGATCGTCGTCTCGCGCTGATTGGTGATACCCAGGGCGGCGAGATTCCCCGCCGTCAGATTTGCAGCGCGTAGTGCCGCCTCGATCACTTCCTGGGTGTTGTGGAGAATCTCCAGCGCGTCGTGCTCCACCCAGCCCGGTTTTGGATGGATCTGGCGATGCTCCTTGCGAGCGCTCGCGATCACCT
>JASHPX010000117.1 GCA_030037905.1 Gammaproteobacteria bacterium
CGCCGTGACGGTGGCGCTCAGCAGCGCCATGGCGGGTGGGGCGCCGAGGTGCCGCTCCACCAGTGTCAGACGGCTGCCCGGTGCCAGCTCGAGCATCAGGCGCGGGTAGACAGCGGCGCCCCCCGCGCGTGAGCTGCTGACGAACACCACCTCCACATTCGCCTCGCCGCAAGCTCTGAGCACCGCGGCATCCTGCGCGAACATGTCGGCGAGCAGCCCCAGGCGCTGCTCGGGCGCCCAGGGCGGCTCGACCGCACGCGCGCCGGGCAGCGTCACGGTCATACCCGCACCGGCGGCGGGCGGACTATGCTCGGCCGCCGGCGCGCCACGCTCGGCTGCTGGCGGGCTACGCACGCCGTCGATGAAAACCAGGCGCTCGAAGCCGGGCAGGGCGGGCGGCAGCTCGATCTGCGCGGCAGCCGCGGGTGGTGCTGCGCCGTGGCTCGCGCCGGCGGGTCCCGGGGGTGCGGGCCCGGCGGGCGGTGCGAAGCGCTCGACGCGCTCCAGCGCACGCAGATTCGCGTAACGCCACTGCTCATCGCGCATCTGTGGCCAGCCCAGCTGCGCGAGTCGTTCGGCGGCGCGCCGCCGAACGGCACGCGATGCCACCTGCTCGGGCAGCTGTGCCGCGACCGCCTCGAAGTCGCGCAGCGCGCGCTCCAGTGCCGTGTCGCGGCTTGCCGCTTTTGCCGGGGCCGTCATGCTCACCTCAGGCCGCCGCCTCGCTGACCCAGTCATAACCGCGGCGCTCGAGCTCCAGCGCGAGTGTGCGATCGCCGCTGAGGGCGATGCGGCCACGTGCGAGCACGTGCACCTGGTCAGGTACGACGTGATCGAGCAGGCGCTGGTAGTGGGTCACCAGAACGATGGCGCGATCGGGGGCGCGCATCGAGTTCACGCCCTCGGCCACGAGCTTCAGCGCATCGATGTCCAGGCCCGAGTCGGTCTCGTCGAGCAGCGCCAGCTTGGGCTCGAGCACCAGCAGCTGCAGGATCTCGTTGCGCTTCTTCTCTCCGCCGGAGAAGCCTTCATTCACGCCGCGCGACAGGAAGCTCTCGTCGATGTGCATGCGACCCATGCGCTCCTTCACCAGGGCGAGGAACTCGAACGCATCCAGCTCGGGCAGCTCGCGCGCGCGGCGCGCGGCGTTGACGGCGGCCTTGAGCAGATAGGCGTTGTTGACGCCCGGGATCTCCACCGGATATTGGAAGCCGAGGAAGAGGCCGGCGCGCGCGCGCTCCTCGGGCTCGAGGCTGAAGAGGTCATGCCCCTCGAATGTCGCGCTGCCCGAGACGATCTCGTAGCCCGGGCGGCCTGCGAGCACGTGTGCGAGCGTGCTCTTTCCCGAGCCGTTCGGTCCCATGATGGCGTGCACCTCGCCGGCATGCACGGTCAGTGACACGCCACGCAGCACGCGCTGCTCGCCGACCTTGACGTGCAGGTCGCGGATCTGCAGCAACGCGGCGCCGGAGGTGCCCGCGCGCTCGCCTGGGTTTACGGCGGAGGCGTGGGCGGGGGAGGCGCTCATGCCGCTGCGCTCGCTCATGCCACCGCTCCCTCGAGGCTCACGGCAAGCAGGTTCTGGGCCTCGACGGCGAACTCCATCGGCAGCTCCTTGAAGACTGCGCGGCAAAAGCCGCTGACGATCATGTTGACGGCGTCCTCGGGATCGATGCCACGCTGCAGGCAGTAGAACAGCTGCTCCTCGCTGATGCGCGAGGTGCTCGCCTCGTGCTCGACGATCGCGGTGGGGTTGCGCGCCTCGACGTACGGGAAGGTGTGTGCCCCGCAGTGTTTGCCCATCAGCAGCGAGTCGCACTGGGTGAAATTACGCGCCCCGATGGCGCTCGGCATGATCTTGACCAGCCCGCGATAGGTGTTCTGCCCATGGCCGGCGGAGATGCCCTTGGAGATGATCGTGCTGCGCGTGCCGGCGCCGATGTGGACCATCTTCGTGCCGGTGTCGGCCTGCTGGAAGTTGTTGGTGGTGGCCACCGAGTAGAACTCGCCGATCGAGCCCTCGCCGCGCAGGATGCAGCTCGGGTACTTCCAGGTAATGGCCGAGCCGGTCTCCACCTGCGTCCAGGAGATGTGCGACTTGCGTCCCCGGCACTCGCCGCGCTTGGTGACGAAATTGTAGATGCCGCCGCGGCCCTGCTCGTCACCCGGGTACCAGTTCTGCACGGTGGAATATTTGATCTGCGCGTCGGCGAGCGCCACCAGCTCCACCACCGCGGCATGCAGCTGGTTCTCGTCGCGCATGGGGGCGGTACAGTTGTGTACCGCAAAGCCCTTGACCAGATAAGAGTGTGGCTCCTCCGCGGTCTCGAAGTTGTAGACGAACCCATCGTACGGCTGACGTTGGACCCCGCGCACCGGCACGAGGAAGTAGTCGCCCCGCCGGATGGCGCGCCGGCCACGGGTATTTTCGGCATAAAACAACACATACCGCGTACTATGATGAATGACGCGTCCGTCGCGCATCGTTTCATCAAAAGCTTCGCGCACATTGATGTATGCGAAGATCCCGCGGCGTGCGAGCATCTCCTGCAGCTGAAAGGCGAGCGTGCGCGAGACGGTCGCGCAGCGCACCCGCGTCAGGCTGCCGTCCCGGCAGACGCTGCCGTCACCGCGATAGTACGCATCGGTTGCCAGCCGCTGGCGATGTGGCGGTAGATCCATGACCGCCTTGCTGAAGCGCTTGCCGGGGGCGTATCTGCCGCCGTGCTTCTGCAGGGCGGCCCCGAGACTGCGTGAGTACACGACCAGGTACAGCCCGTGCTTGGCCGCATCGTGGGTTCTCGAGGGGCGCTTGCCGATGCAGCGTTCGACGAGCATCGTGATCTCGTCGGCCAGCTCCGTCTCGTGGTCCCCCAGGCTCCACTCGACCGCCTCGCATCCGTTGAACCGCGTCGTGCAGCCCTCGGCGACGTAGTAGCCGAGCAGCTGCAGGAAGTCGTCGCTCAACGAGGGGTCATCCCGTTCCACCTTGTTGATGGGGAAGACCAGCAGGTCGCCTGCGGCCAACTCCCCAGCCGGGACGAATTCGGGCTCGGCGCACTGCAGGCGAGCAGGGTTGATGTCGGGCCAGCGATTCGCGCCGCGCGGTGAGCGGCACACGCGCTTGCGCCGTATCGCCAGAACCGGATGCTCCGCGGTGAGGTGAAAGCGGTTCCCGGGGCTGCGTGGGGTGATCTCGATCATCTCGCCCTGGTAAGAGCGACGCATGATCTTGTTGACCTCGGCCTCTTCTCCTTGGTGGTTGAGGACAACATCGTGCAGGGCGACGTCGCGTACGCAGCGCATCTCATCACCGCACGCAACCTCCTCCCAGGCCGGCAGGCACCCCTCGAGATAGCTGACGTACGCCCCCTCGTCCGCGATGATCAGCGTGCGCTCGAACTGGCCGGTCTTTGCAGCGTTGATCCGAAAATACGTCGACAGCTCCATCGGGCAGCGCACGCCCGGCGGTACGTACACGAACGAGCCGTCGGAGAACACCGCGGAGTTGAGCGTCGCGTAGAAGTTGTCGGTATATGGCACGACCGAGCCGAGGTAGCGTTCCACGAGCTCGGGATGCTTCTGCACCGCTTCCGAGAACGGGCAGAAGATCACGCCCGCCGCTGCGAGCCGCTCCTTGAAAGTGGTGGCCACCGAGACGCTGTCGAACACCGCGTCGACCGCGACGCCGGCGAGGCGCGCGCGCTCGTGCAGCGGCACCCCGAGCCTGTCGTAGGTGGCGAGCAGCTTTGGATCCACTTCCGCGAGGCTCTTGGGCGCGTTCAGGTTCTGGCGCGGCGCCGAGTAGTAGGAGATCGCCTCATAGTCGATCGGACCGTAGCGCAGCTGCGCCCAGTGCGGCTCGCGCTGCGTGCGCCAGTGCGCCAGGGAGCGCAGCCGCCAGTCGAGCAGGAACTGCGGCTCGCCCTTCTTGCGCGAGATCAGCCGCACGACGTCCTCGTCCAGCCCAGGCGCCACCGTATCGGCTTCGATATCGGTGACGAAGCCGTGGCGGTAGCTGCGGCCCACCAGCGCGGCCAGATCCTCCGCGCTCATAGCGGCTCTCGCTTGGGGCTACGGATCGAGATGCCGGCCAGCGCCACGGGAAAGCCGCGGTCGAGCGGCGAGGGCGCCCCGGCGCTCGTGCCTCCGAGGCCGGCCAGCTCCAGCAGGGTGATCTCCTGCAGCGAGCGACGGATCGCCTGGGTCACGCGCTGCCAGGCGCGCCCCACGAGGCAGGTGGATTCGATGCAGCATTGGCTGGCGCGGCCGGAGCACTCGGTGAGAGCGACGGGGCCCTCCAGGGCGTCGATGATGTCCGCGGCGGTGATCTGGGCGGCCGGGCGCGCCAACAGGTAGCCACCGTGCAGCCCACGGGTCGACTGCACCAGCCCGCGCCGATGCAACTGCTTGAGCAGCTTGGAGACCGTCGGTGCGGCCAGGCCGGTCTGCGCTGCGATCCGGGCCGCTGTTGCGCGCTGCACCGGGTGGCGGGCCAGTTGGGCGAGGATCAGGGTCGCATAGTCGGTCAATTTGCTGATTCGCAGCATACGGCGGTCCTCAAAGTAGGACTAGTTTAGTTCCATATAGTCGCCAAGAAAAGACGCCCGGGGCGCACGAGGTCTGCGGGTGGCCTGGCTTTGCTATCCTTCGCGGCTTTCCCGCTCCACTGTCGGAGGACCCAGGCCCATGAATTGCAGCGATCTCGAAGCAGTCGCCGCCGCCATGGTGGCGAAGGACAAGGGACTCCTCGCCGCTGACGAGAGCACTGGCACCATCAAGAAGCGTTTCGACAAGATCCAGCTCGAGTCGACGGAGGAGCAGCGGCGGACCTACCGGGAGTTGCTGTTCACGACCGCGGGCATCTCCCAATGGATCAGCGGTGTGATCCTGTTCGATGAGACCATCCGCCAGAAGACGCGCGATGGAGTGCCTTTTCCGCAGTACCTCGGCAAGCTCGGGATCATCCCTGGCATCAAGGTCGACGCGGGGGCCAAGCCCCTGGCCCTATTTCCCGGCGAAACCATCACCGAGGGACTCGACGGCTTGCGCGAGCGGCTGATCGAGTACTACCGGCTCGGCGCGCGCTTTGCCAAGTGGCGCGCGGTCATCGATATCGGCGAGGGCATTCCGACGAGCTACGCCATCGAGGCGAACGCGCACGCCCTGGCGCGCTATGCGGCGCTCTGCCAGGAACAGAACATCGTGCCGATCGTGGAGCCGGAAGTGCTGATGGATGGAGCGCATACGCTCCCGCGATGCGAGCAGGTGACCGACGCGGTGCTCGGCGCGGTATTCACGCACCTGGCCGAGCAGCGCGTGTACCTCGAGGGCATGATCCTCAAGCCGAACATGGTCATCTCCGGCAAGAAATGTCCCACGCGCGCGGCGCCCGAGCAGGTCGCGGCCGCCACGCTACGCTGCCTGAAGCGCCATGTGCCTGCTGCGGTTCCGGGCATCGCCTTTCTGTCGGGGGGGCAGACCCCGGCCGAGGCTACCGAGCACCTCTCACTCATGAATCGCAGCAAGGGACTGCCCTGGCAGCTATCCTTCAGCTACGGCCGCGCTTTGCAGGACGCGGCGCTCGCGGCCTGGGGCGGCAAGGCCGCTAATTTCGCGGCGGGTCAGAAGGAGTTTCATAAGTGGGCACGTCTCAACGGGCTGGCGCGCAGCGGCGCCTTCCAGCCCGGCATGGAACAGCAGGCTGCCTGAGCAGCGGCCGCGCCGCACGGCCGGGCCGCCGCGAGGCATGATCAGGCCCGATGCGCGTGCGTCTGCCACGGCCGGGCAAGCTGTAGCGGCGGACTCGACCGGCCCGCCACCGCAGCTGGTGGTGGACGTGCAGGATCTGCACTACGAGATCGCCGGGCGCAGCATCTTCCGCGGGCTGAACCTGCGCGTGCGGCGCGGGACCATCACCGCGGTGATGGGCCCGAGCGGCACCGGCAAGACCACGCTGCTGCGTCTCATCATGGGCGAGCACGCGCCGAGCAGCGGTCGCGTGCGCGTATTCGGCGAGGACGTCGCGACCCTCGGGCGCGAACGGCTGTACGCGCTGCGCCGGCGTGTGGGGCTGCTGTTCCAGAACGGGGCGCTGCTGACCGACCTGTCGGTATTCGAGAATGTCGCTTTCCCGGTGCGCGAGCACGCGAAGCTCCCCGAGCCGGTGCTGCGCGAGCTGGTGCTGATGAAGCTGCAGGCCGTGGGGCTGCGCGGCGCAGCCGAGCTCGCGCCCGCGGAGCTTTCAGGCGGCATGGCGCGCCGCGTGGCGCTGGCGCGCGCCATCGTCATGGATCCGGAGATGCTGGTCTATGACGAGCCGTTCGTCGGCCTCGATCCCATCTCCATGGGCGTGATCGGCCGCCTGATCGAGTCGCTCAACCGAACGCTCGGGATTACCAGCATCGTGGTATCGCATGACGTGCACGAGATCGGCGCCATTGCCGACTACAGCTACCTGCTGTCGGGCGGCACGGTCGTTGCCGAGGGCGAGCCGGCGCAGCTGGCGACCGAAAGCCGCGAGGTCGTGCGCCAGTTCATGAGCGGTACCCCCGACGGACCGGTGCCATTTCACTATCCGGCACCGGATTATTTCCAGCAGCTGTTGGAGCGGCCGCGGCGGTGACGGCTCGGACGGCACGGCGCACCTTTCGGCTGATGGAGGGAGTACACAAGCTCGGCGCCGTCAGCTTGTTCCTGCTGCGAGTGCTCGGCCAGTGCGTCCTGGCATTCGGCCGTCCGCGCGCTGTGGCGCGCCAGATCTACAACAGCGGCGCGCGCTCGCTGGTCATCATCATGCTCAGCGCGCTGTTCCTCGGCATGGTGCTCGGGCTGCAGCTATTCGATCTGTTGCAGCGCTTCGGTTCGACCTCGGCGCTCGGGGAGGCCAGTGCGCTCGCGCTGCTCAAGGAGCTCGGGCCGGTCATCACCGCGCTGCTGTTCGCCGGCCGCGCCGGCACGGCACTCGCCTCCGAGATCGGACTGATGGGCGCGACAGATCAGCTGGCGGCCATGGACATGATGGCGGTGGATCCGGTGCGGCATGTGGTGGCACCGCGCTTCCTCGGCGGTCTCATCGCCATGCCGCTGCTGGTAGCGATCTTCGACTGCATCGGCATCTATGGCACGCAGCTGATCGGCGTTCACATGATGGGCGCCGAGTCGGGCACGTTCTGGTCGCAGATGCAGGGCGCCGTCGGCCTGCACGACGTCTACGAGGGCATCGTCAAGAGCCTGGTATTCGGTGCGCTGTGCAGCCTGATCGCCGTCTATGAGGGTTACCACGCCGAGCCCACTGCCGAGGGAGTGGGACTGGCCACGACACGCACCGTGGTGAATTCCGCGGTGCTGATCCTGCTGTTCGACTATGTGTTGACAGCGGTGTTTTTGTAAGCGTAACGCAGAGGTAGGGTGCCATGGCGCAAGCCAAATACACGATGGAGGCGGGTACCGGACTGTTCGTGCTGCTGGGTTTCGCGGCACTGGTGTTCCTGACTACGCAATTGCCGGGCAGCGGCCTACAACTGGGCGGGGGCGTGCCCAGCTACACTGTAAACGCCGAATTCGATGACATCGGCGGGCTGAAGGTGGGTGCTCCGGTGACCATGGCAGGAGTGCGTATCGGACAGGTCGACGCCATCGGCATCGACCCCTCCGACTATCGTGCGCGAGTGGTCCTGGGCATCGAGCGCTCCTACTCGCAGATCCCCGATGACAGCAACGCAGCCATCCAGACATCGGGCCTGCTGGGCGCCAACTACGTCGCGATTACCGCGGGCGCGTCCGAGCAGTATCTGCACATGGGTAGCCAGATTGCCTTCACCCAGTCTGCGCTGGTGCTCGAGAACATCGTCAACAAGCTGTTCGCGAACTCCGCCAGCAGCAGCGGTGGCAACAGTGGCGGCAGTGGCAACGGTAGCAGCGGTAGTGGCAGCGGCGGCAACACCGGCAGCGGCAATGGCAATGGCAATGGCAACGGTGGCGGCGCCAACGGTGGCAGCCGCGGGGGAAGCGGCGGCGGCCCCGGTGGCGCGCCCGGCCATGGCGGCGGCCCAGGTCCCAGCCACTAGCGCGCGGCCCATTGAACGCAGGACGAGCGAGGCGACTATGCGACTTACCTATCTCCCCAGCGCGGCGGCACCGTCCGCCGCTTCAGTCCTCCTGGCGGTCTTCGCGGCCCTGGCGGCCCTGGTGGGCCGCCCCGCCCTGGCAGCCCCTCTCTCAGGTGCGGCCATTGGCACTGGCGCGCATACGCAGGGTGCGGTGGTCCCGGCCGGCCCCGGCGGGGGCGAGGTCGATGCGAGTAGCCCCTATCAGTTGGTCAAGACCGCCTCGACCAGCATGCTGCAGGAGCTGGATGCACATCGCGCCGAATATCGGCAGGACCCGGCCAAGCTGCGCGCGCTGGTCGATCAGACGCTATTGCCGCACTTCGACAGCGAGTTCGCCGCTCGCCTGGTGCTCGGGCGCTATTGGCGTACGGCAACTGCCGATCAGCGCCAGCGCTTCATCACTGCCTTCTACAACTCGCTGCTCAACAACTACGGCAGTGCGCTGCTGGACTACACTGCCAGCAGCATGCAGGTGCTGCCGTATCGCGGGCAGCCCAACAGTCCATACGCCACCGTGGATACGCGGGTGCGCAAGAGCGACGGCTCGATCGTAGCCGTCAATTACAGCCTGCACGAAACCCCCCAGGGCTGGAAGGTGTGGGACGTCGCGGTCGAGGGCATCAGCTACGACAAGAGCTTCCAGGAGGACTTCAGCGAACAGATCCAACGCGAGGGCCTCGATTCGGTGATCTCGCGGCTCGAGCACGGCGAGACTCCCGCCGCGATCAAGCGCACCACGTCGGGCACCTGATGCCTGGCCCAGCTGATCCGCGGCCGTCGGGCGCCGGCCGTGCCGGCGATGAGACCTTCGTCGCTGCGGGTCCGGGGATGTATCGTCTCCATGCACCGCTGCGGTTTGCGAGCGTTGCGCGGCTGCGTAGCGCGGGTCTTGCGTTGATCGCGGGCGCGGCCGGCGATCTGACTCTGGACCTTGCAGCAGTGCCAGCCGTCGACAGCGCCGGGCTGGCGTTGCTGATCGATTGGCTCGCGGCTGCACGCGCTGCCGGTAAGCGGCTGCGCTATGCGCAGGCACCGCAGGCGCTCATTGCGCTCGCCCGCCTCAGCGAGGTGGAGCCGCTGCTGACGGCTCAGTAGGACAGGCTCAGTAGGGACAGGCTCAGTAGGGCAGGCTCAGTAGGGGTAGTTGATACCGGTGAACACCGCGGCACCCTCGCTGCCGTAGCCCACGTCGACGTAGCCGACGATGAAGGGCGGGGCGATGCCACGCATGCCCAGTCCAACCACATCGTGCAGGTGGCTGACGGGATCGGTACTGTTTCGGCGGAACACCCGGCCGGTGTCCGCGAACGGCGCGAGCTGCAGGTCGACCGGGGTCGAGGCGAGGTCGAACGAGCCGACTTTCTCGCGCAGCTCGGCGCTGAACGAAGAGGAGTCGCGGTCCGAGAAGCGACCCAGGCCGAAGCCGCGCAGCGGCTGGGGGCCGCCGATGAAGGCGCGGTCCCCACCGATACTGCTGAGCGCCCAGAAGGGCAGGTGATGCGCTTCGAGCAGGTAGCGCAGCTCACCATGCAAGGCGAGCACGGTACGCTCGCCGAAGGGCAGGTAGGCGCGCGCTTCGGTCCCGGCTTCGCTATAGAACGAGGGGTTGAGGAATCCAGTGCGGGCAGCCATGCCGGTGTAGCCGATGATCTGCACGCCTCGGGTGGGCAGGGTCAAGCTGTCCCGCGTATCGTAGAACAGCAGCACCCGGTTCAGCGTCATGCTGCTGGTGCCAAGGCTGCTCGCCGCTCCGAAGCGCCGCTGGATGGAGGTAATACCCGGTATCGAGCCGGGCATCACCTTCACCGTCTCCGTCTGCAGCATGTAGGCGAGTTGGAGCTGCCGGGAGAGGTTCCAGCCCGGCATGGCCTGCACCAGCTCCTCCGCGCTGGTGTAGTTGGTCTCATCGGCCAGGGTGGTATCGTTGCCGATGCCGAAGAAGCGCGGGGTCCCATCGCGGTAGTACTCCAGCTGCCCGTTGAAGGACCAGGGTTCCTGCCGGAGCAGTCCGGTCTGGTAGTTGAAGTCCACCTGCCGCTCGACATGCTGGTCGATCTCACTTTGGACCGACCACTGCGTATCGGCGGACGGGTAGTCATAGATGCTCGCGCCTACGCCCCAACCGAAATAGCTATTTTTGAAGACACTGGGGGAGATGATGCGCTGGATACTGCCGTCCGGGCCGTTCTGCAGCACGGTGGGCATCAGGCCGATGGTTTCGCCGCTGTCCGGATCGATGTCGATCTCGGGAATGGGAAGGAAGGGGGCGGTCGAGGGGTCCAGCCAGCTGGACCAGTCGAGGGCAGCCGCGCGGTCAGGAGTGCCTACCACGACGAGGCTGCAAATCAGCGCCAGACAGGCGATACTCCGGCACCGTATGGCAGCCGGGGGCCGGTGCCATGCGGGTACGTTGGGCATCCCCCCGATCAGGGCTGTCCTGGAACTATGCACTGGGTGGGACCCCCGCTCGCTCGCAATGAGAACAGTCTATGCATTCATGGGGAGGCCATGTTGCTCGATGACGCGGTGTTCGACGACGCGGTGATATGCTCCAACCGGCCGAAGCGGCTGCCGATTGCGGACCGTGGCAGCCGGCCGTCCGGACGGCGCCTGAGCGGATGCTCCGCCTGTCCGGCCTCGGGGCAGGCGACAGTGGTGCGATCGATATCGGGAGCGCCATGACTCGAGACTCCACGCGACTGGATGAGGGAGCGGACGAGAAGTACCAGCGGCACATCCTGGTGTACGTGTCGCGCACCTTTGCGCTGACCATCCCGCAGCTGCCGGGCGACCTGCGCAAGGCTGTGACGACGGCGTACCTGCTGTGCCGTCTGGCCGACACGATCGAGGACGAGCCGAGGCTGTCCGCCGCGCAGAAGCTGCACTACCTGACGGCTTTCAGCCGCGTGGCTGCCGGTGCGGCTGATCCTGAGGCGCTCGCTCTGGAGCTCGCGCCACTGCTGTCCGAGCAGACCTCCGACCATGAGCGTGACCTGGTCACCAATATGGCACGCGTGATCCGTGTGTGCCGCGGCCTCGATCCGCGCGCACAGAAGGCGATCGGCCGTTGCGTGGAGATCATGTGTGTCGGCATGCATCATTACCAGCGCAGCGCGAGCGTACATGGCCTGCCGCGCCTGAAGGACATGGATAGCTACTGCTACCATGTGGCCGGTGTGGTGGGCGAGATGCTCACGGACCTCTTCTGCACATACTCGCCCGAGATCAATGTGCACGCGGCGGCGTTGCGGCGCCTGGCCCCATCCTTCGGCCAGGGGTTGCAGATGACCAACATTCTGAAGGACCTGTGGGAGGATCGCAGCCGTGGCGCGTGCTGGCTGCCGCAGGAGGTGTTTGCGCGGCGCGGCTTCGAGCTGGACCTGCTGCGCGCGCGCGAGGAGCGCAGCTTCTGCGACAGTCTGCAGGAGCTGATCGGCATTGCCCACGGGCACCTGCGTCACGCCCTATCCTTCACGCTGTTGATCCCCTCGCACGAGACCGGCATCCGGCGATTCTGTTCCTGGTCGATTGGCCTGGCGCTGCTGACGCTGCGCTCCATCAAGGATAATCCGCATTTTACCGCCGGTGCACAGGTCAAGATCTCGCGCCGCGAGGTGATGATGGTAACCGCCCTCTCCAACCTGACGGTGCACAGCGATCGCATGCTGACACGTCTGTTCGAGTATGCGGCGCGCGATCTGCCGCTGATCACGCAGCCGAACGCGCGGGGTGGCTCGGAGCTGCATCCTCCGATTCGTCAGCAATGGGAGCGCGAGCGGGAAGCGAGCCTGCATTCCGCGTCGAGCAGCTGAGGACATCTGCGTGGTGGTAGAGCGAGCACTGGATGTTGCAATCCCGGGCGGTATCGGCGCGTCCGAGCTGGATCGGGCCGTGCTACGCGCGCGCGAGGCGCTGCTCGAGCTGCAACGTCCCGATGGACACTGGTCTTTCGAGCTGGAAGCCGACTGTACCATTCCGGCCGAATACATCCTAATGATGCACTTTCTGGCCGAGCTGGACGCCCCACTGCAGGCCAAGCTCGCAGTGTACCTGCGCGAGCGCCAGGCCGAGCACGGCGGCTGGCCGCTCTACCACGGTGGGGCTTTCGATATCAGCTGCAGCGTCAAGGTCTACTACGCGCTCAAGCTCGCCGGCGACGGCGTCGAGGCGCCACACATGCAGCGCGCGCGGCGCGCGATCCTGGAGCATGGTGGGGCGGCGCGCGCCAACGTCTTCACGCGCATCACGCTGGCCATGTTCGCCCAGGTGCCCTGGCGCGCGGTGCCGTACATCCCGGTGGAGATCATGCTGCTGCCGAGCTGGTTTCCCTTCCACCTGGACAAGGTGTCGTACTGGTCGCGAACCGTCATGGTGCCGCTGCTGGTGCTCTGTACCCTGCGGGCGCGCGCGCTGAACCCGGCCGGCGTCGGCATACAGGAGCTCTTCAGCGTGCCGGCGGAGCGCGAGCGGCATTACTTTCGGCGCCGCGGGCCGATCAACCGCCTGTTCATGCTGCTCGACCGCGCGGGTCGTATCGCCGATGCGTGGATTCCGCGGCGGGTGCGCACGCTGGCGATGCGCCGGGCGGAAGCATGGATCCTGGAGCGGTTGAACGGCGAGGATGGGCTCGGGGCGATCTTCCCGGCGATGGTCAATGCGCTCGAGGTCATGGTGCTGCTGGGTTACCCGCGCGAAGAGCCGCACCGACGGCTGGCCGAGCGCGCGTTGCGCAAGCTTCTGGTGGTCGGGGAGACCCGCGCCTACTGCCAGCCGTGCCTCTCACCGGTGTGGGACACGGCCCTTGCCGCCCTGGCGCTGCAGGCCGAGGGGAGCGACGCCGCGCGGGCGGCCGCGCGGCATGGACTCGAGTGGTTGCGACCGCTGCAGCTGGCCACCGACGCCCCCGGGGATTGGCGGGCACGTCGAGCGCAGCTGGCGGGCGGCGGTTGGGCATTTCAGTATCGCAACGACTACTACCCGGACCTCGACGACACGGCGGTGGTCGCCTGGGCGATGATCGATCAGCCTGCTGCTCCCGAGGCAGTTCCGGCGGTCGAGGCACAGCCTGCGGCGCGCTCCGCCGCATCCTTCGACGCTGCCGTGGAACGGGCCCTCGACTGGCTGGCCGGCATGCAGAGCAGGGGGGGCGGCTTCGCCGCATTCGACGTCGACAACACCTACTACTACCTCAATCACATCCCATTTGCCGATCACGGCGCGCTGCTCGACCCGCCCACGGCCGATGTGACCGGCCGGACGGTCACGGCGCTCGCCCGCCGCGCGCGAGGGCAGGACCGCTCGGCGCTCGCGGCGGCGTTGTCGTACCTGCGCAATGAGCAGGAGAGCAACGGCTCCTGGTTCGGTCGCTGGGGTAGCAACTACATCTACGGCACCTGGTCGGTACTGGTGGCCTTCGGGGCGGCGGGCTTCGACGCGAGCGATCCCGGCGTGCGGCGCGCGATCGATTGGCTGCGCGCCTGCCAGAACGAGGACGGTGGTTGGGGCGAGAGCAACGATAGCTACCAGGATCCGGCGCTGGCAGGGCGCGGCCTCGGTAGCACGCCCTATCAGACGGCCTGGGCGCTGCTCGGATTGTTGGCCGTGAATTGCGAGGATACTGCCCTGATCGAGAGCGGCGTCGACTACCTGCTGCGCAACCAGGGCTCCGGGGGACTCTGGCATCATCCGAGCTTCACGGCGCCGGGTTTTCCGCGCGTGTTCTATCTGAAATACCACGGCTACTGCGCCTACTTTCCGCTGTGGGCGCTGGCGAGCTACCGCCGACGCCTCATCCAGACCCGCCGCTGAGGCGGCCTGGGCCGTGAGCTGCGCCGGCGTCAATGTCACTGGAGTGGTCGCCGCGCTGCGCTCGGAGGCGGGCACTCTGGCCGGCGGCCGGGGCGGGCTGATGGTACGCACCAGCGGCATGGGCTGTGAGCGTGCGGCGCATACCGCGGTGGAGCTGGTGCGCGCGGGCGCTGGAGCGCTGCTGTGCTGGGGCGTAGCCGGTGCGCTGGACCCCGCACTTCGATGTGGAGACATCGTGCTGGCGAGCGAGGTGATGTGCGAGGCGCCTCTCGAGCTGCAGGTGGGTGGGATGCGTCCTGCGAGCGTTCCCACACATGCGCGGCTGTGCACCTCGGAGCTCTGGCGCGGGCAGCTGCAGGCTGCGCTGTTGCAGCAGGGCGCGGTGACGCAGGGAACGATCCTCACGCGCAATGAAGTCGCCTGCGAGGCAGCGCTCAAGACCAGATTGTTCCGCGAGACTGCGGCGGTCGCGGTGGACCTGGAGAGCGCGGCGGTTGGCGCAGTGGCCAGCCTGTACGGCCTGCCATTCATGGTCGTGCGCGTGATCGCCGACACCGCCGCGGACACGCTGCCGGAGGTCGTGCGCACATTCGCGACACCCGGCCCCAAGGGATCGCCCGGCTGGCGCAGCTGGCTGGCGCTGCTGTGTGCCCCCGGGGCGTGGCCCGGGCTGCTGCAGCTCGCGCGCCGCTACCGCGTGGCGCGGCACGTGCTGCAACGGTGCGGGCGCGCGCCCTGGAGCGGACCTTGCACACCTGCCCAGGCCGGGGCAGAGTCGTGAAAGCGCTGGTGACCGGTGCGACCGGCTTCGTCGGAGCCGCCGTGGTGCGCTCGCTGCTGCGCGCGGGCTGGCCGGTACGCGCGCTGCTGCGCGCGGGGTCCGACCGGCGCAATCTCTCGGGTCTCGAGGTGGAGCTCGCCATGGGCGAGCTGGCCGACGAGGTCTCGCTCGAGCGAGCGCTGCAGGGCTGCGAGGCGCTGTTCCACGTGGCCGCGGAATATCGGCTGTGGACAGCCGATCCGCAGAGCCTGTACCGCAGCAACGTCGAAGGCACGCGCCGGCTGCTGGAGGTCGCCTGGCGCGCGGGCGTCACCCGCATCGTCTATACCAGCAGCGTAGCCACTCTCGGACTGCGCGCCGACGGTCAGCCTGCGGACGAGCAGACCCCAGCGCAGCTGTCGGACATGATCGGGCACTACAAACGCTCCAAATATCTCGCGGAGCAGTGGGTGCTGCAGGCAGCGCGCGCGGGGTTGCCGGTCGTCATCGTCAACCCATCCACACCCATTGGTCCGGGGGACGTCAAGCCCACGCCGACGGGGCGGATCGTGCTGGACGCGGCGAATGGCCGCACGCCGGCCTATGTCGATACGGGGCTCAACGTCGTGCACGTCGATGACGTCGCCGAGGGTCATCTGCTCGCCTTCGAGCGCGGGCGCATCGGCGAGCGCTACATCCTGGGCGGCACCGACATGACGCTGCAGCAGATCCTGACAACGATTGCGCAGCTGGTGGGTCGGCCACCGCCGCGCGTGCGCCTGCCACACGCGCTCGTTCTGCCCCTGGCCTATGCGGCCGAGGCGTACGCGCGCCTGACCCACGGCGATACTCGCATCACCGTAGACGGCGTGCGTATGGCGCGCCACCACATGTTTTTTTCCAGCTCCAAGGCCGCGGGCGAGCTGGGCTATCGCGCTCGCCCGGCGCAGCAGGCACTCGAGGACGCGGTGCGGTGGTTTCAGTCGGACACATTCAGAGTCGGACACATACAGAGGGAACAGTCCCAACGATGACATCGATACAGCCTGAAGAGATTCCTCTGATGAATCTCTTCAGGCTGTATCGATGCCATCGCTCGAGTTGCACCCTTTGAATGTATCCGGCTCGGGGGGTGCCAATCGGGGGTGCCGCTCAGCGATGCGCTCCGGCTCGCCGGAGCCAGAGGCTCCTGTAGGCGGCGAGGTTGACCACCACCACGATGGCTGCCAGTGCCAGCTGCATCGAGCGTGTGAGCGCGGCCGGGTACAGCGCCGCGGTCACGTAGTGCTGCAGGAAGTCCCCACTGTAGGGTGTCTCGCCGGCAGCGGCGCGCAGTGAATTCTCCAGCCCGGTCAGCGGGCAGGGCCAACCGGTCAGCTCCACCGTCGCTCCCCAGGCTGCACAGGGCAAATGCAGCCACGCCAGCAGGCGCCAGCGCCGCACCAGCCACCCTCCCACCACGACGAACAGTGCGAATGCGCCGTGCAGCAGCAGTACCAGGTCGACCAGGACGTGTGACAGCAGCACGAGCGCCAGCGCTACGCCGCCACCCGCAAGACGACCTTTCCCATGTGCCGCCCACTCTCCATCAGCCGGTGCGCCTCGCTCGCCTGTTCCAGCGGAAACACCGCATGCACATGCGGGCGTATGTCGCCCGCGCTGATCGCCGGCCAGATGTGCTCGAACAACGCATCGCGGATCCCGGCTTTCTCGGCGACGCTGCGCGGGCGCATGGCCGAGCCGGTCAGATGCAGGCGCTTGCCCAGCACGGGGCGCAGATCGATCTGGCCGCGGCTGCCCTGCATGAAGCCGATGAACACCAGGCGACCATTCTGCCGCAGCACCCGCAGATTGCGCTCCAGATAGGCGGCACCCACCATGTCGAGCACCACGTCGACGCCCTCACCGAAGGTATATGCAAGCGCGCGCTCGGCGAAGTCATCGTGGCGATATTCGATGGCGGCCTGAGCGCCGAATTCCCGGCACAAGCGTGCCTTCTCGCCGTCGCCCACCGTGACGATCGTTTGCGCACCCAGATGCGTAGCCAGCTGGATGGCCGCCAGGCCGATGCCGCTGGCGCCACCGTGCACCAGCAGCCGCTCACCGGCGCGCAGCTGCGCGAGATCCACGAGGTTGGCCCACACCGTGAACCATACTTCCGGCAGGCTCGCGGCCGCTTCCGGCGATAGCCCCGCGGGAATGGGCAGCGCGTGGCGCGCCGGGGTGACGCAGTACTCTGCGTATCCGCCGCCCGGTACCAACGCGCACACGCTGTCCCCGACCTGCCATTCGCCGACGTGCGCACCGAGCGCTGCCACGGTGCCGGCGACCTCGAGCCCCAGGATCGGCGAGGCTCCGGGCGGGGGAGGATAGTTGCCCTGGCGCTGCAGGAGGTCGGGCCGATTGACGCCGGCCGCCAACACCCGCACGAGGATCTGGCCCGCTGCAGGTGTCGGAACATCCCCTGCTTCGATGTGCAGCGATGCAGCGCTGCCGTCACCGCCGTAGGCCACGTATTTCATGTGCAAGTCTTCAGTCGGACACATTCAGAGGGAACAGGCCCAACGATGCCATCGCTGGAGTTGCACCCCTTGAATGTGACGACTTCAGGCGGCGTAACGCTGACTGCGTAGCCGTACGAGATCGCCGTAGCCGCCGCAGGCCGCACGCATCTGCGTCAGGGCGGTGCGGATGCGCGGGCTGCGCAGTGCCGCGAGCTCGTCCGCATGTCGATAGCCGCTCATGGAGCGGGCGATGGTGGCACCCGACACAGTGGCCGGATGCAGATAGATTTCGGTCACACCCACCGGCAGACGCTTGAGAGCCTCGAGCAGCGTGGTCTCATTCATGGCGCCGCTGTGATGGATGCCGAGCAGCTGGTCGTTACACAGCACTCCTGCTCGCTGCAGGCTGCGCTTCATCAGCCGCAGCCAGGGTGTCATGCCCCAGCCGGCCAGGCGCGCCATCAGCGACGGCGGCTGCAGCAGCGCCGCCGGCTCATACGGCAGGCGCACCGCCCGCAGCCCGAAATCACGCCCCACACGCAGCATCAGCCCGAGCACGGTCGGGTGAATGTGAAAATGCTTGTGCGCGTTGACGTGATCGAGCGGCAGGCCGGTGGCGACGAAGGCCTTGAACTGCGCGCGAATCTCCGCTTCCAGCTGGCGACGCGCCGCCGGGGAGAGGAAGTAGCGGGCCGCATCCGTGACCAGGCGGCTGCGGAAGCGCCCCTGTCCGTCCACCAGCGCACTGATCTCCCGCTCGGGAAGCACCGGGGCGCCGTCCGTGAGCACCAGGTGCAGCCCGACGCGCAGCGCCGGTAGCTCGCGCGCGCGCCGCACGGCGTCGGCCGTGGCCGGGGCGCCCACCATCAGGCTCGCCGCGCTCAGCGTGCCGACACGGCTCGCAAGCTCGACGGCCTCATTCACCGCCTCGTGCAGGCCGAAATCATCGGCCGTTACGATCAGGAAACGTTCAGGCCTCATGCGCGCGCAGGAAGCGGAAAAACTCTACGCCCTCTCGCAGCCGGCGCTTGGTCATGTCCCAGCTGCTCATCATCTCGGCGAGCAGCTCGCCGATCTTGCGCGGCCGGAAGTAGAAGCGCCGGTAGAAAGTCTCGACACCATGGAACATCTGCTCGGCCGACAGATGCGGGTAACTGATCGGGGAGAGCTGCACGCCGCGATCATTCACGAGGTTCGCGGCCGCATTCTCGGTGAGCCAGCCGTTGGCTACCGCCTGGCGGTACAGCTCGGTACCGGGGTACGGCGCGGCGAGCGATACCTGGATGGTGTTGGGATTGATCTCCATCGCAAAGCGCATCGTCTCGAGCATCGTCTCCTGGGTCTCTCCCGGCAGGCCGAGGATGAAGGTGCCGTGAACCATCACACCGAGCGTGCGGCAGTCGCGTGTGAAGCGGCGTGCGATATCGGCACGCATGCCTTTGCGGATGTTGTGCAGGATCTGGTCATTACCCGATTCGTAGCCCACCAGCAGCAGCCGCAGCCCATTGTCCTTCATGATCTTCAACGTCTCGTAGGGTACGTTGGCCTTGGCATTGCATGACCAGGTGACGCCCAGACGCCCGAGCCCGCGGGCGATCTCCTCGGCGCGCGGGCGAAAGTCCGTGAACGTATCGTCGTCGAAGAAGATTTCCTTCACCTGCGGAAGGTTGTCGCGAATCCACTGCACCTCGTCCAGCACGCTCTGTACGCTGCGCACGCGGTAGCGGTGGCCCCCGACGGTCTGCGGCCACAGGCAGAAGGTGCACTTGGAGCGGCAACCGCGGCCGGTATAGAACGACACGTACGGGTGCTTGAGGTAACCGATGAAGTAGTTCTCGATGGTCAGGTCCCGCTGGTAGATCGGCGCGACCCAGGGCAGCTCGTCCATGTCGGCGAGCATGCTACGCGGCGGATTGTGTCGTACGCGACGCGACTCATCCTGGAACGACAAGCCTGCAATTTCGGCGAACGCTCGCCCCTCGGCCACTTCCTTGCACGTGTAGTCGAATTCCTCGCGCGCGACGAAATCGATCGCCGGGCTCGCGGCGAGCGATGCGGTCGGATCCACCGCGACCTTGGCGCCGACCATGCCGATCTTCAGCGCGGGATTACGCTCCTTGAGCCGCTCGGCGGTACGCGCGTCGGTCGGAAAGGAAGGGGAGCTGGTGTGCATGATGACCAGCTCGTACTGATCGGCGAGCGGCAGCACCTGCTGCAGCGAAAGGCCGTCGGCCGGGGCATCCACCAGGCGGCTGCCGGGCACCAGCGCCGCCGGCTGCGCGATCCAGGTCGGGTACCAGAACGAGCGGATCTCCCGCTTGGCCTGGTAGCGCGAGCCGGCGCCGCCATCGAAGCCGTCGAAGGAAGGTGGATGCAGAAAGAGCGTCTTCATCGCTGATCCTTGTTCTGTCATAGCACGCGACGCTGCGGTCAGCCAACCCGATGCAGGGAACCGTCCGTGCCGACCCCGAAGCGCTGCTCGCGCCACACGATCTCGCGCTTACGAAAGCTCCAGAGCCAGAGCGCAGCCAGCAGCGTATCACGCAGTGGTACCAGCGCCACATCCCTGCAGCGCTGCCGGAAGCCGCCGCCGCCTGCAAAATAATGTAGCACGAGACGGGCGGCGGCAGTGATGGCGAGCAGCGCCGACGCCACAGTGCTGAACCCCGCCAGCGCTGCGCCGACCAGCGCCGTGGGCAGGGCCAGGCTCGGGAAGCAGCAGGCGTACCCGAGCGGTTGGGCCGACTGGATGGTGCGCAGCCAGCGCAGCTCGTGGCGGCACAAGGCCGCCAGGCCGGGCTCGCTGACCGTGGTCTCGATTGCAACGTCAGACAGCACGATGCGCCGGCCATGCCGTCGCACCAACTCGCCGAGCCTGTAATCATCGGCGAGCTGATCGGACAGCTTGCCGAGGCCACCGATCGCCGCGAGCACTTCGGCGCGCATCGCGATCGTCGCGCCGGAGACGAACGAGCGCGAGCCGAAACGAGCCGCCAGCAGCACCGCGGGCATGAACCACTCGTTGATGAACATGGCCCCGAGCCGCGATGCCAGTCGCGCCGCGAGCGGCGCCTGTGGCTCACTCGCAGGCCGGCCAAAGTAGGGACAGGTCACCAGGCCCACGCTCGGGTCATCCAATGGGGCAACGACCCGCGCCAGATAGTCCGGCGGCACGCTGACGTCGCTGTCCGCCATGACCAGCAGCGGATGCCGGGCGAGCGGCACCATGTTGAGCAGATTGCTGATCTTGTTGTTGCAGCCGTGCAGTGTGGGATCGACGGCCACGGCGGTCTGCAGCTCGGGGAATTGCGCCTGCAGCAGCCGCACCACCTGCAGCGCCGGGTCGGCGGCATCCCGCACGCCAAACACCACCTGGAACAGTGGGTAATTTTGGCCACAAAAGGAGCGCAACTGTGTGGCGAGACCAGGCTCGGCCCCGCACAGTGCCTTCAGTACGGTCACGGGTGGGAGGGGCCTGACAGCTGCGTGATGCAGTGCGACGGGGCGGCGTGCCCCGCGCATGATCAGCACGACGCACAGGGCATAGAGCGCTGCCGCTGCTGTCAGCAAAACCCCTACAATGGCCGCCATTTCGTGCATCGCGACAGATAGAGCTAGCCAACTCCCCATGACTGTGTATTATCTATGTGTCTGCCCCGTTCTGGTAAGCAGGCACGGTGCCCGCGGGCTCGCACCGGATCGCTGACGTCGGCCACTAATACGAACGGAGAAACCTGCTTGACGGAATTGCGAAGTACTGTAAGAAAAAAGCACCAGCTGGTCGACCATCCGGACGGCAGACTCGAACAGGAAGCCGACGCGCCAGCAGCGGGCGACCTCGAGGGTGAGCCGGGTGCCGAACAGCTCATTCTAGTCGACGACGCCGATCGCGAGATCGGCCAGATGGCCAAGGCCGACTGCCACGCCGCCGGCGGGGTACTGCACCGCGCCTTCTCGCTGTTCATTTTCAATGCACGCGACGAGCTGCTCGTGCAGCAGCGCAGCGCCCACAAGAGCCTGTGGCCGAACTACTGGTCGAACAGCTGCTGCAGCCACCCGCGCTTCGGGGAGAGCATGACCACGGCGATCCATCGACGCCTGATGGAGGAGCTCGGCCTGCACTGTGCGCTCAAATTCCTGTTCAAGTTCAAGTATCAGGCGCAATACAATCAGACCAGCGCCGAGCACGAGCTGTGCTCGGTGTTTTACGGCCGCACCAGCACCGCGGTACACGCCAACCGCGCAGAGATCACCGACTGGCGCTGGATGCCGCTGCAGCAGCTGCAGGAGCAGCTGGCAGGGCCGGCGCAAGGCTATACGCCCTGGTTCAAGCTCGAATGGGAGCAGATCCGGCGCGATCATATGAACGACATCTTGATACCGGGAGGCACGCGCGCATGGGTATTCCGCTGATCCAGAAGTATCGGGTGGGCCAGTACATCCTGGCACGCAAGCTGCGCGGCGACACCCGTTATCCTCTGGTGCTCATGCTCGAGCCGCTGTTCCAGTGCAACCTGGCGTGCGCAGGTTGCGGCAAGATCGACTATCCGAAGGAAGTCCTGCAGCGGCGCATGAGCGTCGAGCAGGCGCTGCGCGCCGTGGACGACTGCGGAGCGCCCATCGTCTCGATTCCCGGCGGCGAGCCGCTGATCCACAAGGAGATGCCGCAGATCGTACGCGGCATCATCGAGCGCAAGAAGTTCATCTACCTGTGCACCAACGCGATCCTGCTGAAGCGCCACATCGATGACTACCAGCCGTCGCCCTACCTGACCTTTTCCATCCATCTGGACGGCAATCGCGAGCGCCACGACGCCTCCGTGTGCGAGGAAGGCGTATTCGACAAGGCCGTGGCGGCGATCAAGCTGCTGCGCGAGCGCGGCTTTCGCGTCACGATCAATTGCACACTGTTTTCCAAGGAGAATCCGGACGAGGTCGCCGAATTCTTCGACTTCGCCACCTCCCTGGGTGTCGAGGCGATTACGATCTCGCCGGGCTATCACTATGAGCACGCGCCGCGCCATGACGTATTCATGGGGCGCACGGAGAGCAAGCAGCTGTTCAGGGACGTGTTTGCGCGCGGCGCGCAGCGCCCGCGGCGTTGGGTATTCAACCAATCCGGGCTGTTCCTCGACTTCCTCGCCGGCAACCAGACCTATCATTGCACTCCCTGGAGCAATCCGACCTACAACATCTTCGGCTGGCAGCGGCCCTGCTACCTGCGGGCCGACGACGGCTACGTGTCCAGCTATCGCGAGCTGATCGAGGAGACCGATTGGACGCGCTACGGCGTCGGGGTGGACCCGCGCTGCGATAACTGCATGGCTCACTGCGGATTCGAGGGGACGGCGATCGAAGACACGCTGCATCACCCGCTCAAGGCCCTGGCGGTACGGCTGCGCGGCCCACGCGTCGAGGGTCCGATGGCTCCCGAGGTGCCATTCGTCTATGACGAGCGACGCCACGCCGAGGCGGCGAACGGCCACGCACTGCCTGCCGCCGAGGCGGTCGTGCCGCTGCACGTCCTCAAGCGGCAGGCGCGTGGCGACGCCACGGCCGACACCGATTCTTAAAGAGGTCAGAATGGACGCGGAGGCCGTCGTGGACGTCTCCGGCGAGAAGAGTTTTTCCTCGCAGCTGCGCTCCTGGCAGCAGCGCATGGAAGAGGCGTTGGCGGCGCGGCTGCCGGCCGCAGAACTCGTGCCCGAGCGCCTGCACGCGGCGATGCGCTACGCGGTGCTCGGCGGGGGCAAGCGCGTGCGGCCGGTACTGCTGTTCGCCACCGCGCGCACGCTCGGGCTCACCGAACGGCACGTGGAGGGGGCGGCCTGCGCGGTCGAGCTGATTCACGCCTACTCGCTGGTGCACGATGATCTGCCGGCGATGGACAATGATGATCTGCGGCGTGGCAAGCCCACCTGCCATCGTGCCTATGACGAGGCCACGGCCGTGCTCGTGGGTGACGCGTTACAGCCGCTTGCCTTCGAGCTGCTGGCGCGCGATGTCGCGCTGCCGGCCGATGCCGGCATCCGCCTGCGCCTCATCGAGATGCTCGCGCAGGCGAGCGGCAGCCTGGGCATGGCCGGAGGACAGGCGATCGACCTTGCGGCCAAGGGCCGGCGGCTCGCGGTCTCGGAGGTCGAGGCCATGCATGAGCGCAAGACCGGAGCGCTGATCCGCGCCAGCGTCATGATGGCGGCGGCGTGCGTGCCGCGTCTGTCCGAGGACGCGCAGACGGCGCTGGAGCGCTACGCGCGCGCCGTCGGTCTGGCGTTCCAGATCAAGGACGACGTGCTCGACGCGACCGGCGACGTCGCCACGCTCGGCAAGGCGGTAGGCGCCGACGTGCGCCAGGCGCGTTCGACCTATGCAGTGCTGTCGGGTGTCGGAGCCGCTCGCGAGCGCATGCAGCGGCTGCACGAGCAGGCGCACGAGGCGCTCGAGCAATTCGGAACCGCCGCCGAACCGCTGTGGGCAGTCTCGACCTGGCTCCTGGCGCGTCGCAACTGAGGCTGCAATCGACGGAGCGCACCATGCCAACCATGGACGCCTACCCGCTGCTGAGCACGATCGAGTCCCCGGCCGATCTGCGAGCGCTGCCCCAGAGTGAGCTGGAGAAGGTAGCGCGGGAGCTGCGGGCCTACCTGATCGATGCGGTCAGTCAGAAGGGCGGTCACTTCGCCGCGGGGCTCGGAGCCGTCGAGCTCTCGGTGGCCCTGCATTACGTCTACCAGACCCCGCAGGACCGCGTGGTATGGGATGTCGGGCACCAGGCCTATCCGCACAAAGTGCTCACGGGGCGGCGCGACCGGCTTTCGAGCATCAAGCACAAGGGCGGTCTCGCTCCCTTCCTGGCTCGCCATGAGAGCCCCTACGACGCCTTCGGCGCCGGGCACTCGAGCACCTCGTTGAGCGCCGCGCTCGGCATGGCCATCGCCGCAGCGCGAACCGGCACGCCGCGGCGTGTGGCTGCGGTGATCGGCGATGGGGCGATGAGCGCCGGTATGGCCTTCGAGGCGCTCAACCACATCGGCTCGCTCGATCTGGACATGCTCGTGGTGCTCAATGACAACGACATGTCGATCTCGGAGGCGATCGGCGCATTCTCCAACTATCTGGCGCGGCTGCTGTCGAGCAAGCGCTACGCGGACCTGCGTGCCACGGGCAAGCGGCTGCTACGGCGGGTGCCGCCGGCCTTGGCGCTGGCGCGCAGCTCGCAGGCCTTCATGCGGGGCATCATGCGGCCGGAGACCATCTTCGATGACATGGGCCTGCACTACGTCGGCCCTATCGACGGCCATGATGTGGGAGCGCTGGTGGCAACGCTGCGCAATCTGCGCGAGCGCAAGGGGCCGCAGCTGCTGCATGTGGTGACCACCAAGGGAAAGGGTTATGCGCCGGCCGAGGCCGATCCGATTACCTGGCACGGCCCCGGCCCGTTCGATCCGCGCACCGGCATCGTCCTCAAGGAGAAGAGCAGCGGTCCGAGCTATTCGCAGATTTTCGGCCAGTGGCTCATGGATATTGCCGCGGCCGACGAGCGCGTGGTAGCGATTACCCCCGCGATGCGCGAGGGCTCCGGCCTGGTGCAGTTCTCCAAGCGCTTTCCGGACAGGTATTTCGACGTCGGGATCGCCGAGCAGCATGCCGTGACGGTCGCTGCGGGCATGGCCTGCGACGGCCTGAAGCCCGTGGTGGCCATCTACTCGACGTTTCTGCAGCGCGCCTACGACCAGCTCATCCACGACGTGGCACTGCAGAAGCTGCCGGTGGTGTTCGCGGTGGATCGCGCGGGACTGGTCGGCGGGGACGGTGCGACCCATCAGGGCAGCTTCGATCTCTCGTACCAACGCTGCATTCCGAACCTGGTGATCATGGCTCCGGCGGATGAGAACGAATGTCGGCAGATGCTGTATACGGCGTTGGTCTGCGGCCAGCCTGCGGCCGTGCGCTACCCGCGGGGCACGGGGCCAGGCGTGGCGGTTCAGGCGCAGATGCTCGCCTGTCCGATCGGCAGGGCCGAGGTGCGCCGAGTGGGACAGGGGCTCGCGATCCTCGCTTTCGGACCCATGGTGTCGGCCTGCGAGGCGCTGGCGGAAGCGCACGATCTGACGCTGGTGAACATGCGCTTCGTCAAGCCGCTGGATCGCGACACCCTCCTGGAGATCGCCTCCGAGCACGATGCGATCGTCACCGTGGAGGAGAACGTGGTGGCTGGTGGCGCGGGCAGCGCCGTCAACGAGGTCCTGCTCGCAGCGGACGCTCGCCTGCCGGTGCTCAATTGCGGCATTCCCGATCGCTTTATCGAGCACGGCTCGCGCGAGGATTGTCTCGCCAGCGCCGGCCTGGACCGTGCGAGCCTCGAGGCTCGGATACTCGAATGGTGGCAGTCGGTAGCGCCCGCCCTCATGCGCGCGCGCCTGCGCGGTCGGCGCAGCGCGCTCGCAGCGCTGCGCGCCTGGCGCGGCTATCGCAGCGAAAGCGGGCGATCGTAGCCGGTCAGCTCCAGATAGCCGCGTCCGGCCGGGCGCGTGGCGGCTGAGCCCGCGGCAACTGCGGCCCGTGCCGTCACGGCCCCTTCCCAATAGAGCGCACCGGCCGTCACGCGCGCGTCGAACTCCTGATCGTTCATGAGCGGCGCCAGCACATACTGCTGCCTTCCCACACGTACACGCTCGCTCACCGGGTAGAGCACACCGCTGCGCGGCGAGCGCCAGTACGACAGTGGCGTGAAGGCGATGTCGGCGGGACCGAAGCTCTGCATGTGGCCAGCCGCATCGCGTAGAGTGCCGCCAGCCCAGTAGGGTCTGCCCCGCCGATCGCGGATGACGAACGCCATCAGCGCGCCGCCATCATCGAGATTCAGCCCGACCCAGTCCCATCCCTGCGCGCGCGGATCCAGGTACTCGCTCGCCCATTCGTGATCGAGCCAGGCCTCGCCGGTTACCGCCTCGCGCCTTCCTGCGCGTACCACACTGCCTGCGACCGATAGATGCGGCTCGCTGTAGTAATAGCTCGCCGACGCTGGTGCGGGTCCCTTCTGGCTGAAGCCCCCCAGGCCGTTGAGCATCGGCGGTGCACTCGTGGAGAAGGTGAGATCGAGCGCAAAGTCGTCCGCCTGCAGTTGTGCGCGATAGACGCTGCCAGCGCCGGCGGTGATGTCCCGCTCGAGCCGCCAGTCATCGATCCACACGCGCGTATCGCCCACCGCGGCCCCGACCAGCCCGAGACCGGCGCGTCGAATGCGCTGGTCCTGCCAAAGCCGTCCGTGCGCCGGATCGCTCAGCGCGCAATGGGCGATCAGCAGCTGGCGCGGGGTGAAATCGCTCGGATTGTCGGCGTCGAGCATTGGCTTCACTCGAAAGAATGTCACCTGAAAGCCCAGAGGGTGTTGCTCTGCATCGCGCAGCCAGCCGGTGACATACCACCATTCGATGGCGAACTGCGGATGGCTGCCGTAGTCGCGCGGAAATTGCAGCGGGCGGCCCGGTACCACTGCAGCAGATGCGTCGTAGGCGCCGGTAGGAGCGGGACTGGCGGCGCCGGCGGCGCTGGGGGCGCTGGCGGTGCCCGCAGTGCACGCGACCACGAGCAGCAGCGCGAGCCTCACCGGCGCCGTGCCTGCCACGCTCACCAGTCCTCCCGCACCGCGCGTACCACATCCGCTCCCATGGCGGCGCGGCCGCTCCACAGGGCCGTGATTGCCGCCGCGCCGATCAGCGCCAGGCTCAGTGTCGCGAGTGTCGTCCACGGCACCGTCAGATCGATGCTCCAGTGGAACGACTCGCGATTGATCACATACACCAGCACGAGGCTGAGCAATACTCCGAGCGCGAGGCCGCACACGACGGCCAGCGCGCTCTGCAGCACCCCCTCGCAGGCGAGCATCCCGAGCACCTGGCGGCGTAGCAGGCCCAGGTGCCGCAACATCCCGAACTGGCCGCGCCGTGCGAGTGCCGTGGCGCTCGCCGCCATGCTGATGCCTGCCAGGCCGATCAGCACCGCTACAGCCTCGAGCGCATAAGTGATCACGAACGCGCGGTCAAAAGCGCGCAGCGAGCGCTCGCGCAGCTGCGAGTCGGACAGCATCTGTACGGCGCCGGGGCTCTCGAGCAGGTTACGGATGGCAGCCTCGGTGTCGGCGGTATCGGCGCCCGGGCGCTGCCAGATCTGTGCCTGCGTTGCGCTCGGGTCTGCCGTGCTGGCCACGTAATCGGCGCGCGAGATCACGACGGCGCCGCCGGGATGCACATAGTCGCGCCACACGCCGGCAATGAAGAATCTTTCGCGGCGCCCGGCGAGCGGCAATTCGATCCAACCGCCTGGCTGCCCCATGCCCCGGTCGCGCAGCGCTTCGGAGATCCAAGCCGCCCGCGCACCGCGCGGCGCCGCTCGCGCGCTCTGCACCAGCGGCAGCACGCTGGCGGCGCGATCCGGGGAGATGTTCTCGGCGATCAGCGTCACTGCCGGCTCGTCAGCCCGCAGGTACAGCGGCTGCAAACGCTCGAACTCGGCGCGCGCGACCTGCGGCAACCTGACGATGCGTTGCTGCTCATCGGCGCTGAGACGCACCGAGTCGCTGCCGGCAGCGGCGCGCAGCGACAAGTCCGCGGGCAGCAACTTCACCAGCCATAGCTCGAAGGAGTCGCGGAACGAGTGCACCATGATGGCCATGGCCACCATCAGGCTGAAACTGACGATGACCGCTGCGAGGCTCACCGTGGCTGAACCTGCGCTGCCGCGCAGCTGCGCGACGGAGGCGTCGAGTACCACGCGGCCGGTGTGCGGCAGCGCCTGCATGAGCGAGCGTGTCACTTGCGGCACCAACAGCACCGCGCCGATCAGCAGGCACCCAACCGATAGATAGCCGGCCAGGGGCAGGCCGGCGATCGGTGGCAGCCAGGAGAGCAGGCCGCCCGCCAAGAGCAACACCAGCCCCGGCGCCGTCGTTGGCAGCCGCGCGAGCACCGGCTCGACGTCCCCGGGCTTGAGAGCCGCCGCGGGTGCGCGGCGTGCCGCCTCGCAGGCCGGCAACCAGGCACCTATCGCCGCCGCCAATGTGCCGATCAGCGCAAAGCCGAGCATTGCCCAGGGGTGTACTGCGAAGGTGGCGCGAATCGCGGCCAGCTGACGGTTGCCCAGGTCCGCGCCCAGATAATCGAGCACCAGCGTGGCGGTCGCGGCGCCGAGGGCCAGTCCGGCGAGCGAGCCGGCCAGCCCGATCGCAGCACCCTCGCCGAGCAGCGCGTAGCGCAGCTCCGCGCGGGTGACCCCGAGGGCGCGCAGCAGGCCGAGCGCCGCGCGCCGGCGCAGTACCGAGAGCGACTGCGTTGCGAACACCAGGAAGGCTCCGGTGAGCAGCGCGACCAGCGCGAGCATATTGAGATTCACGCGATAGGCGCGCGTCGCGGTGGCGGCGCGGCCGTTCTCGATACGCGGTGTGGTGGCGACCACGCCGGGCGGCAGCAGGGCACTGAGACGACGGCGGAATGCCGTGGTGTCGGCGCCGGCTCGCAGCCGCAGGTCTATGCGATCGAGGCGGCCCAGATGTGCGAGCATCCACTGGGCTGCCGCGATATCCATCACGCCGAGCGCATCCGGATAGGCCGCGGCCGGCAGCACGTCGATGACGCGCAGCTGGCGTGTCGCGCTGCCGACGACCACGGGCAGGGTATCGCCCGCGCGCAGTTGCAGCTCATCGGCGGCCGCAGCGCTTAGGATGATGGCATCGTGAGCGAACAGGCGCGTGACATCGGGTCCGAGCGCACCGATCAGCGCCGGCTGCAAGGCGGCCGCGCGGAAGGGATCGAGAGCCAGGATCTGCAGCGACTGATCGTCGGGCGGCGCACCGCTCGCCACCGATGCAGCGTGCGCTGGCGCGGCGGCTGGCGCAGCGCTCGCGGTTGGCACGGCTCGCGAGGGCAGTGCGACCTGCAGATCGAGCATGGGACTGGCGTCGGCGACCGCCGGATCGCGCGCCAGCTCGACGAACAGATGCTCATCGAAGCCGGCAGGCGGCCCGCGGATGATCAGATCGGCATCGCCGACCACGCGCCGCGTGGCGCTGTCGAATTCCGCCAGCGCGTCCGCATTGATCAGGTAAACCGCGACGCCCAGTGCTACCCCGAGAGTGATGGCCAGCACCGTGGCCAGCGTGCGCAATGGCTGCTCGGAGAGCTGCATGCGCGCGAGCAGCCGCCAGGTCACCCATCCGGCCCCGAGGTCGTCCCCGGGGCTGCCTCCGGGGCTGCGGGTCCTCATGGCGGCTTGCATCATGGGTGCGATGCGGCCGATACCTGTGGCCGCGCGGCGAGCCGGCCGGAGGCCAGCCGCAGAATGCGATCCGCGGAGCTCGCGGCCGCCGTGGAATGCGTGATCAGAATCGCGCCGGCACCGGTGCTATGCAGCTGCTCGCGCAGCAGCTGCAGGATCTGTGCGGCCGCGCGTGCATCCAGATTTCCCGTCGGCTCGTCCGCGAGTACCAGGCGCGGCTCGTGCACCAGGGCGCGCGCGATTGCAATGCGCTGCAGTTCCCCGCCCGACAGCTCACGCGGGTAACGCCGCGCGAGCTCGAGGATGCCGCAGCGCTCGAGGCAGCGCAGTGCGCGCGGCTCGCGTTGTGCGGCAGGCACGTGCAGCAGGTCGAGCGGCAGGGTGACGTTCTGCAGCACCGTCAGGTACGGCAGCACGTGGAATGCCTGGAACACGAAACCCATGTGTGCGCGCCGCAGGCGCGTGCGCTCATCGTCGTCGAGGCGCGCGAGATCCCTGCCATTGAACAGTACGCTGCCGCTGTCCGGCCGGTCGAGCCCGGCGATCAGGTTCAGCAGCGTGGACTTGCCCGCGCCCGACTCACCCATGATCGCCACGTACTCGCCCGCCGCGAGCTGCAGCTCCAGTCCGTCCAGCAGCGCGCCGTTGCGGTTGCCATAGCTCTTGCAGAGCCCCTGCACGTTCAGCAGCGGCGCGGGAGTCAGCTCAGGCGCTGGCGCAGACACCGCTACCTACCGCGGCGGTGATGCGCCCGACGGCGCCGTCGTCTGCGGCGCTGTGGCCTGCGGCGCCGTGGCCCCTTGCGCTGGGGTTGCAGCGCCCGGTGATGAGGGGCTGGCGCTGTTCGGGCCCAGGTCCGCCCCGGGGAACAGTTGCTCGGGCGTTTCCGGCTGACTGCCGTGCACCTTGAACTGGCGTTGCTGCAGATAGGTGTTGCGCACGAACGCATACGAGTCGTAGGCGCTGTCGATCAGCTTGTCCTCATCGAGCAGGCCGGAACGCTCATCCACCTTGCCGACCAGGTAGACGCCCCAGCTGGCGTACTGATTCGGCACGTAGGGATAGGGCTCCATGTAGGCGTCGCCCGCAAGCCCGAAGGTATCGCGCACATCCGAGGGGCCCAGGAACGGCAGCATCAGGAAAGGTCCACGATGCAGTCCCCAGACGCCCAGTGTCTGCCCGAAGTCAGTATCGTGCAGGTCCAGATTCATGTGGGAGGCGGGATCGAACAGCCCGCCGATGCCCAGTACGGTATTGACTACGAGCCGTGCGACGTCATTGGCGCCATCGTTGAATTTCGCCTGCAGCAGATCGTTGATGATCGTGTCGCTGTAGGTCAGATTGGTGATGAAATTGTGGATCCCGTGGCGTACCGGCGGCGGGGTATAGCGCACGTAGCCGCTCGCCACCGGTCGCAGAACGGCGTGATCCAAGGCGTCATCGAAGCTCCAGATCGAGCGGTTCATGAGCTCCCACGGATCACCGGGGCTCGGCTTGCCTTCGGGCAGCGTCGCGCAGCCGGTTACGCCGAACATCAGCACGATGAGTGCGGCGGTCAGAGGGGACCTGAGCATGGCTGCCAGTTTAGCAGCCGGTCGCGGCGACGCGTTGGCGCAGCGCGCCGTGTGGATCAGCCGTGGTGCCGCGCCTGTTGCTCCTCCCGAATCCAGTCGCGTACCTGTTGGAGCATCGCGCGGAAGCGTTCACGCTGCACGTTCGACAGATGCGGCACACGCAGCGCGAGCTCGAGCTCCTGATTGGCGAGGCCGAGGTCGCCGTTGGCGAGATTGTACTGACCCATGTAGTAGTACGCGTCAGCGGTGTCGCCGGCGGCGTTTGCCGCCAGCGCAGTAAGCTGAATCTGCGGTGGGGTGGGCTCGACCAGGTTGAACAGGTCGAGCAGCAGCCGATGAGCCTGCTCGGGATTGCCGACCTTCATCAGCGTCTCGGCGTAATCGATGGTCAGCGGCACATTGTGGGGGAACAGCTCCTCCGCCTGCGCGAACTCGTCCAGCGACGCTCGGGTCTGGCCCGCTGCTGCGAGCGCCTGTCCGAGCGCCGAGTAGAGCAGCACCAGCTCGGGATACTTGGATCGCAGCTCGCGCAGCACCGGCACCGCCAGGGCGGCCTGTCCGCTGCGTATCTGTACGAGTGCCTGTCCGTAGCGCTCCGCCGGCGTCAAGGGTCGCGCGGCGCTCAGGCCCGCGTAGTACTGCGCGATATTGTCATCGGGCGTGGCCGCGAGCACGCGCACGCGTTCCTTGATGAAGGCGTAGCTCTCCGATTCGTAGTAGTGAGCCAGTCGCGGGAACTGCGAGGCCCGCTCGCGCGCGGCCGCGATACGCTCGGGTGTGACGGGATGGTCCTGCAGGATCGCGGGGATCTCGGTGCCCTGCAGGCCCTCGGACTGTGCCAGCCGCTCGAACATCGCGGCCATCTCGTTAGGGTCGAAGCCGGCGGCAGCGAGCAGCTGGATGCCCACGTAATCGGCCTCGATCTCTTCGCCGCGGGTGAAGTTGATGCTCTTCTGAAACGCCGCGGCCTGGGCCACCGCTATAGCTCCCTCGGTCGCTTCGCCGTTGTTCGGGCCGTGGCTTGCGACCCCGATCAGCACCGCGGCCAGCATGGCTGCCATGGACTCCATCGACAGGTGCTCCTGGGCCACCAGGTCGCGCGCTATATGGCGCTGTACGACGTGACCGGTCTCGTGCGCCATGACGGCGGCGAGCTCAGCCTCACTGTTGGTCAGCAGGATCAAGCCGGTAAAGATGAAGACGTACCCGCCGAAGGTTGCGAACGAGTTGATTTCCGGATCGTTCATGCATTCGTAGTGAAACTGCTGATCCGGATCGTGCGCCTCGGAGGCCAGGCGCATGCCCAGCTGCTGCAGGTAGTCCTGGACCTCGGGGTCATCGAGCAGCAGATGCGCGTCGCGGATCTGCTTGATCACCATCTCGCCGATCTCGGCCTCATCGCCGCGGCTCAGAGCCGCGTCTGCCGGACTGCCCAGGTCCGGCAGGCTGCCGAACAACTTGGTGTCGGAGGTCACGGTCTGCGGGACATCGACAGGCGGCAGGGTCGCCGTCCCGAGCGTGACATCGGTCTCGTTGACCGGAGGAGGTTGCGGGGCAGGGGTCGGCTTGGGATTGGTTGGATAGAGCGGATAGGGGTAATTGTTCTGCGGATAGGGCAGAGGCCCCCCCGTCCCCACCCCCGAGGGTGGTGCAGGGGCGGGCGCCGCCGAGTTGCCGGTCTGCGGGGACTGGGAGTCGGCGGAAGTCTGGGAGTCAGCGGAAGTCTGGGAGGCGGCCGCAGTCTGGGCGGCAGCGGCAGTCTGGGCGGCTGCCACGGTCCGGGAGGCAGCTCCGGGTAAATAACCACCCAGCGCAAAGCTCCACGAACTGCTCAGCATCAGCAGGCAGCCAACACAGGCAGCAAAGGTGCGGCGCATAGAATCCTTCCAACGCGTCAGCCGCGGTTTGGACTTACCGTCTCCGAATGGGTTCCAGGCAGGCACGGTCCCCGCCGTCCCCGCCGTCTCCCGAGCTCCACGCGCATCTGAGACGCCCCAGATACCCCGGACACCCCCCATACACTACAACGCTTCCGAGGCATAGTCTGCCAGGCGCGAGCGCTCCCCCCGCACCAGCGTCACGTGCCCCGCATGTGGCCAGCCGCGAAAGCGATTCACGACATAAGTGAGGCCGCAGGTCGTTTCGGTCAGGTAGGGGGTGTCGATCTGCGCAATGTTGCCCAGGCACACCAGCTTGCTGCCGGGGCCGGCGCGGGTGACCAGTGCCTTCATCTGCTTGGGCGTGAGATTCTGGGCCTCGTCCAGGATGATGAAGCGGTTCAGGAAGGTGCGGCCGCGCATGAAGTTCAAGGAGCGGACTTTGATGCGGTTGCGCAGCAGATCATTGGTGGCCGCGCGACCCCAGCTGCCGCCCTCCTCGCTGTGCGTCAGAACCTCCAGGTTGTCCATCAGCGCGCCCATCCAGGGCTCCATCTTCTCCTCCTCCGTCCCGGGCAGGAACCCGATGTCCTCCCCGAGCGGCACGGTCACGCGCGTCATGATGATCTCGACGAAGCGATTGCGCTCGAGCGTCAGCGTGAGCCCCGCGGCAAGCGCGAGCAGCGTCTTGCCGCTGCCGGCCGGCCCGAGCAGTGTCACACAGTCGATATCCGGGTCGAGCAGCAGGTTGAGTGCGAAGCTCTGTTCGCGGTTACGCGCCGTGATACCCCAGACTCCGTGCCGCTCGCTGCGAAAATCACGCGTGAGCTCGAGCCGCGCCGCCTGCGCGTCCACGCTGCGCACGATCGCTTCGATCCCCTGGGGCTCCTCCTGATAGACGAACAGGTTCGGCCACCAGGCATTCGCGGCCGGTCCGCTGATCTGGTACCAGGTGCGATCCGCCTCCTTCCACGAGCGCATGTCGCGGCCATGTCGCTCCCAGAAGTCCGCCGGCAGCAGTTGCACGCCGGTGTACAGCACGTCGGCATCTTCGATCGTGCGGTCGCTGTAGTAGTCCTCGGCGTGCACGCCCACGATCGCGGCCTTGATGCGCAGGTTGATGTCTTTGGACACCAGCGTCACGCGGGTCTGGGCTTCCTGGCGCTGCAGCGCCAGGGTTTGACCGAGGATCGCATTGTCGGCGCCGGCGCCGGGCAGCCCCTCGGGCAGTCCGGCCGACAGCGCGCGCGTCTGGAAGAATAGCCGCCCGCTGGGCGGTCGTTTGCCATGATTGCCGCTGAACCCCGATGGAATGACCAGCCCGGCGTCGATCTGCTCCTTGACGAGGTCACGCATCATGTCGTCGAGAAAGCGACTGACCTGGCGCGCGTTGCGCGAGGCCTCCGACATGCCCTTCTTGTTGGCGTCCAGCTCCTCGAGCACGACCATGGGCAGGTATACGTCGTGCTCCTCGAAGCGGAAGATGGCGGTCGGGTCGTGCATCAGCACATTGGTGTCGAGCACGAATAGCCGGCGGGGAGCGGACTTCACAGCGATTCGGCGGCCGCCAGCACCGCTTGGGCGTGTCCACTCACCTGCACCTTGCGCCATTCCCGGCGCAGCACTCCGTGCGAGTCGAGCAGGAAGGTGCTGCGCTCGACGCCGGGAAAGGAACGGCCATAGAGATGCTTCAGCCGGATGACGTCGAACTGGCGGCAAATCGTCTCGTCGGCATCGGAAAGCAGCGCGAACGGGAATCCCATCTTGTCGCGGAACTTCTCGTGCGAGGCGAGGCTATCGCGCGAGATCCCCACGATATCGGTGCCGGCAGCGGCAAAGCGCGGCGCGAGAGCAGCGAAATCCCGTCCCTCGAGCGTGCAGCCGGGCGTGTTGTCGCGCGGGTAGAAGTAGATCACCAGCTTGCGGCCGCGCGCTTGCGACAGCTGCCAGTCGGAGCCGCCAGTGGCGGGAAGTGAGAAATCCGCCACGGCGGTCCCGAGCGCCACCGTGGCCGGCGCCTTCGGGCGGCTCGAGGCCGCGGGGCCGGTTGCCGCGGCGCGGCTCGCAGTCCTGCGGGCGCCTCGTCCCTGCCGAGCCTTGGTGATGTGCTCGCCGGCTCGGGCGTTGCGCGCCGTCGGCGGTGTGCGCGGTGTGCGCGGGGTTCGGGTGGTGCGGGGGCTGCTCATGATTTCACCGGTTCGAGGATGGCGTCCAGGTTCAGCGAGTCACAGAAGTCCATGAACTCCTCGCGCAGCTGCGCGATGTGCAGCTTGGCGGGCACCTGCACCACCATCTGCGTGGCGAACATGGGTGCACCGGTATGGGCCGCCGCATAGGCGCGCGTCGATACGTCACTGATATCGATCCCGCGGGAGGCGAAGAACCCCGATAACCCGGCGACGATACCCGTCTGATCCAGGCTCACGATGTCTACGGAGTAGGGCAGCATGTCCGTACGAGCGGTGCGCGGCTCGGTGCGCTTCAGATGCACGCTGAGGCCGCTGCCGTCGGCCAGCCGCGTCAGCTCCGATTCGATGCGCGCCAGTGCATGCCAGTTGCCGCTCACCAGCAACAACATGGCGAACTCGGCGCCCAGCGCCGTCATGCGGCTCTCGGCGACGTTGCCACCACATTCACTGATGATGCGCGTAAGCTCGTGGACCATGCCCGTGCGGTCGCTACCGATGGCGGAGACGGCGAGATGCTGTTTCATCGGGTCGGACATCGCAGTGGTGCCGGGCAGTGTACCGGGACTCAGGCGCCTTGCGAACGGCCAGAACCGCGCGGCTTGCGCCCGGGGACCGCTGGCCCGTAACATCGCGCGCCCCGGGGTTCGTTTCAACGTATTCATAAGCTGAGAATGTTTTCAGGCAGTCTGGTTGCAATCGTGACACCGATGCACGCCGATGGCGGCATCGACTGGTCTGCTTGGGAACGGCTGCTCGAGCTGCACGTGACCGCCGGCACGGCGGGCATCGTCGTCGGGGGCACGACCGGCGAGGCGGCTACGCTCACCGAGGCGGAGCTGTTGCAGCTGCTCTCGCGTGCCCGGCCGCTGCTGCGTAATCGCGTGGCACTGATCGCGGGCGCCGGGGAGAGCAGCACGGCCGCCACGGTGGAGCGGGTGCGACGGCTATCGGCTGCAGGGGTCGATGGACTGCTGGTCGTGACGCCCGCCTACAACCGCCCGACGCAGGAGGGGTTGTATCGGCACTTCGAGGCCGTGGCGGCAGCCTCCGAGGTGCCCGTGGTGCTCTACAACGTTCCGACGCGCACGGCGGTCGATCTGCTCCCGGCCACTGTCGCGCGCCTGGTGCAACTGCCGCGCATCGTGGCCATCAAGGAAGCCTGCTCGAGCGGGGCCGTGCAGCGCGTGCGCGAGCTCGTGAGCCTTACCCGGGATGCGCAGGGCAGCCGGTTCAGCGTGTTGTCCGGTGATGATGGCAGTTGCGCCGAGGCGATGCTCAACGGCGCCCGTGGCGTGATCTCCGTGACGGCGAACGTCGTGCCCGAGGCGATGGTGCGGCTGTGTGCGCTGGCCACGAAGGCAGAGCGAACCGCGGTGCAGCAACTCGACGCTTGTTTGAATGCGCTGCACCAGGCGCTGTTCGTCGAAACCAGCCCGATTCCGGTCAAATGGACGTTGGCGCAGCAGGGACGTATCGGCCCGGGCATCCGCCTCCCTCTGACGCCGTTGTCCGAACCGCTGCACGCCCGCGTGCGCGCCGCGCTCGAGGGCACGCAGCGGCAGCTGCAAGCGCTGCAGCTGCCGGTCGCGGCGCCTGCACCGGTGCCGCCGGCCCTGGCGGGTGCCGCCGGTCACAAAGCGTCAGTCAGTCAGGCGAAGTTCGCGTGAGGCATGCTCGTTGCGCAGAGCGCGCCAGGGGCGGTGCGCTGCTGGCCTGCCTGGCAGCCACGCTGCTGTTGCCGGGGTGCTCCCTGTTTCATCACAGGCAGCACAACGATGTCGGCTGTCGAAAGCCTTATTTCACCGGCAATGCACAGACTTTGGCGTCCCTGAAGGCTCCTCCGGGGCTGACTCTCCCCAATACCGCAGGGGGGGTCAAGATACCTACGCTCGACACGCCGGTGCCCGCACGGGCCCGCAGTGCGCCGTGCCTGTACTGGCCGCCCAACTACGTGCCGGAGTTGCCGACGCCGCCGATCCGTCGAACCGCGCCGGGCACGGCGGCGCAGTAGAATCTGCCGCGGTCCAGGTGCGTGCAGCTGCGCGCGGACCCTGTGATAATTTGGATTCGCTAGTGTTTGTAAGACATTGAATGGAGAGGTAGAACGGAGAGGTGGCCGAGCGGTCGAAGGCGCTGGACTGGAATTCCAGTAACATCTTCACGGGTGTTCGTGGGTTCGAATCCCACCCTCTCCGCCACCCGCTCCAGGCGGTCAGGACCGATCGCTTGCAGGCCACTTAAGGGATCGCTCCTGGGTCGGCCGGGACTGTCAACGTCTGCGGCGCGGCTTGCTTGATGCGACCCAACAACCACGCGCGCTGGCGTTCGTTCCGGTTCTCGATCCTGGAGAGATCCCGCTCGAGATCGTGATCCCCCATTGCACGGGCACCCTGAAGGAGCGCGGCCACGCAAGCCGTGCTTTCATTCGTCATCAGCCACAGACGCTGAAGGTCGCGTAGCAATCCGAAGGGGGTTCGTGCCCGGCCGACGAGTGGTGTCCGGTCGAGCAGCTTCGATTCGCCGTCAGGCAGTTCGCCATGGGTCTTCACGTAGGGACGGATCGCGGTCGCGTTTTCGCGCGACCAGGTAATGAATAGCGCACTCTGCATGCCGACGTCCGGCGCGGTCGCGTGGCAGTCGCGCAGCTTCTCCCAGCCACGGACGAGGCGGTCCTCGCTGGTCAGCAACAGGCCAATGTAGTCGGCCAGATGCGTGCGGACTTCGTGTCTGCCCGCACGCTCCGCCGCGGCATCGTCGAGTTTGGACTCGTCCGGCTGCGCTAGCAGCGCGCCAGCCGCCTTCTGCAGCTTGACGGCGGCGTATTTGAAATGCGGCTGCTTGCTGACAGGGTCCCACTCGTAGAGGGTGATCTCGTTGGCGGCGCGTGGCCGCCCCGGGTCGTCCCAGTAGCCATAGTGGAACGGCATGAACAGCGTGCCTGGCTCGATAGCGCCGATCCGCGCCGGCGCTTCTGCGACGCCGCGGCGGGAAGTGACGCGCAGCATCTCGCCTTCGGCGATGCCGAGACCGCGCGCATCGTCCTCGCTCACCTGGATGAAGGCGTCGGGTGCGGCGTCCCGCAGCGCCTTGGACCGTCCCGTCTTGGTGCGCGTGTGGAAGTGATAGACGACGCGCCCCGTGGTGAGGAAGAACGGATATTCCTCGTCCGGCTCCTCCGTCGGCGGGACATATTCGACCGGACGCAGCAAGGCGCGCCCGTTCGGTTCTCTCGCGCGATACTCCTCCGCCGTGATCGCCGCTCCCGTCAGCAGGTCGTGACCGTAGCTTTCACAGTAATTCGGATCGGTGTCGAAGGTGAGGTCGGTGTAATAGCGGACCGAGCCGTGCGGATGCTGCTCGTTAGCCGGCCAGGGGATGCCCGAACCCTCGCTCAGCTTCGCATAGGAGAGGCCGGAATAGTCGCACGGCCTGCCGCGCGAGCATTCGCGCCAGGCGTTGAATGCGCCTTCGGCGTCCGTCCACTTGATCAGCGCTGCACCGTCCTTATCGCGGAAATCCATGCGCCGGGCGAAATCGAGGAATATATCGAGGTCCGACCGCGCCTCTCCGGGCGGCTCGATCGCCTTGTGATTCAAATGCACGACACGGTTGACATTGGTCGAGCAGCCGGTCTTCTCGCCCCAGATCGCCGCAGGCAGCACCACATCGGCCATCTGCGTCGTCTCGGTCATGAACGCGTCCTGCGCGATCACGAACACGTCCTGCCTGCGCAGAATCGCGCGCAACCGGTTCAGGTCCGAGAACGAGACCGCCGGGTTTGTTCCCACGACCCACAGCACCTTGATCGAGCCGGCCTCGGCATAATGAAAGATCTCCAGCGCATGGGTCGCCGCGCTCCAATTCGGCAAGGTAGCCGGCTCGACGTTCCACAGCTTCGCGAGCTCTTCGATGTGGCGAGGGTTGGCGAAATTGCGAAAACCCGGCAGGTCACCGCCTGTCCCGGTTTCGCGGCTGTTCTGAGCGGTGGGCTGGCCGTTCATTTGCAGGATGGCGCAGCCGGGTCGGCCGATTCGGCCCAGCACCAGGTTGACATTGTTGACCTGCACGGCTGCTGCCGTGCCCTGGTTGGACTGGTAGACCCCTTGCAGGCAGGTGGTCAGCAGCATCCGGGAGCGGCCGATCATGGCCGCCGCCTGCCGGAGTTGCTCGGCGGGGATCTGCGCAATCTGGGCGACTCGTTCAGGCGTGTAGGAGGCGACGGTGCGGGCCAGATCGTCGAAGCCGATCGTATGAGTGTCGATGAAGGCGCGGTCGGCGAAACCCTGTTCGATCAGCTGCTGGATCAGGCCGTTCAGCACCGCGACATTGGTGCCGAGTCGCGGCGTGATATGCAGATCCGCCTCCGCCGCCGTCGCCGTGCGGCGCGGGTCGATCGCGATCATGCGTGATGGGGCGGTCGCACGCCGGCGGTCGAGTACCCGTGCCCACAGCACCGTCGCGGTCGCAGCCATGTCGTGACCGACCAGCAGAAAGCAATCCGTGACGTCGATGTCTTCGTAGGCGCCCGGCTGACCGTCGGACCCGAATGTCTCCTTGAGCGCAGCGCCGGCCGTCGCCGTGCACAGGCGCGTGTTGCCGTCGACGTGCAGTGTGCCGATACCGGCTTTCGCGATGACACCGAGCGTATAGTTCCCCTCGGCGAACAACTGCCCGGAGGTGTAAAACCCGATGGAGCCGGCCGTATAGCGTTGCTTTGCGTCCTTCACGCGCCGGACGATCAGGTCCATCGCGTCGTCCCAGCTCGTGCGCTCGAGTCGGCCATGACGGCGGACGAGCGGGTAAGTCAGCCGGTCGGCGCTGGCATTGGCCTCCCAGCCGTGCAGGCCCTTGGGACCGAGGCGGCCGCGATTGACCACATCCACCTCCCGCCCGCGCACGCCGACGATGCGCCCACCCGGCCGATCATCTTTGACGCCGATATCGATTCCGCAACCGTTCGAGCACAGAAAGCAGCACGCCTGCACCCAGCGATCGGGTGGCTCGTCGAGGTTCTGATCCACCCGTACCGGCCAATGCCCGTCCAATGGCGGCGTGCGCGGTCCCCAGATGTCGGCGACACTGTCACGGCTGCTGGCCACGTCATTCTCCCATCGGCTGCTTTTTCTCGTCGGGGGAGAGCACGACAGCAGCCTCGCTCGTCAGCAGCCGGAACGTGAAGGTCTCCAGAAAGTACAGCTCGACGGCCGTGCTGGAATGGCTCGAATACCCGATGGAGATGTCCTGACCGATGTCCAGCTCGAAATCACCGCTGCGAGTCGTGAGCACGAATCCGCCCTCGATGGCGGGTGCCCAGATGATCCCTGCATCCACCTCGCGCTCGAGATGGTGAAAGACCGGGTAGCCTTCGTCGGTTCCCCCGCTCGCGGCGGTGTACGCGTCGGCCCCGAGCACGAGCGCATACGGTCCATTGACGCCCGCCAGTCGCAATTGGCTGACCGCGTGCGCAACAGCGCCCGGATAGCCCCGGATATTGGCGGGGAGGGCGATCTTCGGATTGCTGCTGCCTGCACGGATGCCCTGAATTCCCGCAGCGATATAGCCGTCGAAGACGGCGCGATCTTCTGCGAAGGCAATCGTGCGTGCGGCTTGCTTCACCGGTGACCAGTCCGAGTCCGTGGCGCCTCGCCCGACATCGTCAATCGCCTGCCGTGCGAGCTCGAAGGGAACGCGCAGCTCGACGATCGCTTTCGCGTCGCGTTGAGCAGCCTGGATGCCGTCGCCGGGGGCCTGGATCGGATGAAGATGTCCGGTGCCCACAGCCGCCAGGTCCAGCCCTCTCGGGTCGGGCACATCGACGACCCGCCGCGCCGCCAAATGGCGCTTGAGGGTGCGGGAGGCCTCCTGCTCGATCTGAGCCCAGGCCTTGTCGGAGATGGGGGCGAGTTCCCGATGGAGATTGTTCATGTCTTGTCTCTTGGTCTGAGAGAACCGATACCGAGCGACCCGTCTGTGCAGAGCGGACGCGTTGACGGCCTGTCCGCCGCCGGTAGTGCGTGCGGCGTCTTCCCGCCATCGGGCGATGGAGATGGACTGTGCGTTGCGACGTGGTCGAGGAAGCCCGCCGTCGGCACGAAGAACAGCGTGCCCGTGACGGCGTGGCTGAAATCGAGCAGGCGATCGTAGTTGCCCGGGGGCCGTCCGACAAACATGTTCTCCAGCATCTGCTCGATCCGGTGCGGCGAACGGGCGTAGCCGATGAAATAGGTGCCGAACTCGCCCTTGCCGATCTCCCCGAAGGGCATGTTGTCGCGCAGGATTTCGAGCTGCTGCCCGTCCTCGATGATCGTGGTCAGTGCGTTGTGCGCCGAGGCCGGTTTTACGGCGTCGTCCAGCTCGACATCGGAGAGCTTCTTTCGGCCGATGATTTTCTCCTGTTCCTCGATCGGCAATGCATTCCATCGTGTCAGATCGTGCAGATACTTCTGCACGATCACATAGCTTCCGCCGGCGAATGCGGCATCTTCTTCTCCGATGATGGCGGCTCTGATGGCGGCCTCTTCCGCCGGATTCTCCGTGCCGTCCACGAAACCGATCAGGTCGCGGTCATCGAAGTAATTGAAACCGTGCACCTCGTCCGCCGTCGAGACCGCTCCAACCAGCCGCGACATGATCTGCGTCGCCAGTTCGAAGCACAGATCCATGCGTGCGGAGCGGATGTGAAACAGGATGTCTCCCGGCGTCGAGACCGCATGGTGCACGCCGCGGATTTCACGGAAGGGGTGCAGGCCTGCGGGTTTGGGCGTACCGAAAAGTCTATCCCAGGCGTCGGAACCGAAAGCCATGACGCAGGAAAGCCGTCCCTCCAGGTCCCGGAAGCCCACCGTGCGCAGAAGTGCGGCCAGATCGCCACACAAGGCACGCACCGCGGCCTCACTACCGCCCCCGGCGTTGATCGTCACGATGAGGAAGATCGCCGCACGCGTGAGCTGTGCCACGACAGGTTGTGGGGCAACCGATGCCACACCGGCCGTGTTGCCGGCGCGCCCGGGCTCCCGGCCGTTGTCAGCGGCGGGATCTGCCGGCGAAGCCTGTCGGCCGGACGGGCAGCACGGGAGTGTGTTGGCGCGCAACGCTGGCATCCGGGCGAATCAGGTCAGCTTGTAGGATTGGGCGCCCGTGCCGGCGAGTGCCCCACCGGCAACGATGAGATATTCCTCGCGGATCGGGGTTGCGCCGAAATGGCTCTGCAGGATCTCCAGCGTGCCGGCCGCATAGCGTGCCTGCGCGGACAGCGAGCTGCCGGAGATATGCGGTGTCATGCCATTGAAAGGCATGGTTCGCCAGGGATGATCCGCCGGTGCAGGCTGCGGGAACCACACGTCACCGGCGTAGCCGGCGATACGGCCGGACGCGAGAGCACGCACGACGGCGTCGCGCTCGAACAGCTTCCCGCGCGCCGTGTTGATGAGGTAGGCCCCGCGTTTCATCTTGGCGAACATTCTGTCGTCGAAGAAGTGTTCAGTCGAGGGGTAGAGCGGCATATGCACGTCGATGATATCGACGGCGCCCACGAGCGACTCCGCGTCGGGATGGAACGTCAGGTCCAGCTCCTTCTCGATCTGCGGGCTGAGCCGGTGCGGATCGCTATAGTGCAGGTGCAGATCGAAGGGTTTCAGGCGACGCAGCACTGCAAGACCGATCCTGCCGGCTCCGATTGCACCGAAGTGCATGCCTTCGATGTCGTAGCTGCGCGCCGCGCAGTCCGCGATGTTCCACCCACCATAGGTTGCGATCCCGTGTGATGGCAGGTAATTGCGCACCAGCGACAGCACCATCATCACGGCATGTTCTGCCACGCTGATGCTGTTGGAGCCGGTGACCTCGGCTACCGTGACGTGAGCGCGTGCGGCGGCGTCGAGATCGACATGATCGGAACCGATACCGGCGGTCACGGCGAGTTTCAGCTTCTTCGCCTTCGCGATCCGCTCCTTGGTCAGGTATGCCGGCCAGAACGGTTGGGAGATGACTACTTCCGCGTCCGGCAGGTGCCTTTCGAACTCCGAGTTCGGGCCATCCTTATTGCTGGTCACGATCAGCTCGTGGCCAAGCTTCTCCAGGTAGCCGCGAAGGCCGAGCTCACCCGATACGCATCCGACGAGCTCGCCCGGCTTGAATCCAAGGGGTCCCTTCGGGGTAGGCGCGGTTTGGCCGTTGGCGTAGCGGGTGATGGTCGGGATGTCGTCCCTGGGATAGAGGGGTGGGTATCCCGTTTCCGGATCCGGATAAAGGACACACAGAATCTTCGCCATAAGGGTTCGCAGCACAGAAGAAGCCGGATGGGCACTATACCCCGCTGCGTGACGAACAATCGCGGGCGAAGGGTGGCTGGTCAGCCTTGCGTACACACCTATGAGCTGTAGCTCCCCGGAGTTGCGAGCCTGTGAAGAAGCCGCCGCCGCGATTCCAATGCTAGTCGGCCGACTCCGAGTCGCCCGTAATGCCCGTATCGGCACTTCCGAGAACTACCGGTGTATACACTGCGAGGACCAGGCTCAGCCGCGCACTGTCGATGGCGAGATCGCCGACCCGTAGGCACGGAAATCTTCAAACCCGACACGGACAGGATGCCGGAGGTCCGTCAGCGGCTCATGAAAGCTGCGACTGATGAAGCAAGCGCCCGAATAGGCGCGCGGCGGTGCAGCAGTGGCAGTAATGACGTCCGTGCGTAGTCGGATTTACGCACACGAGCGTCGGGAATATCGAGAAACGGCCGCAGGCCGGCCCCGAAGGGGCGAGGCGCGCAGCGCCGATGAATCCCACTCTCTCCGCCACCCGTTGCTCCCAGTCGAGTTTGAGCTGGTCTTGAAGGTCCTGGACACATCCTGCCAGCTCAATCGCACCTGCGGCGGCGGACCACGCCGCGCTGGCGCGGGCATCTGCTCGCGAGTGCCTCGATCCGACTTATACTGGCGTGCACGGCCGGCGTGCGCGTACGGCCCCCGGATGGTCAGGACGGCCGAGACGGCCGGCGATAGCGTCGAGGCCGTGAGGCCGGATTGCGGGGAATACCTCGATGAGAATGAGATATTTGCTGGCTGCGCTGCTCGTGGGGGCCGCCTGCGCGGGCGGCGCGATTGCGGCGCGTGCTCAGGGCGCAACCGGTCATGCTCATCCGGCCGCCTTCCCCAAGGGGCACTATGGAACCCTCGATTCCCTGCCGGATTGGGGTGGAGTGTGGGTACTCAATTTCACACGCCCGGGAGCCGATGAGCAGCCTGCGCTCAAGGGCAAGTACCTGGCGGATTATCAGACGTGGGTGCAGCAGGTCAAAGCCACTCATGGCAATGTTCCCCACGAAGGCTCGTATTGCCTGGCACCCGGCATGCCGATCATGATGGGCGTGGGCCAATATCCGATCGAATTCCTGTTCACCCCGGGGCGGGTGACCATCCACTTCGAGGCGTGGATGCAGTGGCGCAATATCTTCACCGATGGGCGCGGACATCCGGATGCGGATGATCTGGACCCGACGTTCTATGGCGATTCCATCGGGCATTGGGAGGGCGGCACGCTGGTGGTCGATACGGTCGGGATCAAGACCGTCACCCGTCTCTCCCAGGGAATGGAGCACAGCGACAAGCTACATCTCATCGAGCACATTCACCTGGCGAAGAACGACCCTAACACGCTGGTCGATGAGATGACCATGGAAGATCCCGATGCGCTCGCGAAGCCATGGCACCTGGTGCACACCTACCGGCGTTCTCGCGACATGAATCTGCTCGAGTTCATGTGCGAAGAGAACGACCGCACCATTCAGTGATGCCGCAGACTGGAGCGGGGGAGCGGGTGCGCTGCCCGCGGGGGGCGCCTGAAGAACCCGGTGGCCGCGGAGGCGCCGGTGCCAGGGCCGGTGCGGGTGCCCGGGCCGGCGCGGATGCCAGGGCCGGCGTCGGGGCCGCCCCGGTCGGGTCCATCGGATTGCCTACTTGGAAGCAGCGGAGCCGGTCGGTTTGACCGAATCGTCGACGCGCTGCGCTGCCTCGTCGCCTTCCCGGGTGCCCGGCAGATTCTGGTTCAGATTCGGCGGGCACTCGACCTCCGGAATGTCGCTGTAATCCTCGCGCATCCAGCGCTTGGTACTGCGCCATTCACCCTTCCAGTTCTTTGGATCGGTCATGATGTATTCGATCTGCAGCGTCTTGCCCTGGTCCAGCAGAGTCATTCTCTCCACGATGTGGAACTGGTCGCTGATCGGCAGGCCGTTGTCGATCCAATGCTGATTCGGCTCGAAGTACTTGGTGTCCACCACCAGGGTGTGGCCCTCCCAGTGGCCGATGGATTCGCCGTTATAGGTCGGGATGGCCAGATCCGGGTCGGTATGCGGCCGGCCATCCAGGTAGATGAGCCGCAGGCTGTTCGTGAAGCCGAACACCATCTCGACCACGGTGGGTAGCTGAATGATGTTGATGGGCCAGACCCGTGTCATGATCATCGGCATGCCGGCCGGATAGCATTCGGCGATGCTGTCGCGGTACGGCTCGTGGGCCTTGGCCGCCGCCGTGGCCGCCCGCATGGCCGCCTGTCCGGCGGCGTAGAACTGCGGATAGGGCGGCCCGAACATGAAGTCGCTGAACGATCTGCGCAAATCGATGAACCAGGTGCCGGTCATGTTGAACGGAGGCTTGGGTCGGGGCTTCGCCAGATTCTCCGGTGCGAGCGCGCCGTAATAACCGTCGTGCTTCTGCGCCAGCTCGTCTATCTTGTCCGGGCTGAGGCCCCCCCCTCGAGGGGCCTGGGCCATGGCGGTTCCGCCGAGCACCACCAAACCCAGCGCCAAGGCGCTGACGAGACTACCGCGACCCGATGAAGTCATGGCGTTCCCCCGAACAACAAATACGGCCGTCTACCAGGGTACTACCGCGGCCTGAGCGCGGGTCACTGCGGGGGCCCCGGCGCCGGCTTGCCCAGAGTTTTGCCGTTCGCCAGTATGATCCCGACATACGAGCCGCCTGCCCGCCCGTCGCGCAGCGGCAGCATGGTCACAGTCACCTTGTCGCCCAGCTTGAGGGTGAAGCGCCGCCAGCCTTCGTGAATGAGATTATTCGGGCTGCCCATTTCCACCGACCAGATCTCGGTGGCCCCCGCGGCGTTCACGGTGCTCACCTTGAAGCTGGCGTGCGGGTTCGTCCAATTGAATTCGGTGACCGTACCGGTGACGTTGATGTGCTTGGTCGTGTCGAACATCGCGTAGGAGTGATGTACCCACGCCGGCGTCGAGAACGAGGCCAGTATCAGGCCGCACGCCGTGATCACCAGAGCTTTCATGGCACTACTCCTCGGCGCGAGCCTCATCCGGGTCCCTACCTGCCGCTCCCGGGGCGCTACTTCACCACGGGCACATTGATCGGGGCGTTGCCGCGGCGGGTCGGATCCAGGATCATCGAACCGTCGGGCAGCTTGACGCTGACGAACAGGCCACCCTTGCGGCCGTCCCGCAACGGATTGATGACGACGGTGACCTGGTCCCCCGGCTTCAATGTCCGCGACCTCCAGCCCTGACGCCGCAGATTGTTGACGCTGTTCATCTCGATCTGCCAGGTTTGGACGCCGCCGTCGGAGCGGCGCACGTCCAGGAAGATCCAGGAGTGGGGATTGGTCCACTGAAACTGGAGGACGGTGCCCTGCAGGGAAAGCTGCCGCGCCTGGTCGAACATTGCAAAGGAGTGATGTGCCACGGCGGCGTTTGCCAGAGCCAGAGCCAGCAGCCCGGCTGCGCACCCGCCCATGAGCCGTATCTTCGGCGCAAGCCTCCGGGGCGCTTCATCCTTGGGGGGACCTAACCGCATTGCCGAAGTCCGTGTGGCCTGATGGATCGATCTGACTACTGCCATTTTTGATTATGCTCGCTTTTTTCTTTCATCGCGCGGCTGCGCGACCGTCCCGGGCACGGGGGGCCGCGCCTGAAGTATGCCGCCCACGTGGGGGAAAGTCTCATGCGGGGCCAACGGGTTAGGTGTGGGCAGGGCATGTCGATGTCCGGCGCACGACGTATCATCATGCATGCGGCTCGCCGCCGTCTGCTGTGGGTTTTCGTGTCTATGCGTCATTGCCGAGCGGGGCGGCGCGTGAAAGTCGCCATAGGAGACTGCTGATGAAGACCCTGCCTAAAGCTGGTGTTGCCGCCCTCTTGGGTTTTCTCCTCGTCAATTCTGCACTGCCCGCGACCGCCGCCAATACCGTGGACGTCCTGACTCACAGCGGGCCGATCACGACATCCATCCCGCTGCCAGATCCAACTCATATTCCAATCGTGTTCGGCAAGGATATCAAATGGAAAAACGGGGAGGGGGAATCGCTCTTGTTCGGAGATCCCAATAAACCCGGAATTTACGGCGTCCTGATCAAATGGTTACCGGGTCATAACAGCAAGCCACATTTTCATTCCACGGACCGCTACATCTATGTCGTCTCCGGCACCTGGTGGGTCAGCTCGAGCACGACCTATGATAAGAGCAGAATGTATCCGATTCCCGCCGGCAGCTTCGTCACCGATATCGCCAATACCGTCCATTGGGATGGTGCTAAAAAGAGCACGGGCCCCTGTCTTCTCATGCTGGTGGGTGAAGGCCCCATGCACACGACTCAATTGGTGCAGTCCGATCCGAAGAGTCCGGTATTCACGATGCCCAGGAAGTAGCCGCGCGGCCGACGGGTCGAAGACGAGCCGGGTCGAATCCAACTGGGTGAGCCAGTTCCCGAGTCGGCGAACTGGCGACACCAGCCCGCGGGGGGCGCGGGACGGCTGGGACGGGGCAGGGCGGTTGAAATTTGCCGTCCGCGATTGACCTCGAGCCATTTGTCCGCTTTCATGGCGGTCTCCGATCTGGCCCGATCGCGACGGCCAAGTGCCAGCCGCAGGGCCCCGGTGCGTATCCGAGCACGCACGACCGGGTTGCGAGGTTGCATCGCCCGGCCGGCGATGAACAATAGCGTCATCGCGTTCTTCGTCCACGAGGATTCGAATATGCCGAGCGGCAGCACCAATGTGACCAGCGGGAACGCATCAGACGCTGCGGCACGGCGGACCGGCCGGAGGGAAATGCCGCCGGCCTGGATCATCGGCATGGCGATTCTCCCGTTCGGATTGGTCGCTGGCTTTACCACCACTGCCTTGCCCTTTTTGCTCACCCATCTCGGAATTGCGCTTTACAGGGTCTCCACCATAAGCGCGATCGTGATGTCTCCGACATTCCTGGGGTTCGTGCTGCAGCCGCTGATGGACACCGGGCTCACCCGGCGATCGCATTCCTGGTTGACGGCAGCGGTCTCGGCGATCTGCCTGGCTGTGGGGCTGACCGTCCTGTCCGCAGCGCATCTGAAAATCACCACGGCGCTGTTATTCGTGGGCGAGCTTTCCGTCGTGCTGTATTCCGGCGCAGTGGGTGGCTGGACTGCGCAGATCACGCCGGACAGGATGCGCGGCTCGGTGAGCGGCTGGACGAACGTCGCGAATCTTGGCGGCGGCGCGCTGGGTTCGCTGCTGGTGATGTCGCTGGTGCCGCACGTTGCGCTGCATTGGCTTGGTATGGGATTGGGCGCAGCCATTGCTCTGGGCGCTGCTCCGATGCTGCTCTTTCCCCAGCCGGTGCGTTCCGCCTTCCGCTTGCGGCAGGTCGCCACAGACGCCATCGTGACCACGTGGCGCGCCTGCAAAACGCAAGGCGTGCGCACCGGCTTCATCCTGTTCCTGATGCCCGCCAGCGCCGCAGCGGCCATTAACCTTTTTGCGGGCCTGGGCAAGGACTTCCACACCGCCGAATCCACGGTCGTATGGGTAACGGGAGCGGGTTGCGCGATCACTACTTCGGTCGGCGCGCTGCTGGGCGGCTACGCCGCGAACCGCGTGTCTCGCGGACGCTTGTACCTGGGCGCGGGCCTGGTCACCGGCTTTGTCGCACTGGCGATGGCCTTCGCTCCGCACGGTCCGCCGAGCTTTATTCTCGGCGTACTGGCTTACAACGGCATCGCCGGTGTTGCATATGCCGCCTTCAATGCGTTCGGCTTCGAATTGGTGGGGCAAAAGAGCGCCGTCGCCAGCACGCAGCTCGGACTATTCTCCGCGTCCACCAACCTGGCGATCGTATATATGACGTTCTTTGACGGGCACGCCTCGAAGTATTTTGGCGTTACTGGATTGCTGCTGACCGACGGCCTTGCCAGCATGATCTCGGCAATCGCGTTGCTGATTCTCTTGCGCAAACTGCTAACGCGGCCTGTTGGAGACGACCCGGAAATCAGAGTCATTGGCCGCCTGGAATCTCCCGTCGAGCCCGCCAGCTGAGCGCTTGCGAGCTGCCGTGTCGCGAGCTTGCTTCAGCGCGGCCCAGTTCGGTGCGTACTTCAGCGCCTCGTCGTACTTCTCGAGCGCTTGTTTGAAGCGGCCCTGCTTCGCGAGCACATCACCCCAGGCCTCGAGCGGATCAGCCCAGTGAGGGCCGCGTTGGTTGGCGGCCTGCAGTTTCGAGAGGGCGCCGGCGAGATCGCCGTGGCGCGCGAGCGCGATGCCCCAGGAGTAGTAGCCGGCGGGTAGGTCTGGAGCGAGGGCGACGGCGGCGGCGTAGGCCTGCTGCGCACCCACCCAGTTCCCGCGATGATCGAGGATGTCGCCGCGGAAGCGCTGGCAGTCGACGAAGTGCGCGGCGGCGGGGTCCGCAAGGATCGCATCGGCCCGATCCGGGTGGCCGGCCGCCTCCTCGACCGGGGCGATCTGGCACATCCGGTCCCGAAGGAAGAGCGTGACTACCGGGTTCGCCAGAGCCACGCGGACCGCTTCCATTTCCGTCTCCGCCTGGCTCACATCGCCAATCTCCTCCGCCCATAGGCCTCGTGCGATGTGCGCGCTGGCGGAAGCCACGAGACTGCTAAAGGTCGATGGTATGGTCGGGTCCGCTGGCACGGTCTGGAGCGCTAGCGCCGCGGCGGCAGGATCGTGGAGTTGAACGTCGGTTATTGCGGTGTTCAGGCCGTTGGGGTTGCCCGTCTCCGCAGCGGCGATCTCTGTCCTCAACTCTGCCGGCAGATTCCAGGTCAACTCATCAAATGGCTCGAGATACTCCGCTACGTTCGATGGGCGGCCACCGGCGGCCTGGATCAATGCCTCTCCCACGCGCCAAGCGCTTTCCTCTTCTCCTAGCGCCATGAGCCTTTCTGCCTGATTGTGGTAGCCCAACCAGAAATCCGGTCTCAGCTTGACCGCCTCCTGGTACTTCTCGAGAGCGTCGCGCGACGAGGCAGTGGAAGGATCTATTGCCATCTCGCAACCGCCCCAGAGATTGAGAAGGAGTGCGCGCTCCCGATCGTCGGCGCTGGCGTACACCGATCTGACGAAGGCGATCGCGTCCGGGCAGCGGCCGGACTCTCCAAGATAAGCGCCCCAAAGGTAAGGCTGAAAGCCGGCATAGAGGTACTGAGCCGCGTCCACCACGAGCTTTTGATACTCATCGGCGCCGCCGGTGAAGGTCTTGGGAACGACACCGTCGCCGCGCACGCTGAGCGCGAGCCCACCCGATGCGGTCTCCACCAGCTCGCCACCAATGTGCAGGTCGTGTCCGAACCGGGCCCTCAGAAGTCGCGAGATCTCGCCGAGTGAGATTCCCGTCTCGGGCACGTCGACCTTGACCTGGCTCGACCAGGCGTTCGTGAGGCTGCGCTTCTCGTTGACAAGAGCGGTTCGCGTCGCGTCCTGCAGGCGCGTGAGCTCATCCAGCACGTCGCTCGCGACCACGGTCCCGGTCACCCCTCGGGCCGCGAGCGCTGCGGGAGCCTCGAAGGCATCGATGACGACGCTGTGCGAAGTGAAGGCATCGTGCAGCATCACCGCGATACCGATGCCGATGACGATCACGACCAGCGCGATGACGACCTGGAAGGCGAGACGGATGCCCTGTCCCAGGCGCTGTCCGAGGAGCAGATGAGACTGGTGCGCCAGATGAGCCAGGCGCAGCGCATGCTCGTCGCTCAAGTGCTCCTTCTGCACCTTCAAGAGCTGCGTCTGCTCTTTCAGGAAGGCCGACGTGTCGCGGGCAACCTCGGGGTCACTGGTTGACAGCCGGGCGGCAACCGCCGCCGCAAACGCTTCGGAACCGGCCAACGCCTCGGGAGCTTCAATCTCGGGCTTCTCGTCCTCTTCTCCCAGGACTCCACCGAGCAGACCTTCCGCCATCGCGCCCCCTACTGCCGCACCAGCGAATTCTACGCCGCGACGCAATGCGGCCGCGACGAGGACCCCGATTAATATTCACGTACGGATGAAAAGCATGGAATTAGCGCGAGGTCTTCTGCATCCGGCGCGTCGTCGCAGCGGGGCAGGGGCGAGCAGGGACTGTCGGGGCAGGGGCGCCAGCCAGGGTGGGGGATTCAGCCCGGGCGATTTGCCGGGGGCGGCCCGCCGGCGCTAGGCTGCTCTCAAAATAAGGCCCATTCGGCGAACCGGCCATGGGCGGGCAGGCGTTTGAAATTCCTATCCGCCCGGCCTTAGTCTCTCAGAAAACACGTTTTATGGTTGCGGGAGTTGCGATGAAAGCGACCACCCTTGTTTTCGCGCTTGGCGTAAGTGCACTGTTGCCGCTGGCAGCAGCGGCTGCGCAGCAGCAGGTGAAGGTCGGCTACGCTCCATTCGCCCCGCCTCTTTCGTTCTTGCCTGGTGCCACAGCAGACAACTATCGGACACTCGATCCAAACGGCACTACGGCGCAGGGCGCAATGATCGATCTGATGAACGCCATTGCCAAGGACGCAGGGTTTCAGGTCCAGTTCGTCGTGGTACCTGCGTCGGACCAGCTTGCGGGTCTCAGCACGAATAAAATTGACTTAGCATTGAACGTCATCGTCGAACGAAGCGCAGTCGCAGATTTCACCGATCCGCTGTACAAGGATAGTGAGGCGTTGCTCGTCAAGAAAAGCGATAGCGAGCGATATACGACCTGGGAAGACCTCAAGGGCGAGGCGATTGTTACCCTAAAGGGGTCACCCTTCGCCAATGCGGCACAGAAGAGCGGTATCTTCAAGGAAGTTAAGCTCGTCACCACGGGTGCCGAGGCTGCCCAAGCCGTGCGGGACCCCGAAATCAAGGCAGGGTTCAAGGGCAGTGCCATCGATACCTTTTATAATCAGCAACACGGTGTTTATGAGCCGGACGTTCAGATGTCGAGGTCTTACCGACCGACATTTATCAGTCAGCGTGGCATAGGTGCGCGCAAAGGTGACGCACTCCTCAGCAGAGTCAAAACGTCGCTGGCAAAACTCAAGAGGAACGGTACGCTCAAAATGATCTTCACCAAGTACGGTATCGATGGAGCTTTGGTGATGTAGAGATAGATCTGAGCCACCGACTCAGTCTTTCAGCATGCTGCCAAGAGCCTGCAGACGGCCCTTGATGTCTCTGCGACACCCGACACCGGCTTAATGGTCGGATTTGCGAGCCATCGTCGCCCGCGAGCGGCGTGTGCTCGCTGAACGCAGCGCCCAGCCCGAAAGGGCGCCGGCTGCGGCTCCGTCGCGCAAGCGCTGTCCCGCGCAAGTCCGGTCCTTGGCCGCGCCTCGATCATTGCGTCGCGTGACATAGCCCGGTAGCCTCTGAGACCGGCTTCTGGGAGACCTCCTATGAGAGATGCACTCCGTCAACAGACCCTCGCCGCCTGTGTCTGCTTGATAATCGCGGCAAGCTTCGTCACGGCGCGAGCAGACGCCGCCACGACACGGCTCACCGCCGACTGTACGTCGCTCGAGGGTTTCACGATTCCAGCCTCTGCCATTGGTCTGCCTACCGGCGGGGCGACCGTCGAGACCGCGCAGGCCATCGGGGCATCCGAGCCCGGCAATGTCGATGGCGACTTCTGCAAGGTGACCGGAATCATCGCGAACGCTACGGCCTCGAAGGCCGTATTCGAATTCGAGGTCAATCTACCCGATGCGTGGAATGGCCGTGCGCTGCAGATGGGCGGAGGCGGTTATGACGGCTCGCTCGTGACTGCCCTCGGGCCCTACACGCTGCAGCTCCCGGGCGAGGACACACCGCTGAAGCGCGGCTACGTCACCCTCGGCAGCAATGGCGGTCACCGTGGCGGCCCGGGATTCGACGGCAGGTTCGGCCTCGATGATGAAGCGCTGCTCAACTTTGGCAAGGAGTCGGTAAAGAAGACGCACGACGTTGCCATGGCGATCATCCGCAAGGCGTATGGGCGTGCGCCGCGGCGATTCTATTTCATCGGCGGATCACAAGGCGGACATGAGGCGCTCGACGCCGCTGCGCGTTACCCCGACGACTACGACGGCGTCGTCGCGGATTTCCCCGCGTACAACGTGACCCTGCTGCACCTGGGCTCGTGGAATTTCGGTCGCGCGCTGTATGCAGACCACGGGGCCGGTTGGATGGACGCGGCGCACGTCAAGCTGCTCACGGACGCCGTGATGGCCAAATGCGACGGGCTCGACGGTGTGAAGGATGGGATCATCAGCAACGTGGCCGCCTGCGATGCGGCGTTCGATGTGAAGACGCTGCGCTGTCCGGACGGGGGTACGGGGGCAAGCTGCTTGTCCGATGCGCAGCTGAAGGCGGTCGAAACGATCACCTCCGATTACAGCCCGGGTTTCAGCATCGCGGGGATGAGCACATTCCCGAAGTGGGCGCTGCTCGAAGGGTCCAGGTTCTCCGGCCCCTCGAACTTTGGGACGGTCTCTCAGCCCTCGAATCCGCTCTCCGGAAAGGAGCCGCTGCTCTATCGCGCGGGCGATGCAACGATCAAGTACATCATTACGCGCGATCCCAGCTTCGACACGCTGCACTTCGACCCGAAACAGTACCGGGAGCGGATCGCCACCGTCGCGTCAATCATGGACGTGACCGACCAGAGCCTGGATCGATTTTGGGCGAAGGGCGGGAAGATCATCATGACGCACGGCACCGTGGACGAGCTCATTACGCCGTACAACTCGATCGCCTACTACAAACGCCAACTCGCGCATTTCGGTCAGAAGCGACTCCATGGCTTCCTGCGCTTCTACGTCATCCCTGGGTTCAGTCACGGCTTTGGCGCATTCAACGCGAGGTTCGACGCCCTGCCGGCGCTCGAGCAATGGGTCGAGAGCGGCAAGGCTCCCGCGGGTCTGATCGCGACCGACGCCAATTCGGGTGCGCACAGGGCCCGGCCGCTCTGTGAATACCCGACGTACCCCAAATTCACCGGCGCGCCCGGCACCGCAGACTCTGCGGGCAGTTTTACCTGTACCCATGAATAGTGTCTCGCCGGCGCTTCCTGCACCCCAAGCAGTGACAGTCGTTGCCCGACTTCGCGGATCAACGCCGTCGTGTAGGTGAATCCCCGGCTGGGTGGCCGGCGCGCGACCAAATGGCCTTGGAGCATGAGCGGCATTCTGCTTGCAACCCTGGGATCTCTGGGGGACTTGCATCCGTACATCGCGGTGGGCAGGGCACTCTTGGCGCGCGGTCAGCAGGTGCGCGTTGCGACCTCGATTGATTATCGTGCGCGCGTGGAGGCAGCGGGGCTGGAATTCGCGCCGCTTGCGCCCTCGATAGCCGAGCTCGGCGACCCCGAGCAGATCGCGCGCGGATTCTTCAACCCCTGGAGCGGACCTCGGCGCCTGATCGAGGCGATGGTGACAGCTCCGCTCCGCCGTGCCTATGCCGACCTGCGTGTGGCTGCGGAAGGAGTAGCAGTTGCCGTTGCGCACCCCATCACACCCGCGCTACCCATGATCGCCGAAAGTCGCGGACTTGCGTGGCTGTCGAGCGTGCTCTCCCCCTACAGCTTGTTCTCGATTGCCGATCCCCCGGTGATTCCCAACGTCGAGTGGCTGCAGCGTTTCGGCAACTGGTCGCAGCGCCTGATGCGCAATTTGGTGCGCGCGTCAGTACGGCGTTGGGAGCGGCCACTGCATACATTACGCGCCGAGCTGGGGTTGCCGGCCGTCAACGGCTCGCTGCTGATCGATGGTCAGTTCTCGCCTCGAGGCACGCTGGCGCTATTCGATCCGTCGCTCGCCGCCCCTCAGCGTGACTGGCCCGCCCAGACGCTCGTCTGCGGCGCGGCCCTGCACGATGCCGGCGATCCGCAAGAGGCGACAACGGCATCCGATGAGGCGCTCGAGCATTTTCTTGCGGCGGGCCCTGCACCTGTCGTCTTCGCGCTGGGATCCTCGGCCGTCTGGCTCGCTCGGGACTATTGGAAGCATGCGATCGCCGCATGCCGGACCCTCGGCATCCGTGGATTGCTGTTGACCGGCATGCCGCTACGGCAGCAGCTGCCTTCCAATGTAGCCGCTTTTGAGTATCTGCCATATTCCCGCATCTTTCCCCGCGCTGCAGCCATCGTTCATCAGGCCGGGATCGGCACGCTCTCTTTCGCTCTGCGCTCCGGTCGTCCACAGCTGCTGACCCCCGCCGGCTTCGACCAGCCGGACAACGCCGCGCGTGCCGCGCGCTTGGGTGTAGGCCGTGTACTGCCATTCCGCCGCGCACACGATGATGGCCGGCTAGCGCGCGAACTGCGAGCACTGCTTGCAGATCCGGAGCATGCAAGAGCCGCCGTGGAAATGGCGGCACGGTCGAAGCATGTCGACGGCGCCGCCGCAGCTGCGCAGCGGATCATCGCCTGCATGAGTCAGGCCGGAGTCAGGCCGGGCGTAATACGGGCGTAATACGGGCGTAATACGCGGCTGATGACTCGCTAGCAGGGCATTATCGCCCAGGCTCGGGGATGGCTTCGCCGTCCTTGCGCGGGTCGGACGCGCCGTAGTTGACGCCGGTCGCGAAGTCCCGCATCACCGCCTGACCGCCGCCCATGACTGCCGAGTAGTCGCCGCGCAGCTGGATCTGGTGCCCGCGGGCGGCAAGCGTCTTGCGGACGTCCTCCGGAATGCGATCCTCCATCGCCACGTCGCATCCGTTGAAGGTCATCTTGGTGAAACGCGGCGCCTCCATCGCGGCCTGGATGTCCAGGCCGTAGTCGACCACGTTGGAGATGAATTGGGCGTGCGCCTGCGCCTGGTTGAAGCCCCCCATGATGCCGAACGCGATGCGCTGCTCGCCGCGCTGCATGAATCCCGGGAGGATGGTGTGCAGCGGGCGCTTGTGGCCGGCGAGCGCATCGGGCGAGGACGGATCGAGCGAAAAGAGCGCGCCGCGGTCCTGGAGCACGAAGCCCGTATGGCCCGCCACCAGGCGTGAGCCGAATCCCTGGTAGTTGCTCTGGATCAGCGACACCATGTTGCCCTGGCGGTCGACCGCGGTCAGGTAGGTGGTGTCGCCGGTCGTGGGGAGCGCCGGCTGGCCCGCCGCCACGTTACAGTTCGCGCGCGTCATGTCTATCAGCGCCGCGCGCGCGGCGGCATAGCGCTTCGACAGCATCGCGGCGACGGGCACGTGACTGAATCGTGGATCACCCACGTAGCGCAGCAGATCAGCATACGCCAGCTTCTTCGCCTCGATCATCACGTGCAGCGCATCGGCGGAGTTGTGGCCGTCGCGCGCCAGCGGGAAGCCCTCCATGATGTTGAGCATCATGAGCGCGGCGATCCCCTGCCCGTTGGGGGGCAGCTCATAGACGGTCCAGCCGTGGTAGGTGGTCGAGATCGGCTGCACCCACTCGCTGGAATAGTCCGCCAGGTCCTCGGCCGTCATTGCGCCGCCGAGCTCGCGGGAGAGGGCTAAAATCTCGCCGGCGATCGGCCCTTTGTAGAAGGCGTCGCGGCCGCCGCGCGCCACCTCCTCGAGCGAGCGGGCGAGGTCCGGATTGCGAAACACCTCACCCACGGCCGGCGTATGTCCGTCGATGAGATAGGTTCGCGAGAGATTCGCATCGGCATGCAGCGCGGCGGCGGAACCGCTCCAGTATTCCGCGGCCCATTCAGGCACCGGGAATCCGTCGCGCGCATAGGCGATCGCCGGCGCCAGGACGTCCGCCAGCTTGCGGGTTCCAAAGCGCGCCAGCAGCTTCGACCAGCCGTCGACGACGCCCGGCACCGTCACGCTGTCGATACCAAACTCCGGCATCTTGCCCGTGATGCCGTTGGCTTTCAGAAACCCGATCGTGAGCTTCGCCGGCGACCAGCCGCTGGCGTTGAGGCCATACAGCTTCCCCGTCTTGGCGATGTATACGATCGCGAACAGGTCGCCGCCCATCCCGTCCATCATCGGCTCGACGACGCCCATCACCGCGTTGGTGGCTACGATCGCATCGATTGCGTTGCCGCCGCGAGCGAGGACCGTCGCTCCAGCCTGTGCTGCCAGGGGGCTTTCCGCGGCAACGATTCCTCCGCGGCTGATGACCATCGAGCGCCCCTGCGATCGATCCTGCGCGTTGGCCGGCGAGACTGCCAGGCAGGCCAGGGCCAGAAGCCCGATTGCCCCGCCGCCGATTCGCAGGCTGCGTGCGCCGATCGCAACGAGTTGCAGTCTTCCCGGGAACATCGACTCCCCCCATCGCCCCGATGCTGCGGCAGCCTACTGCCGGCGGGGGGTGCAGTCCAGCCTGGCGGTGCGGCGCGCGGCTATTGCGTCGTTGCCCGAAGGACGTTCGAATCACGCAGCGCTCCAGTCTTGCTCACCGGAATTCGCAATTTCGCACCGCGCCTTTCTTGAACCCCGATTTGTAACGCGTTACGCTGTAACGCGTTACAGTGAGGTCAGGGATCATGGCGGAAGCAGCGGAACGGATGAAGGCGATGCGGGAGCGGCGGCGCGCTCGAGGGCTGCGCGAGTTGCGCCTGGTGGTGCCGGATGCACGCTCCAAGCTCGTCCGGCGCCGTGTCGCAAGGCAGGTTGCCGGTCTGGATCGAGCGCATGAGCTCGAGGCGCTGAGGTGGATCGAGGCGGTCTCGGAATTTGACGCCCAATGAGACGCGGCGATGTGGTAACGGTGACGGTAACCGGAGATTTTGGCATGCCCAGAGCCGCCGTCATCGTTCAAACTGATGCGCTGCCCGCCGAGCATGCTTCAGTCGTCGTGTGCCAGATGACCTCGGAGTTCAGCGATGCACCCGACTTCAGAGTAATTGTCGAACCAAGCGAGCAAAACGGTTTGCGGGTCCGATCCCAGGTGATGGCCGATGAGCCCGTGACGATTCGGCGCGCGAGAGTGGGCCGGCGGATAGGACACATGGCCGACGGAGACATGGCACGCCTGAATATCGCTCTGGCATTCGTCATGGGTTTGGCTGACTGAAGGCACCAGCTCTGCGTAGCGTGCCACATGGACATATTCCTGACCTGCGCCTCAGGCGTGCGCATGCCGAGGATCCTCTACGGAACGGCGTGGAAGCAGAGCGCCACCGAGCGGCTCGTTACGCTCGCACTGCAGGAGGGGTTTCGCGGGATCGATACTGCCTGCCAGCCTCGGCACTACGATGAGGCCGGCGTGGGCGCCGGCATCGCTGCGGCCCTTGGGAGAAACCTGCAGCGCACCGATCTGTACGTTCAGACCAAATTCACGCCGGCTTCCGGACAGGATCCGTCGCGCGTACCCTACGATCCGAGCGCGCCGCTCGCCGAGCAAGTGACGCAGTCCTTCGCCGCGTCTCTGAGCAATCTGCGAACCGACTATCTGGATTGTCTATTCCTGCACTCTCCGCTCGCGAGTAGTGAGGACACCTTGCAGGCGTGGCGCGCCATGGAGTCGCTCGTCGAGCGCGGCGGCGTTCGCCAGCTCGGGATCAGCAACTGCTATCGACTCGAGCAACTGCGGGAGCTGTGTCGCTCCGCGCGCATCGCGCCCGCGGTTCTGCAGAACCGCTTCTACGCCGATACGGGTTACGACGTGAGCCTGCGAGCGTACTGCGCGAGTGAGCAAATCGTGTACCAGAGCTTCTGGACGCTCACGGCGAATCCCCAGATACTGGCAGATCCCACGATCGAGTCGATCGGCTCGACCCACGCTCGCACGCCGCCGCAGATACTCTTCCGCTACCTCATGGAGTCAGGCGTGGTTCCGCTCACCGGGACACGCTCACGCGAACACATGCGCGATGATCTGCAGATCTTCGAGTTCGAATTGAGGCAGGACGAGCGCCGCGCAATCGACGCGTTGCTCGGGGGCTGACCTTGGGCCGGCAGCGCCTCAGGAGAAGATCGCGCTGGCGCGTGCAGCGATGCGTTTGCGATCGTTCTCGGAACAGTCGATAAACTGGAGCAAATGAATTAGGCCCTCTCGTCGCACGAGACCGAGCTTGGCTGTGGTACGCGCGAAAGCGATGTCTTTCTCCCGAGCAGCGCCAAGTTTGCTGAGGACGAGGTCCTCAGGGGACATGCACCAGCCGATAAATTCTTCAACGTGCACTGGGATAGCCCGTGATTTCCAGTCACGGGGTGCATAGGTGGGCGTTCGGGAAGTTACTCCCTGGGCGTAGTATCCGTATTCGACATCGAAATCACTCGCCTCTCCAATTACGAAGGAGATTTGATCCGCCATCCGCTCATCATCTCCCGGCGGAATTACGTCCACGTCACGAGTAGCGGTAAGCTCGCCCTCTGGCGGATTCGGCAGCACTGCGAGAATGGCTGCAGATCCGATGATGAATACCTCCTTCAGACCGAAGCGACGTCCGATCTCCAGAATGACGTGCTGCAGCTGCAGCCGATACATGCTGCCTCAAGCGGCCCGAATCGACTCAAAGACCCTACGGCGTTCGCCGGCAGCAACGAGAACCGTAAGAGGAGATTCCTGTCGCAATGTAGCAGCTGGCTCGGAGGATTCGGTCATGATGCGCAGCAGGGTTGCAAGTGGCCCGTCGAGGAGCACAGCCCATCTATCATGGTAGACAGCGCCATGAGGATTTACTTCACGCAACCGGCGCAGACGCTGCCGAGCGGTCTCCAGCAGACAGGGATCTCGGATGAGGCGACGTGCCACGGCCTCGTGCAAACGCAAGCTGCGCAGAGCCGACAAGTCGCGCCGGTCTGTCGCGTGGTATCGGGTTGCCCTGGCTGAGCCATCCATGACGACTCGACCTTCTGATCGAAGTTTGTGGAGAGCACGCCACAGTGTCGGCTGACTGATGCGCTGCTTCAGTGCTCGTGTGATCTGCGGCGCGCGCAGGCCATGGGGTGACACGAGAAGCATCTGCACGATCCGCTCCGGATCAATATGCCGCATTTGCCGCCGTCTCTGAATTAATCATGAATAGATATTAGTCGCCTGTGGAAGGCTGAATCAAGTTCCTTGCCTGCCAACGGAGCATATATCGTAAGTGTTTGAACTATAAATAACTTATACGGGAGAAAAGTGACACGTGGCATGCGTGCGTTTCGGGAGTTCATCCCGGCACGATCAGGTCGGTAAGCGCGGCGTTCGAGCTCCCTGGAGCTCTCGCGAGCGGCGTCACACGAGTCGCAAAGTGATCGCCCGGAGTACGGCCCGGGTACGGTCACGCGCGCCGAGTTTGGCGAGGATGTCGGAGACATAGTTCTTGACCGTGCCTTCGGCGAGGTTGAGGCTGCGGGCGATCTCCTTGTTCGAATATCCGCCAGCCAGCAGCCTCAGGATTTCGAGCTCACGCGCACCGAGATCGATTTGCCCGACTTCAGCCGGCGTCGCGGCTGCCAGGCGCGGATGTATCGGCCGGGTTGCCACGGGCGACAACCATTGTTCACCGCGCTGCGCGCGATCGATGGTAGCGATCAGATCCTCGGAGGAAGCTCCTTTGAGCAGAAAGCCCTGTGCGCCTGCCTCGACCGCCGCCAATAGTAGATCACTGTCCTCGAAGGTCGTCAGCATGACGATCGGCGTTCGGTTGCCCCGTCGCCGCAACTCGCGAACCATGGAAATACCGTCCAGGCCCGGCATCCGAATGTCGCTCACGATCACGTCCGCCGATGTCGCGCCTATTCGCTCGAGCAGTTCTGCTCCATCGGCCACCGATAGCACCACCTCGATGTCCATGCGTTCGAGAAGGGCCTGGAGTGCATCCCGTACGAGATCCTGATCATCGGCCAGCGCCACGCGAATCTTCATGACTGACGGCCGGCCGGCACGGTCACCCGCAGCCGAAAGCCGCCTTCCGGCGCCGTATCAGTCTCCACACGCCCTCCCAGCGGCTCCACGCGCTCCTGCATACCGCGGAGCCCATAGCCCGCCACGCGATCGCTCGTACGCGTTCCGTCGTCACGTACCTCGAGCCGCAGGGTTTCCTCCTCTCGGCTCAGGGACAACCAGATATTGCGTGCATTCGCATGTCGTACGGCGTTCGTGAGTCCCTCTTGTCCCGCCCGCACGATGGCAGCGGCCCGGTCCGCCCCTTCGATGCGCACGCTCTCATGCAGGTCAAGGTGAATCCGTGGCGCCGGAAATGCTTCGGCGATCCGTCGTAACGCCTGTCTATGCCATCGTGGCGACGGAGATTCGCCACCACGCTGCGCAACTCCGACAGAAGCTTGCTCACCAGCTCCCTCGAAACGAGCCATTCACGCCGTGCGGATACCCGGACCTCCTGGCCAAGCAGGTCGAGGTTGAGCGCCAAGGCGGTGAGTCGATGGCCCGCCACATCGTGCAACTCCCGCGAGACGCGTAGCCGTTCTCCATCGCGCGCACTTTCGGCGAGCAGCTCTCGAGTCGCCAGCAACTGGGCATTCACTTCACGAAGCTCTCGGGACACCCTCTGCGCCCGAGCGCGCTCGAGCGTGGTCAACAGGGCGAAGGCCTCGAAGCTGCCGTAGACGAACAGCGTGAATCCGGGGTCGGCGATACGCCAGCGGGCGAGCAGAACGGCCAGGAATACAAGATTCAGTGCCACCAGAGCGGTCACTGCGATTCTGGGGCGATAGACAGCCGCAATCGCCGCGGCGATCACGATCAACAAAATGGGGGTGAAGCTCGATGGTCCGAGCGCAAGCAGCACGAGGGCCGGTACGACCATCAAGGACAGCGAGATGATCGAGCCGCCGTCTGCGCCGCGCCTCATGATGCCGACAACGAAGACGAGCATGCAAAGCACGACCACGGTCCTTCCGGCCGGCTCTCCCAGCGGTGTCCACACGGGTGGTACTCGCCAAACGCCAATGGCGACCACCGCCCATGCCAGGTAGCCGGCAAGAAATACCGGGTTGGGCGCAAGTCCCGATAGGAAGGAGGGTAAGCGCATGCGAGACGATAGCCGCATGCGCGTTTTGCCTTCAAGGTCCGATCTGCCGGATATGACTTCCGGCACCCGGGCGTATGACTTGCGGTACTGGTCTCGAGGTGGTGACGTGTCCATGATGCGGCTGCCATCGGGAGCTCCAGCCGTGACACCCTACCAACTCGTCGTCGATACTCACTTGAGCTTCGGGACGGTCGCGCTGACGAGCTTCTGGATCAACGCCGCCCTGCCCAAGGGAACGCGACTGCATCGGCAGGTCGGAGCGGTGTACTTCCTCGCCATCGCCGGGGTGATCGCAAGCGCACTGCCACTGACGGCCCATGCCTTCGTCACCGGGCAGACCGTGACCGGAGTGTTTCTGTCATATCTGGTGATTTTGATAGGTACCACCCTCTGGACGGCGTGGCGCGCCATTCGGGATCGCGCCGCCGTTGCGACGTTCATCGGTCATCACTACCGGCCGCTTGCGTGGCTCAACCTCGCAAGTGCACTGACCGTTCTGGTGCTGGGGGTTGTGAATCATGCGCCGCTGCTCGCCGGTTTTTCGATTTACGGGCTACTGGCCGCCGGGCGCATGCTGCAGTTCATGGCGAAGCCGCCGACCGAGCCGTCCTGGTGGGTGCAGCGCCACTATCTCGGGATCGTCGGCAGCGGGATCGCGACCCACATCGCTTTCCTGAATTTCGGGCTGCGGAGCGTGATCGCGCTCGATCGCTCCGACATGGCGTTCTATCTGCTCGCCTGGTTCGGGCCCGTATTGGTCGCGATCGGCATCGTACGGTGGCTGAACCACCGCTATGGTCGCAGTGCCGCCAGAGTGGGCACTGTCGTGCAACGCAGCATGACGTGATGAATCGTACGTGACAGCGACCGCCGGCCGGTCCCCTTGAGGAACTGCTGGTCATCAACGCCGAGCGATTCGAGACCGGCGCCATTCGTGGAGTGACCCTGGAGGACTTCTCGCTCGACGAGTCGATTTAAAACGATGGTGGCATCCGCCGGCGCACTATGAACGGCCGCCTTGGCGCAACGATCACCCGCACCTGCCGCCGCTGCGGAGCGGGGACTGATCGCGGCGCGAGGGGCTCGGCTTTCCAGGCCGATGCGCAGCTACGACCTGTCGGCCGACGGGGCACGCGCCATCGGGCTGTGGACCCCACGCACGTGGGCTCTGGCCTTTCTGCTGCCGCTGCCCGAGTTCGAAGATTCGTGTCCCAATTCATCGAGGATGCCGCATTTTTTTGCGTCGGGGACCGGTTGGCATCGGCGGCGCAGAGTCCGCAACTGCTTGCGTAGCCGCTGCAGCTCGCTGATGCGCTGCTCAATGTGCTCGATGTGCTCCTCGATGAGTGCATGCGCGCCGCCGCATTCCGATTGCGGAGCATCGCGGAAGCGTAGCAGCTGCTTGATCTCATCCAAGGTCATGTCCAGCGAGCGGCAGTTCCTGATGAAAACGAGCCGTTCGAAATGCGTACGGCTATAGAGGCGATAATTGCCCCCGGTGCGCGCGGTCTGCGGAAGCAGCCCCTCGCGCTCGTAGTAGCGGATGGTCTCCGGCGGACAGTCTGCGTCGCGGGCCAGCGCGCCAATGGTGAACGAGCGATTCATGGGTCTTGACTCTGAAGTGGTTACAGGGTTGTAACTATAGCACTCCGAGCCAAGCCTCGAGGAAGTCCTTATGCCTCACTCGCACGAGGATCACGGGAATCACCATCACGCGGGGCACGATGCGCGCGCGGGGCACGATGCGCATCCGACGCACGAGCACGAGCACGAGCACGGTCATGGGCACGTTCACGCACACGGTACCCATAGCCATGCCGCCGACGCCGGCGAGAAGCGCTTGCTCGTCGCACTGGCGATTCTCGGGACCTTTACGGCGGTCGAGGCCGTCGGCGGTTACTTCGCGAACTCGATTGCGCTGGTGGCCGAAGCTGCCCATATGCTGGCTGATTCAGCTGCCTTGGCCGTGGCTGTGGTCGCGATCCGCTGGGGCCGCCGCCCGCCCGACGAGCGGCGCACTTACGGTCACAGGCGCTATCAGCCACTGGCGGCGTTCGTGAATGGGCAGGCTCTCCTGGCATTGACGATCTGGGTCGTGTACGAGGCAATCCGGCGCCTGATGCATCCGCCCGCGGTGAACGGCCAGTGGATGCTGGGCATCGCGCTGATCGGTGCAATCGCGAATCTCACTGCTTTCCTGGCGCTCTCCGGTGCGCGCTCACTCAATGAGCGTGGGGCGCGCGCTCACGTGCTGAGCGATCTGCTGGGCTCAGGGGCGGCGACTGTCGCAGCGCTCGTGATCCTCATCACGGGGTGGACCGTGGCCGATCCGCTGCTGTCGTTGCTGGTGGCGGCGCTCGTCCTGCGCTCCGCATGGGCTCTGACCCGCGAGTCGGCCGACGTGCTGTTGCAGAGCGTCCCGCCCGGATTCGATGTCAAACGCATCGAGGCCGAGCTGATCGGTCACGTTCCCGGAGTCATCGAGGTGCATCACGTGCACGTGTGGTCGATGACCGGGGAGCGTCCTACCGTCACGCTGCATGCCTGCGTGGCGGCGGGCGTGGTGGGGCAGGGAACGCCCAAATTGATCCACGAGCGGCTGCGGGAGCGGCTGCACGTCGAACACACGACGGTACAGATCGAGGAGCCGGATTCGTGCGAGACACCCACGTGCAGTCCGGCGCACTGATAGCGCCGTTCGGCCTATGTTAGGATCCTGGCTCGAATCGGCGGGACCGGGTGGTGCGCCAAGTCCGCTGCCGAATCCGCTGCAGATCGCTTGCAGATCGCTGCGGCAGTCGGTGAGGCAGGCGCGGTGAGGAACCATAGATCTTTTATTTTCATTATGTTACGGTTCTTTCCTCGGGCTTTTCTGCGGTCGATCACCCACTGAAGTCCAGCGCCGCAGGTCCTCGGTCCGCCCCAGGTCCATGGTGGTCCGCGCCGGTACCTTCGCGACGACCTACCGTGAACCCCGTCAGGCCCGGAAGGGAGCAGCGGTAACGGATCGGTCGGGTGCCGAAGCTCGCACTGGTGCGGATCACCTCCCGGGCGCACGTCCGGGCGGCACCTCCGTGCGGCACGGCGGCACCGCCAACTGAGGCGGCGCTGACGAATCCACCCAACGCACCACCACCGATGCGACAATCGCCGATCCGATGAGCACGTACATCCGATGAGCACCTACACCGCGCTCGCCCGCACCTGGCGGCCGCGCCGCTTCGCCGAGATGACCGGTCAGGAGCATGTACTGCGCGCGCTGGCCAACGCCCTGCAGAGCGGCCGTGTGCATCACGCGTTTTTGTTTGCCGGCACCCGCGGAGTGGGCAAGACCACGATAGCGCGCATCCTCGCCAAGTGCCTCAACTGCGAGCGTGGCGAGGG
>JASHPX010000118.1 GCA_030037905.1 Gammaproteobacteria bacterium
TGCGGATTTTCAGCGCGACCATGCCCCACCTCAATTATGCGTATTCAAGATGTTATCACAAAAGTAATAACTTTAATCGGGGTAGATGATTGGAGTCTTCTGCAGCGTGCATTGATCGAACGCCAAGGCACGTTCAAATCAAGTCACCAATAAGTGACTGATCTATCAAGACTTCTATGGAGGTTGGTAGCGGGGGCAGGATTTGAACCTGCGACCTTCGGGTTATGAGCCCGACGAGCTGCCAGACTGCTCCACCCCGCACCAGGAGGGGCGCGCATTCTACACCGTCGGGGGCAGGGGGGATATGGCAGCTGGCCGGGGGACATGTGTCGACCGGGCTCAGCAGGACTTGCGCGATGGGCTCGGCACCCAAGCGCCGCCGCTGCCTGGCGGTAACGCCTCAGGCGGAGAGGCGCATCACCGGCCGGCCGCTGGCCTCGTCCAGGCGCGGGCGCTGTAGCCGCCGCGCCGCAGGATCCGCGACCAGGTGCAGCACTCGCGATTTGAGCGGATCGTCGGCCTCGGAGCCGGCGATATGCAACAAGCCGGTCTGTTGCAGCTCCTTGGTGAAGATATCGACGATGCGGGGCAACATCGCGCGCTCAATGGAATGCAGCGCCTCATCGAGGATGAGCCAGCGCGGCTGATGCAGTACGGCGCGCGCCAGGGCCAGTGAGCGCTGCTCATCGTCTCCGAGCGCACTGTTCCAGTCGCGCGCCTCTTGCAGCGAGCCGGACAGGTGCGTCAGCCCGACGCGCTCCAGCGCGCGCGTACACTTCGCGTCGTCGAATTGTTCGCCGCTCGCCGGGTATGCGAGCACGTCACGCAGGGTCCCCGGCGGCAGGTAGGAGCGGTTCGGCAGATACAAAATCGATTCCCCCTTCGGACGCACGATACGTCCCGACCCCCACGGCCATAGACCCGCCAGGGCACGGAACAGCACGGTCTTGCCGCTGCCGGGCGTACCGACGATCAGCGCGCGGTCGCCGGCCTTCAACTCGAGCGTGCTCTCGGCGAGCTTGACGCCGCCATCGGGGCAGGTGACGTGCAGGTGATCCAGGATCAGCTTCCCCGGCGGTCCCTCGACGGCTTCGATACGGCTTTCCGAGCGGTTGATCTGCGCGGTATCCAGTGCCGCGCGGCGGAAGACCGCAACACGCAGCAGCGTCGCACGCCAATCGGCGATGGTGCTGAAGTTATCGACGAACCAGCGCAGCGAGGATTGCACCTGACTGAATGCTCCGGCTGCCATCATCAGTCCGCCGAATGACAGGCTGCCGGTGAAATACAGCGGGGCGGCCGCGATGATCGGAGCGACGATCGTGAACCAGCCGTATCCGGCCGTGACCCAGGTGAGATTCGTCAGCCCGGCGACCAGGCGGCGCATGGCGGCCAGCACCGCCGCGAGGTTGACGCGGATGCGCCGATCTTCCTGTGCCTCTCCCGCGGCGAGCGCGATCGAGTCGATGTGCTCGTTCACGCGCACCAGCGAGAAGCGCAGGTCCGCCTCGCGCGCGTAGCGCTGCGCATTGCGCGTGATCAGCCCGCGGCCGACGCGATAGCTCAGCAGCGAGGCCGAGCCGGCGTACACGACGGCGGCCCATACCATGTATCCGGGGATCGACAAGGTCACGTGACCGAGACGCAGCGCAAACCCCTGCGAGATGCCCCATAGCACGTTCACGAACGCCGCCAGCAGCACGGTTGCCTGCAGCAACCCGATGGACAACGTCGCCGATAGTTGCGTCAGATGCAGCGCATCCTCGTGCATGCGCTGGTCCGGGTTCACGCCGATCGGCCCGGCGTGTGCGAGCTGGAAGGCGCGGCGCGGCGTCAGCCAGATCCGCAGCAGGTCATCCATCAATCCCTCGCGCAGCTTCAACGTGAGCATCTGGTTGAGCCATTCCTGGGCGACGTTGAGAATCAGCAGCGAGCCGGCGATGACGCCGAAGACTCCGAGCTGCACCAGGAAGCCGTGGAATTCGCGGTGCGACAGCGCATCGTAGAACGGCCGGTTCCAGCGGTTGAGGCGGACCTGCCCGTAGGCCGTGACCACCACCACGATGATGATGCCCGCGGTGAGCAGCCCGAGCACGTGGCGCGTCGGGGACTGCAGCAGGGCGCGCGTCATCGCAGCCATCTGCCTCGGCAGACTCGCGGATGCGGCGTCGGCGGCATCAGAAGGGTTGGAATCCGGCGAGGTGGTGTCACTCATCGTGTGCGCTCCCGTACCTCAATTCAGTGTTCATGCGTGTCCCGCGGCCCGAGACACTGCCATAGGCATGGCGCTGCAGATGCCCGTGCAATCGTCCGACCCGGCCCCTGCATGCGGGTCTTTCTCGTGAGTATCGAACCCCGTGGAGCCGCTATGCGCGCCCTATCGTCGCGCGGGCTCATCGTCGCGCGGGCTTATCGTAGCATTGCGGATGAAGGCGCCAGGGCGGCCAGGGCAGTCACGTGACGGGGCGCAGTGGGGGCAGGTTGCAGTGGGGCAGGTTGTAGTGGGGGCAGGTTGTAGTGGGGGCAGCTCGGCGGAGCGGACGCATGACGTTTCCCGCTCAGTACTCCCACAGATCGTTGAGCGCGCCCGTGCTGCCGCCTATCTCGCCCTGCCCGCCGAACAACCATAGGTCGCCGGCTGCGTCGAGCCACGCGGCGGCGAAGTCGCGCGCGCTCGGTGTGTTGCCGAAGGCAGGCGTATTTTCGGAACCGAAGTCTCCGGCATCATCCGCCTGGTCCGATCCCGCGACCCACGTCCACGTGGATCCTGACGTACTGTAGAACCACAGATCATCCAGATAGCCCGGATTGCCGGAGCCGTCGACACCATCTCCGCCGAAGAGCCACAGGTTGCCGGACGCGTCCCTCCAGGCCGAGGCGCCGGCGCGTGCACCGGGGAAACCACCGGGACCGTAGCTGCCGGAGCCGTAGTCGCCGGTCGCGTCTTCGCTGCTCGAGCCGCCCTCCCAGCTCCACGTCTGCTGCGTGGGGTCGTACATCCACAGATCGTTCAGCGGACCTTCCTGATCGTTGGCGTCGTAGCCGGTCCCGCCAAAGAGCCACAGGTCGCCGCTGGTGTCGATCCACGATACGGCGGCGAAGCGTGCGCCGGGAGCCAGTGCGCTCGCAGGCGGGTTCGTGTAGGCGCCCGCCGTGCCGGGTGTGGTGGCACCGCTTTCCCACGTCCACTGCCGGCTCGAGGGGCTGTACATCCACAGATCACCCAGGGCGTCACTCTCGGTGCCGGCCGCACCGTAGCCGTAGCCACCAAACAGCCACAGGTCGCCACTGCCGTCTGTCCAGCCGATGGCGGAGCTTCGGGCGCCGGGGATGTTGCCCGCTCCGGCAAGCTGCAGAGTTCCATAGAAGCCCGTCGCATCCACAGTGTCCGAGCCAGCGACCCAGGTCCACAGACCGTTGTCCGGATCGAAGCTCCAGAGATCATTCAGCAGGCCGTAGTTGCCATTGATATCGTATCCGTAGCCACCGAAGAGCCACAGGTGGCCGGATGGGTCCGTCCAGCCCACGGCGCCGGTGCGCGCTCCCGGCCCGTTGCCGGCGCCGGCGAGGCCTTGCGTCCCGTAGCTGCCGGGCGTGTTGCCGCTGGAATTGCCACCGACCCAGGTCCACGCGCCACTCGCGGGATCGTACATCCACAGGTCGGCGAGGTCGGCGCTCGCGCCCGCGCCCGCGGAGGTGAGACCCACGCCGCCGAACAACCAAAGGTGGCCGGCGCTGGTCCAGGAAGTGGCGCCAGAGCGCGCCGAGGGAATGTTGCCCAGGCCCGGCATACCTTCCGAGCCCCAATCACCGGTCCCGCCGGCGCTCGGGCCACCGACCCAGTCCCAATAGGCTATTGCCGGGCTCATGACCGTCAGCAGCGTGTTCCCGGATATGCTGCCGCTGCTCGCCGTGACGGTGCTGCGGCCGGAGCTCGTACCCGCGCTGGCGACACCTTGGAAGCCGCTGGCATTACTGATATTCGCGGCCGACGTATCCGAGGAGGACCAGGTGACCTGCGTGGTGATGTCCTCACTGGAACCGTCCGTGTAGGTGCCGGTCGCCGCGAGCGCGAGCTGCGTACTGACTCCCAGATCGGGGTCGGCCGGAGTCACGCGGATCGACACCAGTGTCGCGGCGCTCACCGTGAGCGTCGTGCTGCCGGAGATAGCGCCGCTATCGGCGAGGATCACAGTGGTGCCCAGGCCGCTCGTGCTCGCCAGTCCCTGCGAGCCCCCCGCATTGCTCAGGGTCGCGACCGATGGCGTCTCCGAGAACCAGGTGACCACATCCGTCAGGGTCTGCGTCGAGCCATCGGTGTAAGTCCCGGTGGCGGTGAACTGTTCGGACAGACCGTCGGCGACGCTGGGATCGGCGGGTGTGACCTGAATCGAAACGAGGGTCGCGGCGCTCACCGTGAGCGTCGTGCTGCCCGAGATGTTGCCGCTGTCGGCGAGGATCGTGGTGCTGCCGACCGCGGCGCTGCTCGCCAGTCCCTGCGAGCCGCCCGCGTTGCTGATGGTCGCGACGCTCGGATTGGAGGAGTACCACGTCACCGCCCCGGTCAGGTTCTGCGTCGAGCCGTCGCTGTAGGTGCCGGTCGCGGTGAACTGCTCGGAGAGGCCGTTGGGAATGTTCGGATTGGCAGGGGTGACCCGCACCGATACGAGCGTCGCGGCGCTGACTGCCAGAGCCGTGCTGCCCGATACGCCGCCGCTCGTGGCTGAGATCTGTGTGCTGCCGGTGGCGGTTGCAGTGGCGAGCCCCTGCGAGCCTGCGGCATTGCTGATGGCGCCGACGGTGCCGTTCGAGGAGCTCCAGGTGACCTGATCGGTGATGTTCTGAGTCGAGTCGTCCGAATACGTGCCGGTGGCGGTGAACTGCTCGGTCAGGCCCTTGGCGATGGTAGGATCGGCCGGCGTGACCTGGATCGAGACCAGCGTCGCATCCGTCACGGTCAACAGCGCATTTCCCGAGATTGCGCCACTTGCGGCGGAGATCGTCGTGCTGCCGACGCTGCCGGCGGTGCTGGCAAGGCCCTGTGAGCCCGTTGCATTGCTGACGGTGGCGACTGACGGATAGGACGAGGACCAGGTGACCGTATTCGTCAGATTCTGTGTGGAATTGTCGGAGTAGACGCCTGTCGCGGTGAACTGCTCAGTGGATCCCTTGGCAATGCGCGGGCTGGCCGGGGTCACCTGTATCGATACCAGCGTGGCAGCTGTCACGGTCAACGTCGTACTGCCCGAGACCGCATTGAGCGACGCTGAGATGCTCGCAGAGCCCGTGGCGTCGGTCGCCGCCAGTCCGGCGGTACCTGCCGCGTTGCTGATGGTTGCGACATTCGGATCGTTGGATGCCCACTGCACGAGCGTAGTCAGATTTTCGGTGGAGTTATCCGAGAAGATGCCCGTGGCGGTGAACTGCTCGCCCACGCCCTTGGGAATGCTGGGCGAGGCGGGGGTGATCTGAATGGCGGTCAGCACCGCAGCCGTGACCGTGAGGGTGGTGCTGCCGGTGATGCCGTCGAGGCTGGCCGATGCGCTCGCCGTCCCCACGGCGGCGGCCGAGGCGAGCCCGTTACTGCCCGAGGTGTTGCTGACAGTCGCGACAGTGCCGTTGGAGGAGCTCCAGAGCACCTGGGTGGTCAGTGCCTGAGTCGAGCCATCCGAAAAGATGCCTGTGGCCGACAGCTGCACGCTCAAACCCTTGGAGACACTCGGGTCGGTCGGGGAGATGTCGATGGCGACCAGGACGGCGGGAGTCACCGTGAGATTGCTGCTGCCGCTCACCCCCTGCAGCGTCGCGGAGATCGTTACACTGCCGACGGCGACGGCGTTGGCCAAACCCGCTGCGCCGCCGATCCCACCTGCCCCGGCGGTGGCGTTGGCGACCGTCGCGACGGCATCATTCGAGGAGGTCCAGGTCACCGAGCGCGTGACGTCGAGGTGCCCCCCATCGCTGTAGATCGCCGTCGCGGCCAGCTGCGTCTCGGTGCCCGCAGCCGCCGAGGGAGCACTGGGGGTGACCTCGATTGATTTCAGCGTTGGAGCAACCGGGGCTTGCGGATCGTTGCCGCAGGCGCTGAGCAGGCTCAGGCAGCAGCCGAGCACTGCCGAACGGGTGAGTGCCACGAGACACCACCGCGTGGCCGCAGCGGGTTTGGCCGGCATCGTGCGCAGCGCCATGCGCGGCAGGTTATCGGGTGATGGAGCGCACTGACGTGATGTGCTTCATTATGTGAACAAATGATATGTGAACCACGGCCACTCCCATGGATAGAGAAGCCTCGAACTACATGGCCCATGCACCGGCCGATCATCTGCATCCGCAGCGCTCGAGCGTCGCGCAGCACGCGATGCGCCTGGCGGCGCTGCGCAAAGAGTTGCCACGCCTGCAGCGGCTGGGTTCGGGGCTGCACCACGGCCTGATCTCCGCCGCCGCGGCCGTGCTCGCCTACCTGCCCGCGCAGGCTCTGGGCCTGAAGCAGTCGTTTTGGGCCGCGATTACCGCCATCGCGGTGGTGCAGACCGAATTTCGCGCCACGCAGAGCACCGCGCGCGATCAGTTCGTCGGCGCCGCCGTGGGCGGGGTGATCGGCCTGGGCGCACTGCTGGCGCTCGGGGATGGTCTACCGGCGTATGCCACCGCGCTGGTTCTGGCGATGGTGATCTGCTGGGTGATCAACATCGCCAGCGCCAGCCGCCTGGCCGGGGTCACGACGACCATCATCGTGCTGGTGCCGCGCGTGGAATCGCCCGAGCGCATGTTCGCGGCGCGCATCCTGGAGGTTGCCTGGGGCGTGTGCGTCGCAGTGCTGCTCGTGTGGCTCGCGGCCCGGCTGCCGCCGCGCATGGCACAGCGTGCGGGTGGTGACGGCCATGTGCGTGGGCCGTGAGATAATCCCGCGGCGGGGCAGACCGCATCGGCGAGTGGAAGCTACGGCGACGGCGAGCCGCTCACGGCCCGCGGCGCAGGAGGAGGATCGTGGAGCAGCGCGTGCTCGGCCGGTCGCAGCTGAAGGTCTCGGCGATCGGTCTGGGCTGTAATAACTTCGGCTGGCTCATCGATGAGGCCGCTTCGCGGACGGTCATCGATCGAGCGCTCGAGCTCGGTGTCACCTTCTTCGATACCGCGGACGTGTACGGCGACTCCGAGCGGGTGCTCGGCAGGGCGCTCGCCGGACGCCGCGCGTCGGTCGTCATCGCGACCAAGTTCGGCATCGCCCGCGAAGGGCTCTCCGGCGGCGCTTCGCGCCGCTACATCATGCAGGCGGTGGAGCGTAGCCTCGGCCGCCTGCAGACCGATTACCTCGACGTGTACTACCTGCACCGGCCCGATCCGGAGGTGCCGCTCGAGGAGACGCTGCGCGCGCTGGAGGAGCTGATCCGGCAGGGCAAGATCCGGCATGCGGCGGCCTCCAACATGAGCCCCGAGCTGCTGCGCGAGGCGGCGTCATTGGCGGCGTCGGCAGGGCTGCACGGATTTGTCGCCACGCAAGAGCCCTACAGCCTGCTCGCGCGCGGCATCGAGACGCGCCTGGCGCCCGTGATCCAGGAGCTCGGCCTCGCGCTCATTCCCTATTTCCCACTGGCGAGCGGTCTGCTCACCGGCAAGTACCGGCGCGGCGAGGCGCCGCCGGCGGGCACGCGGCTGAGCAGCTGGAAGCAACTCGGCAGTGTCCTCACTGACGAGAACTTCGATCGCGTCGAGCGCCTGCAGGGATTCGCCAGCGAGCGCCGGCACAGTCTCGTCGAGCTGGCGATTGCCTGGCTGCTGCATCGCCCGGCCGTCGCGAGCGTCATCGCCGGGGCGACCAAGGCCTCGCAGATCGAGGCCAACGTGCGCGCCGCCGATTGGCATCTCACCGCCGGGGAGATCGCTCAGGTCGAGCGCCTATCACCGGCCTGAGCGCCGGCGGCGGCGTGAGCGCCAGCGTCCGCGTGAGCGCCAGCGTCGGCGCGTGAGCGCGAGCGACGCGCTATATCCGGATGACGAGCTTGCCGACGAAGCTGCCTGCGAGCTGATGGCGATAGGCTGAAACTGCCTCCTCGAACGGAAACACTTTGTCGATGACCGGGAGGATGCGGTTGACGTTGATGGCCGCGATCATCTGCTCGAACATGGCGCGATCGCCGACGAAGATGCCATGCAGGCTCGCCTGTTTGCGCATCAGCAGGTAGGGATTGCTCTCGCCCGAGGCGAGCACGCCGATGAGCCCGACCTTGCCGCCGATCGCTAGCGCGCTGAAGGATCGATTGAGCGTCCCGGTGCCGGCTGTCTCCACGACGACGTCGACGCCGCGACCTGCCGTCAGGCGCAGTACTTGCTGCTCCCACTCGGGCGTGCGCCGGTAGTTGATGGTGTCGCCCTCGCGCACACCCAGGGGTATGAGGCGCGCGAGCTTCTCATCGCTGGAAGAGATGGCGATGACGCGTGCGCCCGCGGCTCGCGCGAACTGCAGCGCGAAGACCGCCACACCGCCGGTGCCGAGCACCAGCACGGTGTCGCCGGGCCGCACCGGCCGGCCCGCCACCATCAGCGCATTCCACGCGGTCACCGCGGCGCACGGCAGGGTCGCGGCTTGCTCGAATCCGTAACCCTCGGGCAGCGGCACGACGCCGTTCTCGTACAGCACGATCTGCTCGGCGAGCATGCCGTCGAGCGGTGAGCCGAGCGTCGTGACCGCGCCTCCCGGCGGACCGCTCGGATCCACCTGCATGAAGGTTGCAGCGACGTGCTCGCCGATTCTGACGCGCGATACGCCCGCGCCGGTGGCGATGACCTCGCCGGCCCCATCGGACAGCGGCACCGTGTCGCGCGCCAGCGCCCCGCCGATGTAGCGGCCGGCGACGACGGCCTGGTCGCGGTAGTTCAGCGACGCGGCGCGCACACGCACGACCACCTGTCCGGGACCGGGCGGCTGGGGGTCGGGCAAATCAATTCGCCGCAGCTGTTCGATGCCGGTGCTCGACTTGGGAACGATGTAGGCGCGCATGAGATCTCCTGCTGTCAGAGGTGCCGGCTGCATCGGCGCGCGGCTCGCAGCGCGCCTTCGCGGGCCCACGGGTTTGACAATATTTTCCCCCTTTGCGGCCCACTGTCGACAGGGCTGACGATCGTCACGAACTGCGCGAGGCGATTGCCGGCTGCGTCACAACCCGCGGCGCCGCCATGCCTAAAAATGCTGCGCACCGCGAACCCAAGGATTTCCGGGATATGTCAACACTGCCCGTCGACCTGTCGAATCAGGGCACGCTCGATGGGCTGGCCGGAATCTTCGCGCAGCGTATCGCCGCGGCACTGCCTCTGAACTGGGCGCAGCGCATCTCCATGCACGACAGCCGCGGCAACGTCTGCTGGCAATCGGCGGGGGTGTGGGGGCCGGCCGACCTGGACGCGGTACGCATCGCACTCGAGCGCTTCGTGGGCAATTCCGCCCCGGCGCGCGCCGATCACGAGCTGCCCGAGCAGCGTACCGCGGTGCTGCTGCGGGCGGCGGACGGCACCAATGTGTTTCGCGGATTTGTCATGCTGATCATGGATAACCGGCGCCTGCGCGGCAAGGGCAAGTCCGTGCACGACCTGCCGGTTCCGGTGCAGCGTGCGGCGCACGAGTGGGCGATGCGCCTGGCGTCCGCGCCGACCATATATCCGCACGGCGAGGCCGCGCCGGAGCTGACGGCTGTGCAGACCGAGCGGCTGATCGCGCACGGGCCGACGGTCGAAGAGCCGGAGGTGGAGAAGTTCTTCGGGCGGCTGCGTGCCTTTCCCGTCGCGCTGGTCGCTCAGCCACTCAAGCCCCTGCAGCACGGCATGCGCATCCGCCGCTATGAAGTATTTCTGCGCGAGGGCAGCAGCGCGAGCGA
>JASHPX010000119.1 GCA_030037905.1 Gammaproteobacteria bacterium
GATGGCTCTATCCGTACTAGCCACACTATCCGGCAGCGCAATACCATGGTGTGATAAAAACTAAATGCCGGATTGTTTCGTGTCTGCCCGGCGCTCCGCAGGCGATTGCAACGAGAGAATCGTTCCGAATTTTCCGTGCGCGCGGATTCCCGTCGAGGAACCCCATGTCTCGTGCCTGTACCGAAGCCGTCCATACGAACGCAACCGCACGTAAAGCAAGCAGTGCCATTGGCTTTCTGCTCGTGCTCATCGCCGCTATGGTGCCGCTAAAGATTCTTGCCGGCGACGTTGTCGACGAGGAACTCAACTCCGCACTGCGTGACCGACCCAGTCTGCTGCACGGTGAGGCGCTCTTCGACGACACGTGCATAGCTTGTCATGGTCCGGATGGAGGTGGCCAGCCGAACGGCAGCGTCCCTGCGATTGCCGCCCAGCCTTCCAACTTTATCATCCGGCAGCTGGTCGATTATCGACACGGCCGACGTTTGGACCTGCGGATGGAGCATTCCACAGGCAGACACCGGTTGGTCGATGCTCAGGATATTGCCGACGTAGCCGCCTATGTGAGCCAGCTGCTCCCAACGCAAGCCGCGGACGTCGGCGCGGGCGATCATCTTGTTGAGGCACAGGGCATGTATGCACGCGCATGCGTTCCCTGCCACGGAGATTCAGGCACCGGTGATGCCGGCTCCGGGGTGCCGAGACTTGCCGGACAGCATTGGGAGTATCTGCTGCGTCAGATGCGCAATGTCACTGCCAATCGAGAGGGTCAACGCCCGACATTTCCGCGTGAACACGCAATGTTGCTGCAACGCTTCAAAGACGCTGACCTCATCGATCTTGCCGACTATCTCTCCCACCTGGGGCAAGCACGGGACTCGGGCATCACACCATCGCCCGCAGCGTCTGGCACCAACGGACAGCGCCCCTAAGCAGACCCATCGCGCTGGATGGTGCTCAGTATCCCTTTGACGATCTCCTCAATCCGCCGCCGGAAAAGCTCGGAGAGACATCTCCTTGCCGATGGCGCGTAGGTACAAGTGCGGACTCGAATTAAGACTGCGTCATTCATCCTATTCAATGGGTGAGGTAAAAATGCAGCAGTGGCGTGTTTTTTTCCTGGTCTGGGCGATCGCGGCAGGATTGCCAACGGCTGCACATGCCGCATCGGTCGCAGAGCAGGAACTTGGCAGGGTCCTGAGCGAGCATCCTAATACTACCCGCGGAAAGATGCTGTTTGATACCTGTGCAGCCTGTCACCAGAGTGATGGCGCAGGAGCGCGCGACGGGACCATACCAGCCATCGCTGCGCAGCCATTTGGTGTTATCGCGCGTGCACTGGTGGAATATCGTTACGACAAGCGCTGGGATGAGCGCATGCAACACTTCACCGATGAACACCACCTTCGAACCGCCGAAGACATCGCGGATGTGGCCGGCTACATCAGCCACCTGCCCGCCACGCACTCACTCGGTCAAGGCAGTGGCGCAAATCTCCCACATGGCGAGAGACTTTACGCGCGCTCCTGCGCCTCATGCCACGGCCCTACAGGTGACGGCGATATTCAACGCTCTTATCCGCGATTAGCGGGCCAGCACTACCAGTACCTACTGCGCGAATTGATCGACGCTTCGCACGGTCGCCGCCCGGATTTTCCGGCGCAACATATTCATCTCTTGCAGATCTTACACCAGTCCGATCTCGCAGCCGTCGCGGATTATCTGTCGCGCCTTGGGCCGTAAAGCAGTGAGTGAAACGCTAACATGAAACTCTTCACTAAAGTCGCCAGCATACTAGGATTAATAGGCGCTCTTGCGATTGCGTCAGCGCAGACAGCACCGGTCTCGGAACAACAGGCCGCGGAAGCCATAAAGTTCCGTCAAGCCGACATGGACATGCAGGCATATAGCCTCGCTCCTGTGCTGCCGATGTTGGATGGCGCCAGGTTTGATGCCGCCGTCATGCTAAAAGCCTCATCGCGGCTAGCCGTCATGATGGAGATGCTTCGAGATGTCTTTGAGACGAACACTAGCGTACTCCCTCTCAAGACCAACGCGCGCAATCAAATCTGGTCGGATCCGCTGGCATTCGAGCTGCAGATACGAGACATGCAAGCTGCAGTAGCTAACATGGCATCGGCAGCGACAAAGGGCGACCAGTTAGCGACACTGAAGGCCACTCGAACTGTGGTAAATACTTGTCGCACATGTCACGAGAGATTCGCTGTCGGATTGAAGTAGCGCCGCTACATCGTGTTTCTTGCTGTATGCTCAACGCTCAACGCCACGCTGTCGCTTCCGAGCTGCCGCACCATCCTGCCATCTATTTCTATCCCAACATACGATCCGCGGCTTTAAAATACTCACGGCCGTATGCCACCAGCTCCCCGTCGGTCGGGTGATCGAGAGATTCCACGCCCACCACACGCGCACGCAGTTCCGGTTGAAACTGTTCCAGATGCTTCACCAGCTCATGCTTAGAATTTGCAGGTCCTGTGATCAGCACGGCGCCCGCGTGGCGGAGGCGTTCTGCAACCGCTGCGTAAAACTCTTGATCCTCCTCGGCGTGGCCGCTGCCAATCGTGTTGGCTTTGTGGTGAATGTGTCGCGTCGGCCGATCTGGTCGGACGATTGTCACTTCGGCTTCATCCGCGTTGAAGGAACACACCCGCGCCACATGGTGATCGATCCAGACGATCGCGTGAAAGTGTTCGGTCACGGTGACCCCTTTGCTTCACGGTTTTTGCGCAGTGCCGATCGGCGGTGTTCAATCCCCGGGCGGTAGCGGCTTCGGCACACCCGTATGCGGCTCCACCCACGGCAGACCGCGGGTACGCCGCTGTCTTGCTCATAATGGGGCGTGGGAGCCGGCGTGTTCATGGGAAGGCGCCGTACCGAGTTGCCATCAGAACTTGCGCGCCCAGCACGGCGCGCGGCACCCGATCAGGGAACTTAGCAGGCTTAACCACGAGGATATCGCTGTTGAGCTCATCCAAGATCCGCTCCGCCGTATTGCCGATGAGCAGGCGCTTGAAGCCGGAACGAGAGATCGCACCCATCACCACGATGGCGCTGCGACTCTTACGCGCGGCTTCAAGAATGCCGCCGATTGGATCGGCGGCGACGAGGTAGCGCCGCGATCGCGCAACGCGCGTGCTGTGAAGCGCATGCTCGAAGCTGCGCTTCGCCGAGCGCGCAGCTTCCCGCTCGATCCGAGCGTAGGCATTTGCTGTCATTGCGTGCGCTGGTGCGGTGAGGAGCGGAGCTCGTGCGTAGGCGTGGACGGCATGGAGGGTACCTCCCAAACTCTTGCTGAGCAATTGGCCCATGTGCAGGATAATCTTGTCGAGTTGTAACGGCTTGGCAAACGCATGCCTCGGATCAATGGCTACCAGCACCGCCGGATGACGATACGCGTGGGGATTCTTAACGAGCAGCACCGGGAGCGGACTCAGGCGCACTAGCTCCCAATCGGTCAAACGCATCAGCCCGGGCGCCGTGTGCCGCCCAGCATAGCGCGACACGACGATGAGATCTGCTCGGATCTGACGTGCGCGCCGCACTATCGCCTCGTACACTGGAGCGTCCCACTGGACGCACACGTTTACCTTGAGGCTATGCTGACGCAGCCGATCGGCGATCGACTCGAGTCGGCGTCGCGCCCGTTGCTTGAGGCCCTGTTCCAGCACATTCAATGGCTGTGTGTATAGATCCGCATACAGTGGCATCGTGAGGGCATGAAATAGTTCGAGCTGCGCTCCACAGGCGCGACCGAGCTGCGCGGCCTTCAAGACCGCAGGCAGCGACTTCGCCTCAAGCTCTTTCACGGCAACGAGAATGCGGCGGATGCGAGCCATGAAGATTCCCTCCTCTACCTCGAGGCCACCAGATCCACGGCCGCCACTTCTGCGCATCGGCCCAAGGTCTGGTGCACGATCACGTTATAGGGAAGCAGCATGCGGAGCTGTCCTCGATCTTAAGCGCTTGTCTCATCGGATACGACTGTATCGAAGGACCCCTCGATGCAGCGCGAAAAGTAATATGGCATGGGCGTCCTCCCTTAGAGTCTGCGTCACGGCCGGCAGCAGCAATCAATCGATGCGAAGAACGATGTCGGGGGTGCATTCAACAGCCCTAACTTTTTAAAGTTACCGCGCATCAGCTCACACCGCATCCGTACAAGGCACAGCTTGGCGTCTGCGTGATCTACCTATTGAGGCTCGCCTCACATTCGGCGATGTTGGCCCGAGCGTGGCGCCGAGCGCGGGTGAGTTTGCAGACGGGGAACTTACGAATGGCGGCTAGCTTTGATGCCTCTCATTTCACGCATCTGCTGCAGCAGCAATGCAGGATGTTACGCGAGGCGATTCGCAAAGCGCTGCTGCGCGGCGACGCGGAGGCCTTCACGCCGCTCGTCAATCAGGCGCACGAGACCGAGGATGAGTCACTCGCCGAACTGCTGGCGGATATCAATACGCGTGGCTGCCGTGCCTAGGTGCGCGCCGGAGTCTGCATGAGCTATTACATCGCCAGGACAGTGAGCGGCCCACTCGATGCGGTCGTTGCAGACGTGATCACGCGACTGAGGGCGCATGGGTTTGGTGTGCTTACCGATATCGATGTGCAAGCGACACTCAAATCAAAGCTTGGCGTTGATATGCCTGGATATCGCATTCTCGGCGCATGCAATCCACGTTTTGCGCACGAGGCTTTGCAGATCGAGGATAAGCTCGGCGTGCTGCTACCTTGCAATGTGATCGTGCGCGAGACGACGGATCAGCGCGTCCAGGTCGCTTGCGTCGACCCGGTCGTAGCCGTGGAGCGCACAGCGAATCCGGCGCTCAAGTCGACGGCCGAGGACGTTCGCCGCCTGCTGTCCGAAGCTGTCGCAGAGGTAGGGACGTAGGGCTCATGCATCCCTACCCACATACCTACACCGTCACAGCGATGGCCCAGGCTGCTGGGCTCGTAACCGTGGCCTCCGCCCGGTTACCTGACCTGCAGACCGCCCCGCCGCCCGAGTTCGACGGCCCTGGGGGCGTCTGGTCACCTGAGACGTTACTGTGCGCCGCGGTAGCGGATTGTTTCATTCTGACGTTCCGCGCCGTGAGCCGTGCAGGTCGACTCGACTGGCTGCGGCTAGACTGCCGGGTCGAAGGCGTGCTGGAGCGGGTCGAGCGAGCGCTGCAGTTCACGCATTTCAAGACCTTCGCGGACCTCGCCGTACCGGCGCACACCGACGCGGCCGGCGCACGTAAGCTCCTTGAGCAGGCCGAGCGCGGGTGCCTGATCGCCAACTCCGTGCGCGGGACGCATGCGCTCGAGGCGCAAGTCGTCGTCGATCAAGCGTAGTGCTCTCGAGCCCTCCCGAGCGCATCGACGAGTTCCTGCAGCTGCGCCGAATATGCGGCACGCACTGGCCGTATGCAATGCAAGCACTCGCTCAGCCAGGGTTCTAACACTTAGTGACTTGGCCCCTCTCGAGCGCGCGGAGACCGTGTGCGTTCGCTCAGCCTGCTCGCGAGCCACTCCCTCTCGGTCATCGGTGGCGGCATCTGCTCCGCGAATCGTCGCACCTGAGCGGCCAGATCGGGCTGTTTCTCCCGAATTAAGATCTCGCCGACCGCCCACCAGGCGCGCCGAATGCTATCTCGGGTCTCCATGAGCTTCGCCTTGCCGGCCTCGACCTGAACGCCGCCTCGGGCCAGATCGCGCGCGACGGATTCTGCGCGCTCGCGCATATGCGTCGATTGGCCTCGCAGGGTCGCCCGGTAGATACCGTCCAACTTCCGTGGGCTCGTCTCCCCGCGCACGTAGCGCTGCGTCGCGTTCGCAGGAACTCCGAGCGCGCGTAGATGGCGCGCGAAGCCCTCCCGCCAGTGGCGGAGGGTCGCCTTTCGGATGTGCAGACGCTCGCCCTGCTCACTAACCGCCTTCATCACCACGTGGACGTGCGGATGGGGCTCGTCGGTGTGCAGTGCCATGGCGTAGCGGTGCTTGAGCACGAATTCCTCTCGACAGAAATTCTGAACCGCCTTGAGGACTTTGTCGGGCGGCGTTCCAGCGGGCATTGAGAAGATTAACTTGTGGACTAATCGCGGCGCCGGCCGACCAGGCCGCGGGGTCAGATCTGCCCGCCCGCGCTGGGCGTCGAGTTCGAGGTCCCAGTCCTCTAGCAGCTCCTTTCCAGTTCGCCCGTGGAGAGACTGCCCGTCATCAGTCTCCAGCTCGACTTCACCCTCGCGGCCGATATAGTCGAGATGCCGCTCAACCGCACCGAGATCATTGGCGCCGCGCGGTAGAACCTTGACCATGACCTCGGGCGTGCGGCCAACGGTCCGAGCGACTTGCTGTAGCTGTGCCGGCGTCAAATGGTCACGCCGACCTGGACCGTGACGGGCGTGGCTGACGAAGTCGAACAGCGGGTCGCCGACTCTATTCGCCATAGCCCTGCAGCCAAGAACGGAGATTCGCGGACAGCAAGGCCCGCACGTGGTCTCGTAGCCCCTCACACACGCGGATCATGGCCTGGACGTCTTGGCGACCTGGTCCGCTCACCCGCTCCCCTTGGTTGGCTGCCCGGGCGATCTGGTTGAGGTTGCGGCCAATACCGCCGAGCTCAGCAACGGCCCGTTTCACGGCCAGGAGTTCCTCCTTGGGCAGGGGCGCCAGCGACCTCAGATGTGACCGGACCAGGACGGAAACGTAGGTGGCTGGCGCTATCCCCCGCGCCGACGCGCGCTCCCGCAGGAGCATCTGGTCATCCGCATGCAAGCGCACTGTCAGCCTAGAAAGTCGCGGATCGGGGGCGCCTTTATCGGCTGCGGAGAGCGTCGGCGTTGCATTCGTCGACTGCAGCGCCAAGTCGATCATCCGCTTGAGCAGCGCCGAATCGGTCAGCCCCTGATGGCGCGCCACCGCACCCAGCGCCGCCTTCGTCGCTGCGGGTAACCGACAATGGATGAAAGCCTCCGATGCCACGCGCAACATCGTGATACAACAGCAGCCGCTAGGCTATCCTGCATTTCGCGGAAAATTCGGCAAAACTGAACACCAGATCGACCGCCTGCCGGTGTCGGTTTGCTGCAACCGCAGCGCATGGGACTCTTGCTACACTGTCGCTGGGGCTCCAACCAGACCGCCGCGCGACTTGGACTTTAGAATGCCCTTTCAGCTCCATGCGTATTCTTAAAAGCTTGAGAGACCGGCTCCGATCTTTGCGGCGACAGAAGCTAGTCCTGCTTCGGAGCGGTGGATTGGTTTTGGAGACTCTAGAGAAGCCCAATCGTCGCCGATCATCAGGGCTACAGTTGTACGACTATCTCCTAGCCATCGGCGGGCGACGACTGCCCAACGGGGATATCGACTATCCGATTGATCCTGAAATGCTGCGCCCGCGGAATAGCCGACCCGTCCGCCCCAATCAATCCGTTTTCTATGACAAGCGCGCTCTCGGTCATCCCGTCACGAACCCAGGTAAAATGCTCCACATGGGCAGAAGAGCGAGACGGGTTCCTGCAGGCTGGGAACACCCCCAGGACGATCGCGGCCGGTACGTACCGCTCCGCGACGGCTTGAAGTATTCAGATCACGTCCGAGCGTGGGACGAGGAAGCGGCGAAGTGGCGAGAGGGTCTGACGGCTAGCTTTGATGCCAGGATTTGGGAACCGATTCCGGCCAAGTACCGAGGGCTAACGTACGCGGAATTTGAAGGGCCTCGCCCAGACCCGGACGAGTACACGCCACATTGGCCGCCCTCTGAGTGCACGCACTGGCAGATGTACGAGGAGGTCAGTGAAGGCACCCCGGTCTCGCCTGTCTTCGATTCAGCACAGGAGTTAGCACGCTGGATGGCAGAGCACGGCGGGGGCAGCACATTGGAGGGTAGATCCTTGCGCCCATCGAACTATGAGGACTATCTCTCGGAGATTCTCGACCGACCCCGCAATGCCGGCTGACGGCCCACGCTGATCGTTTCGGTCGAAATTCAGCGACTCCACGGCGGTCCAAAAAAAAACCGGGGAGAGGGCACCCTCCCTGGCACCCCCTCCCCGACCGTCGCTAGGCTGCCAGCACGTCGGCCGCCAGGTCCCACAGTCCGCTGTTGATGCGCACATCCTCCTTAATGGAGGTGATCCTGCGCATGCGCACCAGCCGACCATTGGCCGACCGACGGCTCAACCCACCACGCAGAAGATTCTCCTGTACTTTATTCAGGACGCTGAACAGGTCATCCCCGAGGTCCTCCGTCCGCCGGCAGTTGAGTAGCATCGAGGGCGCCATGCCCGCCTGTGCCGGGTCCGGATACCGCAGGGTCAGCGCCCGCTCCGCGAACTGAATCTGCTCGTCCTTGCCGAGCCGTCGAAGCTCCATGCGTTCCACCTGGGCGGCCAGGATGTCGAACCGCTCCGACAGTCCCAGCGCGTGCGCCACCACGTCGTCCACCACGTTACCCCTGTGCGCCACCGTTAGCGCCGGGAACGCCCCGCGCGACACAATCAGTCCATTGGTGCAGACCGCACGGTAGATGCCCATTCGGATCTGGTAAGTCGAACTGCCATCGTGAGAGTTCAAGAAGATGATCTCTGGCACGGCCTGACGCAGCTGCACGGTCTCGAACCGCCGCCGCAGACGCACGACGTGACGGGCATACAGTGGATTCGCGGAACGGGTCTGCGTCTGACGGGCCTCAACCGCGACGAAACCTGCCAGCATCAGTCCATCCAGGACCTTCGCAGTGGGTATGAAGGTGTACCGGGAGCTGCGATGTTCATCGGCGGACGCCGCAAACACCGCCGGCGCGTGCTGCCGTAGCGCATCCAGGGGCAGCGTGCGACGGAAAGCCTGGTCATACCGACCGAACGCCAGATCAGGGGAAGTATTCATGATGTGATCCTCGGAACTGCTCTTGGGCGGGATTGCCCGAGTCCTCGGGATCACGGCGCGCGCCGCGGTCAAGTGGAGAGCGGCGGGTCGTGGAATAAATGGAGGGGACCCGCGTCTGCGGGGAGGCAGCCGTTTATGCCGCGAAAGCCCGTCGATCCCCACTTGACCGTGAGCACGACGTGATAGGCTGGACCAACTCAGGAAATCCCGCCCCTTCTTCTCTCTTGCTCTTCTCCTCGGTCGAGG
>JASHPX010000120.1 GCA_030037905.1 Gammaproteobacteria bacterium
GCAGTCCTCCTTGATATGTTGTTCGGCTACGTACCGCGTAGGCACCAGCCGGCCATCACTGTTCAAGACTGCGAGCCCGAATACCCGCTCGGCCTCGAACACTCCTTGGGAGTGGTGACGAAGCGCCCGATGACGGAAGTCGCAGAACAGCTCCTTGGTGGCATCGAGCCAGTTGTGGATGGGTAGATAGTCCTCGACTTTCCCGCCGAAGCGGCGCACGGAGGACTGTGCGTGAAACACCGTGTGTGTCATAGACCTTCGTGCTCCGTGGTGTTGTACTCCATGTACCGATCAGTGTGGCTGTGGATCAGCGTGTTGGTCGTGACGTCCCATGAGAAGTCGCCGAACGCGCCGTCGTTGTTCTCCCAACCCGGATGCCGTGCCTGCGTTAAGTCGTACAACAGATCCATCAACGCGTCTTCAGACATCGTCACTTTGCCGCTCGGATCAATCTTCGTGCTATCGGCTCCGAGATAGTCGATTGACTCGATCTGCCCGGAGTCGTTGCAGCCGTCGTACTCAACGATCACGCAGGTCACGCCGAGAGCCGCGAGTTCGCGCGCGGCCTGCGGCAGGCGCTCTCGCACGTTCTCCAGGCTCCGCCGGTGGTATTCCACGAGCGACGGGCTATCGGTCGGACTCGCTGCCAGTGGCAGGTCGCCCCCAGTCGGACGATCGTTCTGAGTCATGACAGTCTCCAAAGGATTTCAGGGCGGTTTTGCCCGCGAACCGGCCGCACGCCGCAGCGCACCCGTCACGGCCGCGCGTGAGCGCGCGTGCGAGCGCGGCTCGGCCGCGCGAAGGCCTTGACGGGGAGAACGGCGTGCTACCCTTGGCCGGATTCGCAAACCCGCCCGCTATTCATTCCTCTACGCCAGTCGCTGCCCAGCGATAGGCGCGACATTCAGGTCCCTCGCGCACCGGCTAGAGACTGATCTGCCGCGGCGATTCGAGGATCGCATTGTGCTGATCGACGGAGCGATCGCGGATACTTGGGGTCGTCTGGTCGCCGCGCGCGCCGCCCGCGGCCGCCCCCTTCAGGCCATGGATGGGCTGATCGCGGCCACGGCGAGGGTTCATGATTTGACTCTGGTCACCCGGAACACTGAGGACTTCGAGGGGGCAGTACGCTCGCTGTCGAGCCCCTGGACCTGAGGAGAGCCACTCGCGCGTTTGGGCTCGGATGGCTATGATGAGATCAGATTTGGCTCCGGGAGATCGAGATGAGCCAGGACCAAAGGCGCCCCTGGGGAGAGAATGTCGAGATGGACATCCGAGACGCCATGAAGCAACAGTTCTCTGCCGGACAAGGTGTCATCATGCTTCAGCCAGGGATGACGGACACTATGATCCTTCACATGATCAAAATGGCGATTTCTGTCAGCGACGGTAAACCCTTCACCGTTATTCCTCTGCCAACGAAGCCGATCGCGGCAGCTTCTTGAACTCGTAGTTCGCAGAGAGTGTGCCGCCGGCCCTACGGAGGGCCGTCGAGCTCCATGACGCTGCGCAGATGCGCCTCGAGCGTCGCCGCTAAAACCAGTGCGTCATTCAGCGCATCGACGGGGTCGCGCTCGAGCGCGCTCTGAAGGGCGGATCTCAGCCACGACGAGCTCTCGGGATCGGCGAGCTGCTGTTCGGCTGCAGCTGACGTAGCGTTGATGGGCGTACCTGTCATCGCGTCGGCTCTTCGGGCTTTCGCGTTGGCGACGGCGTGCGCGCCGGCGTTGTGCCCTGCGCTCGCTCGCGCAAGCGCACGGAAGGCAGCGGCTCACCCTTCTGAATAGACGCGCTCATCGCGGCACGTACGCCCTCGATGAAGCGCCGACGCTCGTCCTGGTCGGCGTAGTGTCGCGCGGCGTAGTCCTCGGCCGCGCGGAAACTGATGAAGGTGGAGCGCAGTTCCGGATGCGCCCGTACCGACTCACGCACATCGGCCTGCTCGTCGCGGGCTTGGCGTGCAAGGCGGGCGCGCTGCGCAAAGAACTGTACCTTTTCGACTACCCACGTATTGCGGTGTGCGTGATGCTCGTTCTGGGCCAGGATGCGTCCCTCGGCATCACGCGAGCGAGCTGTGATCGTGACCGCGCGGCGTCCGACGCGCCGTGCCCCGACCAGATCCCCCACCTTCGGCTGCGTCTCGCTTGCGAGCATCGCGCGCTCGAGATCCTTGCCCCACAGAACGCGCTCCTTGCGGGTCGTCAGGAGCTTCACGTAGTACGACAGGTCTTCTTGTGCACGAAACTGGTAGTTCGCGCGCCCGTGCTCGATAAGCTTACCGATGATGAGCTGACCGCCGCGCCGACGCCCGAAGTCCACCCGCGTCGTCGTACCGGACATACGACCGCCGGGGCCCGGCGGACGGCCGCCACGTGTCGATGACGAGGGCGACGCGGCGGGCTGCCCACCTCGCTCGGAGCCAGCGTCGGGCTTATCACGCGATTCACTCACCGTCGCTCCGGCTCATCCGCGTACCGGTGCGGTCTCGCGCTCCGGAGTACCTCGCGAGCGCGGGCGGTCGCGCGCGCTCGCCCGTTCACGCAGGCGCACCGGCGGCAGCGGCTCCCCTCGAGCTACCGCGTTGGCGAGGGTCGAGCGAACTTGGGCCACAAAACGCTCGCCCTCCTGCGGATCGGGAAACCGTCGGGCCGTGAGCTCTGCCGCGCGCACCTGATGGTACGTGCCCACGAGCTCGGGGTGGCGTTTCACGGCCTGCTTCGCATCGATCGTTCCGTCACGCAACGTGCGGGCAGCAGCAGCCCGTGCCTCGAAGAACTCGCGTCGCTCCAGCACCCAGCGATTGCGATGCGTTGCGAGATCCTTTTCGATCCGCTTGCCGTCGGCCCCTCGCGCCCGCGTACGTACCTGAACCGCCTCGCGTCGCACGGCGCGCAGCCCCACCTCATCACCGACCTTGGGTTGCGTCAGGGACTCTTTGACGGCCCGCTCAAGGTCCACGCCCCAGATCGTTCGATCGCCGTTCGTCGTCTCAAGCCGTACGAAATACGACATCGGCTGGCGCGGGTCGTGCTGGTAGGTCGCACGCCCATGATCGACGAGCTTGCCGATCAATAGAGCGCCGCGCGCGCGGGCTCGCTCCGACTGCCGCTCGCGACCCGCCTCACGCGGCGCGGTGCCCGGATATGCTTCGCTCCCAAACAGATCCGCGCCAGGGTCCTGTTGAGACTGTTCTCGCTGCGAGCGCGCAACCGTGCGCGCCAAGTGTGCGCGCTCGAACTCGCTCGGGCGATGGCCTCGCACCTCAATGCCCGCCAGGCGCGCGGCAAACCACGCCTCGCGCCGAAAACGCTCGGTGCCGCGTACGCTGATCTGCTGCCAGCCGCGCGCCTGAGCGATCGATATGAGGCTGCGAATCACCTCGGTGTTCTCGCTCGGTGTCGTCAGTCGTGTACCGCGGTCGGTGAAGGCGCGTGTGCCGTCCATGAAATGATAGTGCTTACCCACCTGAACAAAGCGTTGTCGAATCGCCTCGGGCACCGGATGGGTGCTCTCTGGCGTCGTTTGCCGATCCGTGGCCGCTCGCTCGGTAGCTGGGATCGCGTTATCTGGTCGATCTTCGCCGGTCCCTGACGGCGGATCCGCGCCGCGCGCCGGCGTCGCAGTCGGCGGAATCTTTGGCGAAGACGCCCAGGGAACCGGTCGGATGGAATTTTCGGGTGCTCGCTCGCGCCCCGCTCCTTGCCTCGGCGGCGCCTTGGGCAAACTTGTTGCGTGCTGCTTTTCTTGAGCCTCGCGATCTGGCCGCACAGCGTCGGTCCGGCGATTCATCGCGGCTCGCGCGCGGCGCCTTTTCTCGCCGGCCTCGAGACCGCCCTCGCGCGATGTCGACTTCGACATACCGTCTCCTACGTCTGCTGTAACACCTGGAGAAAGCTATCCACCGCGGCGTGCAGCTCCTCGTCCGTCATCTTCTCGCCCGGTGCCTTCTGCGGTAGCTGCACTTGGTCGAACGATGCCGCGAAATCCTCGAGCGTCAGCGACTCGAGCCGCTCGATGTCGTCCACCGTCGCTTCGCGAATCCCCTCCGCGGCGGGCGGCTGCGCACCCGCGCCGTCCGGTCCCGACTCGCTGGTGTCGTGCCCGTCCGATGCACGCGCCGCAGGTCCTGCAGCCGGTGACCACGCTGGAATCGGCGCCACGACGGGCGGCGGGAAGAGTCGCCGTCGAAAGCGCTGATCCTCAAAGTAGCGGATCTTCTGGCATCGGATCGGCGGCACGCCTTCGTGAAAGATCAGCGCCTGACGCGCACCGAGCGCCTGGACCTCCTGCGGCAGCAACAGCGCCCGGCGTTGCTCGCTGACACTCACACTCGGCGAACGTCGGCCCCGCCCCTCCGCCCACCCAAACGCCGGCCGCGAAACCGTATGCGCCGGCACCGTCGTCATCCCCAGCTCATCGGAGATTTCGCGGGCATCGGCAAAATCCTTGGCCGCAAAGGCGATGCGCGCTGCAAGACTCTTGCTCATGGTTTCGGCCGCGTTGACCCCGTAGACCTCTCGCATCTGCGCTGGCGTATGAATTACGAGAACGACCCTCACGTTGAATCCGGGCAAATAACTGATGGCCTCAGCGAGAATCGGGATGCGCCCGAGGGCGGCAACTTCATCGAGCATCATCAGCACCTGAAGCTTGAGTGTCGGGTCGTGCTCGGGCAGCGCGCGTGTCTGTAGCCCCAGCGCTTGCTGAAAGAACAGGCTCAGCACCGGCCGCAGCCGGTGCAAGTCATCGGGATTGACCCCGACATAGATCGACATCGGTTCGCGCCGCAACTGACGCAGGTCAAAATCGTTGCCCGCGGTGGCCGCATCAAGAATCGGATTGGCCCACAGGTCGAGCCGACTCGTGAAGGTCTTGCGAATGCTGCTGGCCGTCACCGGCGCCAGATCAATCACATCGTAGAGCGCGCGTACGCATTGGTCCGAGAGCGGGTACTTACCCTTGCCGCGTCCCTCGACGATGCGCTTCCAATGCGCCCCAAAGCCCTCATCGTCGGAGGCCATCCCCTGGCGAAGCACCTCGCCGATGGTCTTGGGCATCGAGGGGGTTTCGAACAGGTACAGCGCAATTCCCAAAAACAGAGAGCGCGCGGAGGCGGTCCAGAACGGGTCAACGTTCGGCGGGTCCGGGTAGAGCATCTCAGCGATACGCTGCAAGTCGTTCACCCGCCGATGCGGATCACTCGAGACGTAATGAAACGGGTTCCAGCGCGCGGTGCGATGATCCTCAGCGAACGGATCGAAGAGGAAGCACGCCTGGCCCGATCGCTGTCGGAACCCTGCAGTCAGGGTCCAGTTCTCCCGTTTAATGTCTATGACGATCACCGACCCGGGCCAGTTCAACAAATTGGGAATCACCACCCCGACGCCCTTGCCCGCGCGAGGAGGAGCGGCGAGCAACACGCCCTGTTGGCCGGGCAGCATCAGGCAACGCCGCCCGAGTCTTCCCAAGATGATGCCCTGATCACCGAGCAGTCCGGCCGCGGCAATCTCTCGCCGGGTCGCAAATCGCGCCTCCCCGTGCAGCGCTCGTCGCCGCGGCAGCAGCAGCACGCCGCCACTGGCCACTACCAAGGCGAGCGCCGCGAGCGACGCCCCGAGCAAGTCTCGCCGGATCACGGGTTGCCGCCCGTAGTAATAGGCGTAGCGCGCAATCGTCAGCGGGCGAGCCTGCCGCGGGTCCAGATGCATCCACCACAGAAAGAAGAAGCCCGCGAGGTACTGCACGGCGGCGAGCACGGCGAGCACGGCGAACAGCGCCTTCAGCGCAACGCCGGCGCGAGCGGACTTAGCGGGCGGCCGCCAGGCTGCGACGTTTGCGCTGGGGATCAAACCAGACCTCTTGGATGTAGCGCTCGTGGTGCTCGACGCCGAATTGCACGATGACATCGACCAACAGGTAAAGCAGGTGCTTGATGTCCGCGCGCGCCAGTTCACGCCCACCTGGACTCTGCTTGATGAGCAGCACGAGCTGCTCGAACGCCAGTTCTGCACTGGCGGCGTGAACGCTGGTGATGGAGCCGGGATGACCAGAATTGACGTTGCGCAGGTAGTCGAATGCTTCCTCGGCGCGCAGCTCCGCGAGCAGGATCCGGTCTGGCCGCATACGCAAACACGACTCGAGCAGCTGCTTGGGTGTCACGTGCGCGAGTCCCTGCCCGTCCTTCGAGTAGTACAGCCGTACGTGGTTGGGGTGTTGATCGAGGACGAGCTCGCGCGCGTCCTCGATGGTGATCAGCCGCTCATCGCTCGGGATCTCCCGGATCAGCGCCTTGGAGAAGGTCGTCTTGCCAGAGCCGGTGGGTCCGGACACGAGCACGTTGCGTCGGCTGCGCACTGCAAGCCGCATGAACGCCTCGTAGGATTGTGCTTCGAGCAGCCGCAGCAGCTCGGTCTCCGTCTCATCGAGCGCCTGGCTCGCGCGTCGAGTGCTGCGGAAAATGCCGCTATGCGCGAGCTCCTCGATCGACCAGGCCTGGTCCGAAGGGCGTCGAATTGTGATGGCAACGCACCCGGCGGTCGTCGCTGGCGGCAACACGATCTGGATGCGCTCGCCGCTCGGGAGCGAGGCGGACAGAAGCGGGGATTCTTCATCAACTCGCTGCCGAGTGGAGTTCGCAACGAGCCGTGCCAGGCGCTGACACCAGGCGAAGTCCGCAAACGGCAACCTCTCGCGCCGCCACCCCGATCGGGTTTCGAGGAAGGCCTCCCCAGGGCGGTTGATGCACAGTTCCGTGACGCTCGTGTCGTCCAGCAGCGGCCGCAGCGCGCGGAGCGTGAGCTCGAGGGAGGAGATCTCCGCCGAGGGATGCAAACGCGGGGAGGTGTCCCCGCCGAGTGCCGCGCGGGCTGCCAACGCCACAACTGCGCTGCTAATGGGTGGGTCGCAGCGCATAGACCGACCGAAAGTCCAGATCGCGCGCCACCAGCACCTGGATGCGCGCGCCGTTGGGCACAGTCACCGTCGGGGCGATATTGATGGAACCGCGCAGCGCATCGGCCATGACCTCCTGCGTGGTCCCCGGATCGTAGATCACCGCCCCGCTCTTGCTCTGGGACTCCACTGCGTATTGCATTCCCCCGTTGATCATCGAGATCAAAATGGCCGCGCCGAAACGCTGCCAGAAATGGCGGTTGACCGTGCCTGACAAACCGGCCCGACCGAGTTCGTCAGTGCCCGGAGAAGCCAGCGGGATGACCACCCCTGTTGGTGTGCGCGCTTCTGTCCACAACACAAAGACGCGCGCGGAGCCCTGCTGAACCTCGCCGCGCGTTTCCCCAACGAGCTTGGTCCCTCTTTCCAGCAGCACCGTCGTGCCGTCTGCCCCAAAGGTGTCGGTGGCGGTGACACACGTGGTCATACCCGGCAGACTCGAGTCCACGGCCGTCTCGAGCGTGCAATCGATGAAAGCCCCCTTGGGCAGGAGTAGGCGCTGCGTCGGCAACACCGTGGGCCGTGCCGCCGTGGTCACGGTCGGCGTCAAGAGTTCCGACAGCGCATCGGTCCGTGCCGCAGAGGCGCCGGCAGTCGGAGCTGCGGGCGCGGGAGCCTCCGGACCAGCCGCCGCCACGGGGACAGCCTCGCCCGTCGGCGCTGGCGCTCCCGGCGATGCAGGACCATCAGGTGCATTGTCAAAGGCCGGCCCCGAGAGCTTGCGCTCAAGGGCAAGCTGCTGCGGAGACTTCTGAGGCGGCCCCGATGCGGGGGTTGGCACTGCGCCTGCGGTCGGCAAAGCGCCGGGCGGCGCTGCGGCCGAGTCTGCGAGGAATGCGGCGGGCAGCGCCGGAGGCGGCCCCAGCGCGCTTGCGACCACGGGGCTCGCGGAGGCAGGCGCTGGCGCGGCGACGGCCTGCGCGATCGGACCCAGCGGGGGCAGGGGCATATCCCCCTGTGCCTGGTTGCGGGCGACGATCTGCGCCGCGCGCCGCCCCCGCGCCTGGTTAGCGAAGGTATGCGCGTAATACCAACCCAGGAGGCCCACCCCGAGCACCGACATCAGCGCAATGGCAAGCGCGTTGGTGATGCGCGATTGCAAGGAGCTCGCCCGATTGATCGAGCCAATCCCCCGCTCGCCTGCCACGTGGGCCGACGCATCGTTCGGTGCCGGCGAGCCGTCCCCAGCCTCGCGCCCACCCTCGGGGGCCGTATGCTCGGCGGGCGTGCGCGAAGCGCCAAACAGTCTCATGGGTTCAAATCCTTTCGCTCGCGCGTGACTGCAGGGCTGATCGTGCCGCTCTTCAGACGCTCGCCACTGCCGACGAACCCTCGATTGACGATGCAGCCAGTGAGCTTGCCCCGACGCAGTACAAACCGTTTGGCGACACGCTGAATGACGACGTCGCCCTCGTCGATGCTGAAATTGATCAGCGATTCGCTGCCGTCATCGGCCAACACGAAGATCGCCGGCAGCTCGCTGCGCGCGCCGAAGGTCAACCGCGTCTGCACCCCGTCATCGGAGGCGGCGATCGGCCGCAGTGCAGGGCTGCCGCAGTACCAGTAATCCACGTTCAGCGCGCGCGCGTGCTCGGCTCCCTCGAGCGCCGCGTCCACGCGCTCGGCGGGTGTCGGGCCGCCCGCGCTTATCGGCACCGGCGGATAGGTAAAGCGCACCGCGTACATCACTTCATCCACCGTGCGATCGGGCGTCGCGGAGGTGGCGGAGTAGTCGAAGTAGTAGCGGTGACGATTCGTCGTGACCGTAAGATTCGTGTGCACGACGGCGGCCTTCGGGCGCAGCGTGAGCACGTTGGCGTGCGCACTGTAGATCAGTGCCTCGGGATCGCCTGCGCTTAGGCCTACGAAACTCTCCCCCTCACCGAACACGAGATCAATGTGATAGCCGACGTAACCGTAGAGCCGATACACCTGATCGGGCTCGTAGAACGCGGTGCGGATCCGCGAATCAACTTTTCCCGGCACGGGCAGCGACTCAGCACTCACCGTTGCCACGGCGCCAGCACACGCGAGTGCGAGCACACATCGCCAAGCCCGCCCCGACGCTGATGCCACGGTCGTCACGGGTGTGCCCCCGCGCTCGCGGTGCTAGCCGACGCTGCCCCCGAGACGGATGGTGCCGAAGGCGGCGTAAGCGTCTCCGGGTCCGTATGAAACGCGAGGATCTTGAACCCCAATGGATTCCAGCGCCGAGTGCGCGGGTCCTTCGATGGTGCGCCGAACGCGTACTGCACGGTGGCGATCCAGTCGCTGCGCTGCTCGGCACTGCTGCCCGCAGGATGCACGATGCGCGCGTAGCGCACTTGGGCGAGATCCGAGATCCCGCTCGCACGCGTGAAGAAGCTGATCGAGCTGACCTCCACACTGACCGTCGTGCCATCCTTGTAGCGGTTCAGCGGCGAGTCTGGGTTGCTCTGCACCCACGCCGCATACCACTCCTGATTGCGCTGCGGCGTGTGGAAGGCTCCGCACTCCTCGTAATCGCTTTCGGCGGTCGCGAGATCAAAGCGCTCGCAGATGCTCACATAGTGGTCGAGAAAGTAGCGCGTGATGGCCTCGGGCATCTGCGCCTGGCCGGCATACACCGGCACGACGTCCACGACGCCCGTGCTACTGTCCACGCGCACGACGAAGGGATCCACTCGCTTGAGCGGCATCAAGAGCATCAGTGCGAAGGCGAGCAAGACGACCGCGATCCAACCGGCCGCCGCCACCTGCCACGCGGTGCGCGCGCTCCTCTGAGCCCGCGTGGCGCGGTCGGCATCCCAAGCCGCCGCCTCAGTGAAGTAGGCCTCGAGTGCCGGGTCTGGCTTCATGGCGAGCTAGCCGCCTGCGAATCCGCCGGTGCGCTCGGTGCCGAAGCTGCCGCCGCAGCAGCTGGCTTTGCGGGCGGCGGGTTGATCGGCACCAGATGAGCGTCGCAGCGCACGGCTGGACGCGCCGCGCAGCCGGCGAGCAGCGCGAGCGCGAGGGCGGCCCCGAACGGCCCCATTCTCACGGCTCTCATGTGCGCCCTCCACGGATCGTGTTCTCGCGCCAGGGTGCCGCGAGGCGTCGTGCACCGCCTGCAAGGCCGCGTTGTGTGTAGTAGCCCGCCTTGCGCGAGAGGCTATCCCAGCGCGTGGTCTCCCGATCGAGCAGCAGCCCACGAGCGAATTGTCCCGTGCCGCGTCCGAAGCGCCCTAGCCCCCACATGATCGCTGCGCTCACAATCCCGAAGCTCGAGAGCGCAAGCCCGCTGGCGAGTCCAGCGGCCATCGGCATGACTTGCCTCATGATCA
>JASHPX010000121.1 GCA_030037905.1 Gammaproteobacteria bacterium
GGCTTCTTCAATCGAATTGGATATCCGGACACCGTAAGCCTCGCTGCCCCCACGCACCACGGCAAGCAGAACCATCAGCTCGAGCTGTCCGAGGTACTCTCGCGGCCTACGCATATGTTCTATAATAATGATATTAGAGAATCCGAGCAATGAGAGATCCGGCGAGGGCATTGCGCGCCGACGCCGTATGAGGCACTACGGTGGGGCTGAGGGTGAGCGTGAGGGTGCGGCTGCGGGCGCGGGTGCCGCTTCCTTCACCCGCTCCAGGAAATCTGCCACTGCGGCGTCGAACAGACGCGGATCCTGCAGAAAGGCGAAATGACTCACCTGCGGCAAGATCAGCAGGCCGCTGCCCGGAATGTGATCCGCCATGAAGAGCGTGTTCGTACGCCAGATTGCCTCGTCGTGATCGGCGTCAACGATCCAGGTCGGCACCTTGATGCCTTCGAGCTCGACCGCCGTGAAATACGGCTGTGTCGCCCACATTTTGGTGATCTGAGCCAGAAAGGCATCGTAATCGTGGGGCGTCGGTGAGAGTCGCTGATATTCGCGCCGCGCCCGCGCAATGAAGCGGGTAAACACCGCGCTCTTGGACACGTCCTTCACGCCGCTCGGATTGGAATTGGCGGCAAAGGCGAACAGCTTGGTCAGCCGGTCGGGGTGATGAATGGCGAGGTCGAGCCCGATGATCGCACCGTCGCTCCAACCGATTATTGCGGCCCTCGGAATCTCGAGATAATTCATGAGGCCCAACACATCATCTGCCATGAGGTCATAGCCGTAGGGCGCAGAATTTCGTGTTGAGCGGCCGTGCCCGCGACTATCCATGACGGTGACCTGGTAGTGGTCCTCGAGCGCCCGCACTTGATTCCCCCAGTAATCGGCATTGGCGAGCCCACCGTGAAGCAGGATTACCGGCGAGCCTCGACCGAACTGCGCATACCAGATTTTGACGCCGTCGACCGGCGCATACCCACTCCTGACCGCTTTGGGGAGGGTTGGCGTCGGTGGCAGGGTAAGCCATCGTGGCACCGCCGCCTGGGGCAGCGCCGCCGCGTGCGCCGCCTCGAAGAGCAGGCTGAGCCACACTCCCAATGACCAGACCATTGCGCGTCGCATCGAGCACTCTCCGGTGAACGCCGTGGGGTCGGACGACGAGCCCTGATCAACGCACGAAGCACGCCATGCGAGCCCCCCACCGGAAGTCTACAGATCCGGGCTGCCGTCCGCGACTGGACCCGGGTCCCTCGATCCTGCTGCGCCCGATGGCGCCCGATGGCGCTCGACGTAGCGGCGCCCAATCTCGATGGAGGGCCGCTGCGCAGAGCGGCCATCCCTCGTCAGAGCCGGCTGCGCCATCAGCAGCCTCCGTAGGTACAACAGCCATTCCGCCCCTTGCCGGCAGATGCGCCCGTGAGTCCTCATATCGCGGCCACACCGCAATTCCCGCGGTGCATATCCTGCTGCCTTTCATCCTGGCTGCGGCTCTCGCGTTCATAGTCACTCCGTCGCTCTGGCCTGCTCCGCTGGAGGCTTGCAGGCAGTCAGCTACATCCTGGCTTCGTTGCCCGCGGAATTCGCCGCGCCGATTATCGTGGCGCAACATCGAGGCCAGGCTGGCAGTATCGACCTGCTGGTTCATCTCCTGGCGGTGTGCACCAAGCTGCGGATCAAGAGCGCTGGCGCCCAGGAATACATGCGCGCGGGCTGCGTCTATGTCTGCCCCGCGTACAAACACATCGAACTGATCAGTGCGGATCTGCTGTGTACTCGGGAAGATAACTTCACACGCCGTCGGTTGACGCGGGACCTCCGACAGTCGCCGGACCGCCGACGCCACGCCGCGGATCGCGGATGAGGTTGCGCGCCCACGCGCGCATTCGATCCAGGTACAGGTAGACGACCGGCGTGGTATAGAGAGTGAGGATCTGGCTGAGGACCAGGCCCCCGACGATCGAGATGCCCAGCGGCGCTCGCAACTCCGCGCCGTTGCCGGTAGTCAAAGCCAGGGGTAGCGCGCCGAACAAGGCCGCGAAGGTAGTCATCATGATCGGACGGAAGCGCAGCAGACAGGCCTCGTAGATCGCGGTACGCGCATCGATGCCGCGCTCGCGCTCGGTGCTGATCGCCACGTCGATCATGATGATCGCGTTCTTCTTGACGATGCCGATGAGCAGGAACACCCCGATCAGCGCCACCAGCGTGAAGGGTGTATTGAATACCATCAGCGCGAGTACCGCGCCGATGCCGGCCGAGGGCAGAGTCGAGAGAATCGTGATCGGGTGGATGAAGCTCTCGTACAGGATGCCCAGCACGATGTAGACCGCCCCGAGCGCGGCGAGGATCAGCAGCAGCTCGTTGGACAGGAACTGCTCGTAGACCTGGGCGGTGCCGGCGAAGGCGCCGTGAATGCCGATCGGCACGTGCAGCTGCTGCATCGTGCGCTCGATCGCCTGGGTGGCCTCGCCGAGCGTGACACCGAGCGGCAGATTGAAGGAGATGGTGGTGGCGACGAAATTCTCCTGGTGCTGCACCTGCATCGGGGTGGTGCCGGGCCCATAATTCGCGAACGCCGACAGCGGGATCATGGTCTCGGCAGCGGTGCTCAGCGAGGCGCCGGTCGAGGCCACACCGCTGCCGCTGTTGGTCAGTGCGTTGAGCTGCGCGTTTTGAGCGGCGAGGTTGAGAGTGGTCGTGGTGGAGGTCGTCGTGCTGGCGGCGCTGCTTGCGCTGATGAGGTTCGCAGCGGCCGTGCTGGCCTCCTGCGACGAGAGACTCGTCGCCGCGGCTGCGACCTCGGCGGCCGCCTGCGCAGCCGCAGTCACCCCGGTATCGGTGGAGGTGGTAGAGGTGGAGGTCGTCGCGCCAGGCGTCGAGGCGGCCGCTGCGGTGGAGCTCGCCGCCGCGGCTGTGCTCGCCGCCGCGGCTGCGCTGGCTGCCGCCTCCAGCGCCGCACCGCCGGTGGTGCTGGTGAGCGCCGTGGTGCCGGTGGGGGCTCCACCGGTTCCGCTGTTGGATGCGTTGCCCGTGTCGCTGGGACTCACCCCGCCCAAGGCAGGGGGGCTGGCGATCGTAAAGTCGCCGACCGCGGCGGCGGTGGACTCCGTGCCCGACAGCGCCCCACCGGAGGTGCTGATCCACACATCACGCAGGGTGGCCGGATTCTGCCAGAAATCCGGCTGCACCTGCATCACGACGTGATACTGATTCATGTCCTCGTATATGGTGGAGACATCTCGCTGTCCGAAGGCGTCGTACAGGGTGTTGTCGAGATCGGTCAGATCGACCCCGAGCCGCGCGGCGGTCGCGCGATCGACGTTCAGGCGCACATCCAGGCCGCTGTTCTGCTGATCGGAGCTCACATCCGCCAGCTCCGGGACGTGCTTCAATGCCTCGGTGATCTTCGGCGCCCAGGTATTGAGCTGGTCCAGGTCATCGCCCAGGAGCGTGTACTGGTACTCGGCGTTGCTCTGGCGGCCGCCGGCGCGGATGTCCTGCACCACCTGCAGGAACAGCCGCGCGCCGGTGAGCCTGCTGAGCTCACGACGCAGCCGTGCGATGACCTGCTGCGAGTTCATGCCGTGACGCGCGGAGAGCGATTTGAGGTCGATGAACATATTGGCGGTGTTGGCGCCGCCGAAGCCGCCACCGCCATTGGTGAAACCCACGACGCTGGCCACCGCCGGATCCTTGTCCACGATGGAGACAGCCTGTTCCAGGCGATTCTCCATGGCTTCGAAGGACACATCCTCGTCGGCGAGCAGATTGCCCTGGATGCTGCCGGTATCCTCCTGCGGGAACAAGCCCTTGGGTATCACCGCGAACAGGTAAACGTTGAGCGCCACCGTGGCGCCGAGGATCGAGATCACCAGCCGCGGATGCGCCAGCGCCGCGCGCAGCGTGTGCGCGTAAAAATCGCGCATCGAATTGAAGCCGCGCTCCATGAGCTCCAGGAAGCGATCCAGCAACGAGCCGGCGCGCGCGCGCATGTGGCCAAGCAGGTGCGCGCACATACAGGGGGTCGTGGTCAAGGACAGCACCAGCGACAGCAGGATCGCGACCGAGAGCGTCACGGCGAACTCGCGGAACAGGCGCCCGATGATGCCCGTCATCAACAGGATCGGCAGGAACACCGCGATCAGCGACAGGCTCATCGACAGTACCGTGAAGCCGACCTCACGCGCGCCCTGCAATGCCGCCTCGAACGGCGCTACGCCATTCTCCCGGTGCCGCGAGATGTTCTCCAGCATCACGATGGCATCGTCGACCACGAAACCGGTCGCGATGGTCAGAGCCATCAGCGACAGGTTGTCCAGGCTGAAGTCGAGCAGGTACATGACGCCGAAGGTGCCGATGAGCGCCACCGGCACCGCCACCGCCGGGATCAGCGCGGCGCGCGGATTGCGCAGAGCGATGAACACCACGAAGATCACCAGGAGCGTGGAGACCAGCAGCGTGAACTCCACGTCGTGCAGCGAGGCACGGATCGTGGTGGTGCGGTCGTGGTGCTTGGCGATCTTGATGCTTGCCGGGATCGATGCCTGGATCTGCGGCAGGACGGCGTCGATGCGCTTGACCGTGTCGATGATGTTAGCGCCGGTCTGCTGGTGGATGATCACCATGACCGACTTCTGCCCGTCGGCGAGGCCGAGATTGAAAATGTTCTCCACCCCGTCGTAGACATTGGCCACGTCCTTGAGCCGAACCGGGGCATTGTCGCGGTAGGCAATGATCAGAGGCCTGTACGCAGCCGCGTCTACCGAGGTGTCATTGACATAGATCTGGTAGTGGCGCCGGGGATCCTCCAGAAACCCCTTGGGCGCATTGGCATTGGCAGCCGTGAGCGCCGCGCGCACATCTTCCAGGCCAATGCCGTACTTGAAGAGCGCGCGCGGGTTGAGATCCACCCGCACCGCCGGGAGCGAGGCGCCGCCGATGTCCACTTCGCCCACACCTTCGATCTGCAGCAGCTTCTGCTGGATGATGGTGGAGGCCGAATCGTAGATCTGACCCGGCGTGAGCGTATCGGAGGTCAAGGACAGGATCATCACCGGCGCATTGGCCGGATTAAAGTTGCGGTACGTCGGATTCGAGCGCAACGTAGTGGGCAGATCTACACGTGCCGCCTGAATGGCCGCCTCGACGTCGCGGTCCGCGCCGTTGACGTCGCGGCTCATGTCGAACTGCAGCACGATACGCGAGGAACCCACCGAGCTCGAGGAGGTCATCTCCGTGACCCCCGCGATGGTGCCGAGGTGGCGCTCCAGCGGCGTCGTGACACTGGTAGCCACGGTCTCCGGGCTCGCGCCCGGCAGGGTCGCCTGCACCATCACCGTCGGGATGTCCACGTTCGGCAACGGTGCCACCGGCAGCAGGAAGAAGGCGATAGCGCCCGCGGCGGCGACCGCAATTGTCAGCAGCGTCGTGGCGACCGGGCGACGGATGAAGGGCGCGGAGATATTCACGGCGACTCTCGAGGCAGACCATTGCGGTGTCCGCCTGTGCAAACTTCAACGAACGTCTCGCCGGCGGCGAAGTGCACCGGGTTGCAGTGAATTCGAGTTAATCACCGATTAATCTTGTTAATCTCTCGCGCCGGCTTGCACGTCAATTTTCACTGCTTGACCTGACCTATCAGTGAAGCGGGACAGTTGGATCGAGTGGTTCACGATGCGGGGCTGTCGTCATTCGCCGACACTTTCCCGTCCTGCCCGTCATGGGGCATCTATGAGAGCGGAACCGTCCGGAGTCTCGAATTACTGCTACAAAGCCAGACCCATTGCTGGAAACTGCGGCATGGCGGCCTCCTGTAGCGTCAACCCCTGATGCGCGCCCGCGCTGTAATCGCATGAAGTGCGTCCACACCATCCTGGCGCTCTCGATGATCTGCATCGCAGGCTGCAACTGCACTGGCAACAGTCTCGCCTGCAGCTTCGTGAAGGCGTCGACGAGCAGCACCACCGGCACGGCAGCCGGCATCTGGTCCGGTACCGACTCGGAGTCCGGCCTGCAGCTGACGGGCCTCATCAACGCCAATGGCCAGGCTGACTTCATTCGCTCCGACGGCGTTCAATTCGTCGGCACGGCGCAGGTTACCGGCACGACACTGGATATTGCGCTGGATGGCTATACCCAGTACGACTACCAATTCTCGGATGGCTCGACCTTTGGCACCGGCACGTTCAGCGGTACGTTCGATAGCGGCAGCACGATCAGCGGCAGCTTGCAATTCACGACCGAGGACACCACCACGATCAGCAGTAGCTGGTCGCTGACGTTCGCTTCACTGTACAACACGGCCTCGTCCCTAGGCACGGTCAGCGGGACGTATACCGATCACCTCGCCGCGGTCAGCGATGGACTCGACCCACTCAGCGGGTCGAGCGTGACGATCTCCTCCTCCGGTGTCTTATATGCACAGGGCTCGACCGATGGCTGCGTAGCGAACGGCACCGTCACGGTCACGAATGCAAGTTACGATCTCTATCAGGTCTCGTACACGCTCGGCGACTGCAGCGGCTCATACGCCGCCCTCGATGGCGTGCCATTTACCGGCATGGCGGAACTGAATACGAACGAGTCGCCCGACCAGATCATCATTGCCGTCACGGGTGAAGGCACCACCGGTGCCTACTACGGCATCGTGTCCGATCTGAGCACGAGTTGAGCCTGTGAGCGGTTATGACCGCACTCATGTTAATTTTTGTTGAGGCGCTACGGTCATTTGTCCGCTGATCCGTTCTCTTGCGAGAGCGCTTCGGCGCGCCAGACCGTGGCCAGCGCCGAACGCCCGCCGTAGCCTGCGGTCTGCGCAACCATACGCAGCAGCGTTTAGCTTAGAGCCCTCTGAAATCCAAATGGCCGTCAAAACCGACAGTAACCTCGCGTTGCCCGTCCTCTACGCGCTCGGTGCTGCTCGTTCCCGACGGCGTCTCCGTAAGCGCCTTGCAGTGAGCGGCCTTCCATGAGCACAGTGCATCGTTTGGCCGCTTTGCTCGGCGTCGCGCTGCTGTCAGCCTGCGCCGGCGGAGGTAGTGCCAGTAGCGGCAGCGGCAGTAACGCCACGGCCTCCGGCGAAGACTTCGCGAACGGCGGCCCCAACGTCGTGGCCGTATCGGTAAACCCCGGTCCCGGGTCGACCACGGCCTGCGAGGGCAGCTGCCAGACTTTCAACATCCCGCTGGTCAGCGTCACGGTCTGCGAGCCGGGCACCAGCACCTGCGCGACCATTCCCAATGTGCTGGTGGACACAGGCTCCTCGGGTCTGCGCCTGATGGCCTCGGTGCTGACCAGCGCCGGGATCAGCTTGACTGCCATGTCTGATCCGCAGAACCCGGGTAATACGATCCAGGAGTGCTTGCCGTTCGCCGACGGTTACGCGTGGGGCGCGGTGGCATTGGCCACGGTCCAGGTCGGTGGGGAGACCACGAGCGGTGCCGTACCCGTGCAGATCATCAATGACAGCGCCTCCCCCTCGCCCGCTCCGCCCCAGGCTTGCACCAGCAACGGTACGTCTCTCGATTCAGTCAATGAATTCGACGCCAACGGCGTCCTGGGCGTGACAGTGTTCGCCCAGGATTGCGGTGAGAGCTGTGTGGAGGCACCGAGCAATGATATCTACTTCTCTTGCACATCGAGCGGCAGCTGCTCCTCGACGGCGCAATCGCTCGCCGATCAGGTGATCAACCCGGTCGCCAGTTTCCCTACCGACAACAACGGCGTGATCCTGCAACTGGCCGCCATCTCCGCCGATGGGGCGACCACCGGGTCAGGCTACCTGGTATTCGGCATCGGCACTGAGAACAACAACGGCCTCGGCAGTGCGACGGTGCTCACCGCCGACGACGAGGGCAATTTCACTACCACGTTCAACGGCAGTACCCTCAGCAGCAGCTTCATCGATTCCGGCTCCAACTCGCTGTACTTCAACGACAGCACGCTGCCGCCGTGCGGGACCGGGGTGGCGGCGGATTTCTACTGCCCGACCGGCACAGTCTCCCTGAGTGCCACCAATCAGGGTACCAACGGCACCGCCAGCGACGTGTCGTTCCAGGTCGCCAATCTCAATGACATCAACGACAGCTATTTCGCGATAGATGACGTGGGTGGGCTGGCGAGTCCCGTCCCTGGGTTTGGACCCTACTTTGATTGGGGGTTGCCGTTCTTCTACGGCCGCACTGTGTTCAACGCCATCCAAGGCGCGAGTGCCGGCGGTACCGTGGGACCTTACTACGCGTACTGAACGAACTCCATGCATGCACGGCCGGGGAACGGGCCGCCGCAGGCGCTGTCGAGCCAGGCCGTGCCAAGGCGGCGGCATCGCGGTTATGGCAGCATCGCGGTTATGGCAGCATCGCCGTTATGGAGCATCGCCGTTATAATGAAGCCCGGTTCACGGCTCATTCGGCCGCACGGAGGCCGCACCGATCGCCGCCGAGACTTTTCAGGCTACAACCGATAGCGTCGAACAATTGCTCCAGCATGCGCTGCAGCTGGACTTGGCGGGCGAGCTATCCGCGGCCACACGGGCATACCTGGAGGTGCTGAAACGCGACCCGACGCATTTCAGCGCGTTGAACGAGCTGGGTCGACTGGCACAGGACAGTGGTCATCTCGCCGCCGCGCGCAGCGCCTACCAGCAGGCCGTGTACCATCACCCGAGTAATGCCATCGGACGCGTCAATCTCGGCAACCTGCTGTACGAGTCCGGAGAGCTCGATGCCGCGCGCCTGCACTATGAGGCAGCGCTGCGGGCCAGCCCCGACATGGCCGAGGCCCATCAGGGTGTGGCCCGCGTGCTCGCCCAGCTCGGCCAGGAAACAGCAGCCGCACTGCACCGTCAGAAGGGCTTTGCAGCCCAGCCGGTGGCGCTGCGCCGTTACCGCGGCCGTACACCGCCGGCGGCGGTTCTGCTGCTGGTGTCCGCCCGCGGCGGCAACATTCCGACGCGACAAATACTCGACACGCGCATCTTCGCGACAACGGTGCTGTATACGGAATTCTTCCCGCCGACGCGACCGCTACCACCTCATGCGCTGGTATTCAACGCCATCGGCGATGCGGATCTGTGCGCCACGGCACTGTCACGAGCCGAACTGCTGTTGCGGCAGACGACGGCACCGATCATCAACTCACCGACATGCGTGTCGCAAACCGCGCGGGCAGCCAATGCCGCGCGCCTCGCTGGGATCAGCGGCCTCGTGGTGCCGGAGGTGCGCAGCTTGGCCCGCGCAACCCTGGCGCAGTGGCGGCGCTCGCCCCTGCAACGCTCGCTGCGCTTTCCGCTGCTGCTGCGCTCGCCCGGCTTTCACACCGGCCGGCATTTTCTGCGCATCGAACGCGCCGAGGATCTGGCCGCCGCCGCCGCGCAACTACCCGGTGACGAGCTGCTGCTGATTGACTATCTGGATGCACGTGGTAGCGATGGCATGGCGCGCAAATACCGCGTCATGTGTATCGACGGTGTTCTCTATCCGCTGCACCTGGCGATCTCGTCGGACTGGAAGGTTCACTACTTCTCTTCGGCCATGGGCGCCAGCGCCGCCTTTCGGAGCGAGGAGCAGCAGTTTCTCCAGAACATGAGCGGTGTGCTCGGCGCGCAGGGACTGCGGGCCCTGAGCGAAGTGGGCCGTCGGCTCGCCCTGGATTACGCAGGCTTCGACTTTGCCATCGGCCGCGACGGCTCACTGCTGCTGTTCGAGGCCAATGCCACCATGGTCATCAATCCGCCTGACCCCGAGCCGATCTGGGACTATCGGCGCCCGGCCATCAATCGCGCGCTGGAGGCCGCACGGCACATGCTGCTCGCCCGGGCCGCAAGCCAGCCTCGGCAGGCATGAGGCGGGTCTGGAATTTCTATCCGGGGCCCGGCGCCCTGCCGCTACCGGTGCTGCGTCGTGTGCGCGCCGAGCTGCTGGATTTCCGCGGCCTCGGCATGTCGGTGATGGAGCTGAGCCATCGCTCGGACGCCGCGCTGAACCTGATCGCCGAGACACTCGAGCGGTTGCGGCGCTTGCTTGATCTGGACGAGAGCTTCGAGCTGCTGCTCCTGCAAGGCGGCGCCTCGCTGCAATTTGCGATGGTGCCGCTGAATCTCTCGCCGCCCGGAGGCAAGGTCGACTATGTCGACACGGGCTACTGGACCGCCAGGGCCATTGCCGAGGCCCGCAGGCTTGGGCGTGATGTGGCGATCGCGGCTAGCAGCGGTCCCGAGCATCGACAGTTGCCCGCACAGCTGCAGGTGCGGGCCGACACCTGCTACCTGCACCTCTGCAGCAACAACACCATCGAGGGTACCCAGTGGCAGGTCATTCCGCGTGTACAGGCGCCACTGGTGGTGGACATGAGCTCGGATATCCTGTCCCGCCGCATCGACTGCCGTACGATCAGCTGTCTGTACGCGCACGCGCAAAAGACCCTGGGGCCGGCGGGTACGACGCTCGTCGCACTCAGACGCGATGTCGTGAAGCACATTCCTGAAGATATGCCGACCATGCTGGACTACCGGCCGCACATCGCGCAACGCTCCAACTACAACACGCCGCCGATCTTTGCCATCTATGTCGTCGGCTGCGTGCTGGACTGGCTGGAGAACGAGGTCGGCGGGCTGGAGGCCATCGAGCAGATCAATCGCCGCAAGGCGGCGCTGCTTTACCAAGTCATCGACGAATCCGCACTGTTTCAGTGTCCCGTGACGGCAGCTTCGCGCTCGCTCATGAACGTGGTTTTTCGACTGGCCGAACCGCGCCTGGAAGCGCAATTCGTCAGGGCAGCGGCCGAACGGGGCTTGATCGGCCTGGCCGGCCACCGCTCAGTGGGGGGCTGCCGTGCCAGTCTGTACAACCCGGTGAGCCTCGAAGCTGTCGGGGAGCTGGCGGACTTCATGCGCCGCTTCGAGCAGCGTCTGGCAGCGTGAGCCACGAGGTCAGCCGATCCGCCGGATCTGCCGACACGACGCTGGCGGTGCGATGCAGAGCGCTGCGAATCGGAGCCTCGAAGATCGGGCGCCGCTCGCGACGCCCGCGACCGACCTCGACGCGCTCCGCCGCCTCGATACGCGCGCGCCAATCGCGGGTGTCGTGGAGCCTCGCGATCACTGGGATCAGGTGATCGACGAGCCCACTCGCCTCGTGCAGCAGTACCGAGCGATGCTGCGCGTCTGTCAGTGACTGCGCATACAAGGCTTCGGCGAACTCGAGCGGCAGCCACTCATCACCGTGGTTTCGCTTCTCCAGTCCGCGGTACATCGAGACGATCGGGCCGATGGTCCGTGCGGCTTCCGCTTGCTTGCCCTCGCGCGCGAGCGCCATCGAGAGCCAGATGGCGGGCTGAGCGACAGCGCGCTGATCGCTGACGTTGGCTCCCGCGTTGGCTTTGCATCCTTTCAGCGCCAGGCTCTCGGCCCGCGCGGCTGCCTCGAAATCTCCGAGCGCGTACTCGGCGTGCGCTTCCAGATCAAAAAGATCGCATTCCATGCCGTTCATGTCGCCCGTCAGTTCCCCGTTGATTCGGTGCGCATCCAGTTGCGCGACAGCCCTGTCTGCGACGCGTTGCGCCGTGGCCAAGTCGCGGTGCTCATAGGCTACAGTGGCAACCGCATAGGCTCGTGTGGCATCGAAGGCCGCCGCCGCTGCTTGACCTACCGGTCCGGAGTTGCTCAATACACGAGGGCTCAGGTAGGCCTCCGCCGTGGCGATCGTTGCGGCGGCTCCGGTGAAGTCACCGAGCTGTGCTTGCAAGGACGCCGTGTCGCGCGTGACGGGAACTAGATAGGCAAGCGCTGCCGAAAACCCGCTGGCCGCCTCTCCGTAGGTTTCCTCCGCTTGTCGTAAGTTGCTGATGGCCTCGCGCAGTCGTCCGGCCTGCCACAAAGCCAGACCGAGACTCAAATAGGCTCCGCCGAGATCGAAGCGGTAAATGACGTTCTTGGGCTCGACTCCGACGAGTGTGTGAGCCATTTGCACGTCTTGCATGGTGAAGCGGATGGCCCCGGCCGCATCGAGCTCGTTGGCTGCGACTTGGTTCAACCCGTATCCAAGCAGGGTAATTGTGCTGCCCAGTATCGGGCCGGACTGCGGGTGCTGCGCCAAGTACCGGGTGGCAACGGGGAGGGTCTCCTCGCCTACCCGACGCGCCTCCTCGTCGTGTCCAAGGTGGGCCAGCGCGATGGTGAGATACGTCCCCGCCATGACGTGAAGGGCGGCAATGTCCTTGCCACTGTTCTCGGGTGTGGTGAGCGGAATTTCGATGCGCAGGGCCTCGCGCGTCACCTGCACCGCCTCCTCGTTCTGGCCCCGGTTCACGTCTTCGAGCCCGAGGTAGACCAGCGCTTCGAGATATCGGTCACGAGCCCCGGTCGGTGCACCGACGCGCCCGCCTGCGGGGCGCAGCAGCGCGACAGCCCGCTGGCAGTCAGGATAGGTGCCGATCGCCCCCGCGCGCCCCTCGCCGATGAGATTGAAGCAGCGGTCTGCATAGGCCGACCCCAGCGCAACCGTCGTCGCATCGGACTTGTCGGTGCGTCGGAGCGACTCGAGGAGCGCGATGGCTTGGGAATCGTTCCTATCCGCAGTGCTGTGCTGTCCGAGCTCATCGAGTGCCATCGCACGGTCCACCAGCGCGTAAGCGTCGCTGCGAGCAGTCTCCGGTCCCTCGAGCTGCGGGGGGAGGCGCTGGAAGTAGTCGATCTCGCGTTGAGCGAGCTCGGCGATGGTCTGATAGCGCCCGAAGGTCTTGAGCTCGGTGACGAAGTCGTCGGTGAGGAAGCCGAGAAGCCCTTCGGCTTCGCGGCGTGCCTGCTCGGAGACTGTGCGGGTCTGCTGCGCGATGAGCTCGGCGTGGCGGGCGCGGCTGAAGCTCATGAAGGCGAAGATCGCCGCGGCGAAAGCCAACGCCGCGAGAAGCGTGCAGCCGGCAGCGATGGCCCGTGTCCGTCGGAGCGCCCGATGCGCAGCCTGCTCCCGGGCGCGCTGCTCGGCGAGCGCCCGCTCGGTGGCGGCTTTCGCCTCGCGCTCATGGCGGGCATCACGGCTCGCCTTGACGATGCCGGTGAGGACATCATGAGTGAGTTCGACGCGGCGCACGTCGAGACGCTCCTCGATCCGAAGCAGCCGCCGATTGACGAGCTTTGCGAGCGCATCCGCGGCCGCCCCGGCGGTTCGGAATCGGCGTAGCAGGCTCTCCTCGGCGAGGTTCTCCCGATACCCGGACTCCGTCAGCAGGTCATCCTCGATGATCCGGCGGACGGAGTCGGGCTGGTCGGCGAGGCTACGCTCATAGAAATTGCTCAGGATCGTCTCGTGCGAGCCAGCGAGCAGGTCCTGGGAAATCTCACTTCTGCCCTGCGCGATCCGCTGCTCATTCAGCTCGCGGCAAATGAGGCTCAGGAGCGAGGGCTCGACTTCCGCGTTCGCGAGCTCCGACCCTCCCGCCACGAACCGTACGATGGCCTCGGCGACTTCCTCCGAGACCAGCGGCTTGCCGTGGCGCAGCCGGTTGCCCGGTTGCAGCACCGCCTCCAGCGCCTGGCTCCCCGTCATCGGCGCAAGCCGCAGCCGGTTCTGCGAGAGGCTGGGCATGACTTTCTTGAGAGCCTCGAGCGGGGCGAGATAGTCCTCCCGTAGCGCAATCACCACCCGATAGTCGCTGCGGGAGAAGTCGAACCGCTCGGCGATGCTCTCATCGGTGTCGAGCTTCGCCTCGAGCGCCTTCGAAGG
>JASHPX010000012.1 GCA_030037905.1 Gammaproteobacteria bacterium
GTCGCATCGGCGATCAGGCGCCATCCGCCTTGCAGACCGCTGTGCGCGCAGGCCTGCAGACGCGCGTACGTCGCCTCGGTCGCGCTGTCGGAGTACGCACCCGAGCCCAGGAGGCGTCGCCGCTCGACATCGGAGCGCACGCGCACCGCTCCGAGCGTGCCAATGAGCTGCTCGCTCAGCCATGATTTGCCCGAGGCGGTCACCCCGTGCATGAGCAGCAGCGCCGGGTGGCGTTCGAGAGCGAGACGCTCGGCGGCCTCGAGCCGGGCGTGCAGACGCCGATGCGCTTCGGCTGCCGCCACTGCGCCGTCCGCCGCGAAATCCACGATCTGCTCGGGAACCTTCAGCGCATCGACCTTGGCGCGTACCAACGCGCGGTAGACCGCGTAGAAACGCAGCAGCCGCAGCCCATCGTAATCACCGCCACGCTCGCAGTAGGCACTGAGCAAAGCGTACGCGAGCTCCTCGCGCGCGTGGCTCACGAGATCCATGAACAGGAAGCTCACATCGCTGAAGACATCGATCCAGCGCAGCCGCGGCTCGAACTCCAGACAGTCGAACGGCACCCACTGGCCCTGCCAGCGCACCACGTTGCCGGCATGCAGGTCCCCATGGCACTCGCGCACCCGCCCGGTGGAGCGCCGCTCGGCCAACAGCGGCTCGAGTTGCAGCAGCTGCGCCTCGGTCCAGTCCCGCAGGCGCTGCAGACGTCGTGCCTGCTCGCCCTGCAGGCGGGGACGCAGTGCATCGAAATTTTCCAGCGCCTGTGAGCGCACCATCGGCACATCCCCGTAGGATGGATCCTGCGCGACGGCCGCTGCGGCGTGCCAGTCGGCCAACCGCGAGCCGAAACCGGCCATGTCCGTGATGCTCACGGAGCCGGCCTCGAGCTGCGCGGCAAGCTCCTGCGAACCGTCGAACTGACGCATGCGCACCGCGTACTCGACCGGCGCTCGCGGGGAGCCGACCTCGGGATGTCCGTCCCGCTCGCTGATAGGCACCACCGCGTCATACAGGTCAGGAGCGAATCGACGATTGAGCCGCAGCTCTTCCTCGCACAGGAAGCGCCGGCGCTCGAGCGTTGCAGCGTCGATGAACTCCAGACGCACCGGCTTCTTGATCTTGTAGGCACACTGGCCGGTCAGCACCAGCCAGGAAAGCGCCGTCTCGCGCCGCTGCAGCTGCGTAACCGGGTGCGGAAAGCTCGTCGCATCGAGCCGCAGCGCGAGCGGTTGCCCGGCCTTGGATGGCGACCCGCGCGCCGGGCCGCCCCGCATGCGGCCGCGCGCGCCGCCGCGCGCCCACCGCAACCGTGCGGGCCAAAAATGAATCCAGCCGATGCTCATGAAGGGCTCCGCTCGGCAGAGGCCGCCATCCGGGCGCAAGCGCCGCCGGTCCAGGCCGTCAGGGACTCACTGCGGTGGCTTGCGCCAGCGTCACGGTGATAGCCGGCCCCATCGTATCGTAGTAGCCGTTGAAGCGGCGTGGCTCAGCGGCGGTGTCATAGTTTTTCAGATTGGTCGCCCAGCGATAGCCAATCGGCTGGTAGAGCAGCTGCACCTCGATGTGGTAGGGAGGACCCGCACCGCCGCTGCTGCCTCCGAGCGCTACCGAGTAGCGCACGCGGTCCTGTCCGCCGACGAACTGCGCGTCCTGCAGCGCCCGGCCGACCACGGCGATCTGTGCATCGGCCGTCTGCTTGTCGAAGCCGCGCGGCAGCAACCGATTGTCCTTCAGGTAGCCGATGGCGTTCAGCAGGCCCGTGGTCACCGCGCCGTTGCGGTCCTTCAGGATGGATTCGTAAATCTGCACCTGATCGGCGCTGCGAATCTCGCTGAAGTGTGGCTCGAAACGCAGCGGGTCCTCGTCGTTGAGGTTGCCGGCGATCGAGCCGTCGGCGCGCACCGCACCGGATTCGAACACGGTGTGACCGGCATGATCGAGCACCGTCAGGTGCAGCCAGGCGCGACGCGACGGATAGGCAGTCGGCAGCTTGTGTCCGGTCAGATTCTGGACTGTCACGTCTACCTGCAGCTGCCCGTCGCGCAGCACCGGAGTACCCAGCTGCAGGCTCGCCGAGCGCGACTGCAGGAACACCACGGTGCGCGCCGCCGCAGCGGAGAACTCCTGACTGGAGGGCGTCAGGTCCAGATCCGTGTCATAGCGCGCGAGCAAGCGCTGCAGGAGGAAATTTCCACCGATGAACTGGTGGTGCCGGGCGCCGGTGCGCAGCACCCCGAAGATGCGCGTGATGGGTACGGGCTCGTTGATCAACGGCATGTGACAGGATTGGCAGCTTTGCTGGTTGTAGAAGGCGCTGTGTTTCCACTCCTGGTAGGGCACCTGTTCGGGCAGAGAGCCGATGACCTTTCCTCCCGGCCCAAGCGCGGTGGTGATCAGCGTGTGGCAGGTGGCGCACAGCTCGGAGCTGCGAATCTGGTCGCCGTGGGTGGGCTGAAACCCACTGGTCGAGGAGCGCATGACGCGCATCAGGCCTGGAACGATGTCGAAAGGACCGTATTCGGGATGTGCTCCGTCCGGCTCCGGTCCGGCCACCACGAAGTGGCCGTTATAGCTCGCGGGCGTGCCGAGGTTCTGCGCGGTGATCTGGTGGCATACCGAGCAGGAGACCCCGTCGGCATACTCCCTGGCGGCGCCCAGCGCCGGCTTGAGCGGCAAGTGGGCAAACACGTCGGGCGTGCGACCCTGCAAATGGGCATGGTAGCGCGCGATCGGCATGTGACAGGTGGCGCAGTCATCCTCGATGGCCGCAGTCGATTGCGGATGATCGAGCGTTTCGCGACGCAGGCTCGCTTCCCAGTAAGGATCGATACCGGAGTTCGCCATGACGCTGGTGCGCCAGTCGAAGCCCATGGAAACGTCCGCGCCGGTCGGGGACACCAGCCCGTTGTGGCAGGCCAGGCAGCGATCGGAGGTCTGAAATTGCGGCTCGTCGGCACTGTAGCCGGCGGGCGGCGGCTCGCCGAGGCCGATCGAAGCATATGCCAGCAGCAGCATCGGCAGCCAGCCGCGCCAGCCCAGCCGCCACCGGTAGCGTTCAGACGTAGCGGCCCCGGTACACGACGTGCCGCGTGGCGGGGACGACGAGCTCATGTGCGACATTCACCAGCCCTCGAATAGTCCGCCATCACCCCAGTCCCATTCGATGTAGAACCAGATCTGCTGGGGACGATCCGCCGTATCGTTGACGGGTATCAGGTAGCCCAGATCCGCGCGAATGTTCTGGCGTCTATTGAGCGACACCTGGAACTCCGGCATCACGTCCCAGTCGGTGACCGCCCCGGCGGCCAGATTGCGATTGGCCGTGACCTCCACCATCGGGGACCACTGTCTGCCGAAACCCATCCCCTGATAACGGGGCGCCTGGTAAAAGGTGCCACCGAACGCGGCATTCAAGAACACTGAGCGCGGCAGATTGTAGGTATGCAGCGGCAGCTCCCCACCGGGTTGCAA
>JASHPX010000122.1 GCA_030037905.1 Gammaproteobacteria bacterium
CGCGTGGTGTCCACGGCACCGCCGCCGCTGCCGCTGCCGCCGCCGGCACCGCCACCGCCACCGCCACCGCCACCGCCACCGCCGCGCGCCGCAGCGCCTTCCTTGTAACGCCAGTGCGCGGCGATGCCGAGCTCGGCCTGCTCGTGCATCTCGCGCGAGCGGATCTGGATCTCGACGGACTTGCCCTCCGGTCCGATCACAGCCGTATGAATGGAGCGGTAGTCATTGTCCTTGGGGGTGGCGATGTAGTCGTCGAACTCGCCCGGAATATAGGACCACAGTCCGTGCACCACCCCGAGCGCGGCATAACACTCCGGGATGCTCTGCACCACGATGCGCACCGCGCGCACGTCGAACAGCTGCTCGAAGGCTACGTGCTTGCGCTGCATCTTGTTCCAGATGCTGTAGATATGTTTGGGTCGACCGTAGACGGCGATCGGCTCGATGCCGGCGGAGCGCAGCTCGACGCGGATGCGCTCGCACAGCGCTTCGATGTAGCGCTCACGGTCCACGCGCCGTTCGGCGAGCGCGCGCGCCGTGCGGCGATAGTTCTCGGGCTCGAGATAGCGGAAGGCGAGGTCCTCGAGCTCCCATTTGAGATTCCAGACCCCCAGGCGGTTGGCGAGCGGGGCGATGATGGCTCGCGTCTCGAGCGCCAGACGACGCTGCTCCTCGGGCGGCAGCTCGCGCGCGTGGCGCAGCTGCACGAGCTGCTCGGCCAGACGTGCGACGACCAGTCGCGGGTCGGCCGCTACGGCGAGCAGCATCTTGCGCAGCACCTCGGCCTGTCCCGCGTGCAGTGGCTGCGCCGCCGACCAGCCGTCGGGCAGGCGCAGCACTCCGAGCCGCTCGAGCGCATCTGCGAGCTGCAGCGCGAGCGCGCCCAGCCGTGCCTCGAGCGAGGACTCGCGCTCACGCGCAGCGGTGGCCGGGCGGTCTGCCGCGGGAATGCGACTCTGCGGGGCCGGCGTGACGTCTGCGACTGGCGACAGTGTCCCGCCGGCGAGACGCACCCAATGCACCAACGTGGCCACGGCGAGATCCGGATCCTGGGTCAGGGCGCCGGCGGCAGCGGCGGCTTCTGACCCTTCCGCGAGCAATGCGTCGCGTACGCCGAGGCCGCCCAGGGCGCGCCGCGCGGCCTCGAGCCGATGCTCGATCTGCGGCGGTGCGTAGCTTGCGGTTTCCATGCTGTCGGGCCCGGGTGTTCCGGCTTATCATTCAAGGTATGGCCGGTCACAGCAAGTGCGTCCGCGGTTTACCCCGCAGCCCATGACGCGCTACTCGGGCAAATCCTGGCGCGCCTTTCGGCCCGGCGCGGCGGCAGCCGTCACGTGCGCGCCGCCCGCGGCACGGGTGCTGGGGCTGGACCCAGGCTCGCAGCGCACCGGCTTTGGCATCATCGACTGCAGCACCGGCAGCGAGCGCCATGTCGTCAGTGGCTGCATCGATGTGGCGGGGGTCGAGATGGTGCGGCGGTTGCAGCGTATCTATGCGGCGATCAGTACGCTGGTGGCCGAGCACCAGCCGGATGCGATCGCGATCGAGCGGGTCTTCATTCACCGCAATCCGGATAGCGCTCTGAAGCTCGGGCAGGCGCGCGGAGTCGCGCTGTGCGCCGCCGCCGCCGGCGGCGCGACCGTGCACGAGTACGCTGCGCGCGCAATCAAGCTGGCGGTCACGGGCTTCGGCGCCGCGGCCAAGCCGCAGGTGGCGCAGATGGTGTGCACGCTGCTGCGGCTGTCCAGCACCCCGCAGGCCGACGCGGCCGATGCCTTGGCCGTGGCGCTATGTCACGCGCAGACGCGACGTCTGGCGGCGCTGGGCGCGGTTGCCTGAGTCGTGATCGGCTCCCTCGCAGGCGTGCTGACCTTGAAGGCGCCGCCGCAGCTGTTGATCGAGGTCGGCGGCATCGGCTATGAGCTCGAGGCGCCGATGTCGACGTTCTACGACCTGCCGGCGGTGGGTCAGCCGGTACGCCTGCTCACGCACCTCGTGGTCCGGGAGGACGCGCACGTGCTGTACGGATTCGCAACGGATGCGGAGCGGCGACTGTTCCGCAATCTGCTGAAAGTGGCCGGAGTGGGTCCGCGCACGGCGCTCGCCATCCTCTCGGGTGTCACCAGCGCCGCGTTCGCGCGTGCGGTACAGGAGCAGGACTCGGCGGCGCTGATGCGCATCCCCGGAGTCGGGCGCAAGACCGCGGAGCGGCTGATCGTCGAGCTGCGCGACCGGCTGGATGGGGCCGCCGTGGAGCTGGCCGGTCCGAGCGGTGCCACGTCCGCGACGGGCGCGGAGGCCGAGGCTTTCAGCGCACTGGTCGCACTCGGCTACCGGCCGCCGGAGGCGACACGCATGCTCAAGGCCGCGGCTGCTGCCACCGGCGCTGGCGCGAGTGGGACCGCGGGCGCGGGTGCGGGTGCGGGCGCGAGCGCTGGCGTGCTCGGCACTGAAGAGCTGATCCGCCGGGCGCTGCAGGGAGCAGTGCGCGAATGAACGCCATCGAATCGCAGCGGCTGATGAACGCGACTGCCCACGCTTACGACGACGCCGTGGACAAGGCCATCCGGCCGCGCCTGCTGGCAGAGTACATCGGCCAGGAACCGGTCAAGTCGCAGCTGTCGATCTTCATCGATGCGGCGCGCGGCCGCGGTGAGGCCCTCGACCATGTACTGATCTTCGGCCCGCCGGGCCTCGGCAAGACGACGCTGGCGCACATCGTGGCCGCGGAGCTCGGCGTGAATCTGCGCCAGACCGCAGGTCCCGTGCTCGAGCGGCCGGGGGATCTGGCCGCGATCCTCACCAACCTGCAGCCCCGCGACCTGCTGTTCGTCGACGAGATCCATCGCTTGAGCCCCGTGGTCGAGGAGGTGCTCTACCCGGCGATGGAGGACTATCAGCTGGACATCATGATCGGCGAGGGGCCCGGTGCGCGCTCCATCAAGCTGAACCTGCCGCCCTTCACGCTGGTGGGCGCTACCACGCGCGCGGGGCTGCTGACCTCGCCGCTGCGCGACCGTTTCGGCATCGTGCAGCGCCTGGAGTTCTATCAGGTCCCCGAGATCGAACGCATCGTGAGCCGCTCGGCCGGTATCCTCGGGGTGCAGATCTCCGCGGCCGGCGCGCTGCGCATCGCACAGCGCTCGCGCGGCACTCCGCGTATCGCCAACCGGCTGCTGCGGCGGGTGCGCGACTACGCGCAGGTGAAGGCAGACGGCCGCATCGAGGAGACCGTGGCGCAGGCCGCGCTCGATCTGCTGCAGGTCGATCCCGAGGGGCTGGATGCACTGGATCGCAAGCTCCTGCTGACGATCATGGAGAAGTTCGACGGTGGACCGGTGGGCATCGACAGCCTGTCCGCCGCGGTCGCGGAGGAGCGCGGCACGCTCGAGGACGTGATCGAGCCGTTCCTCATTCAACAGGGCTTCATGGCGCGCACGGCGCGCGGGCGCGTGGCCACGCGCCTCGCCTGGCAGCACTTCGGGCTGCGCGTGCCCGAGCGTGCCGCCGCCAATCTGCCGCTGTTCGGCGAGGGTGCGTGAACGGCTTCACCTGGCAGGCGCGGGTGTACTGGGAGGATACGGACGCCGGCGGGATAGTTTACTATGCGAACTATTTGCGTTTCCTGGAGCGCGCGCGCAGCGAGTGGCTGCGCGCGAGCGGTGTATCACAGAGCGCGCTCGCGCACGATCCGGGCGTGGTGTTCTCGGTGGTCGCGCTGCAGGCGCATTACCATCGGGCGGCGAGGCTCGACGACATGCTGCTGATCAGCTGCGAGCCGCACCGCCAGGGCGGGGCGAGCATCCAGTTCGAGCAGCGCATCTGGCGCGGCTCGCCGGCCGCAGGCGCGCGGCCTCCCGACGGCGGCGCCGAGGAGCTGCTGCTCAGCGCGAGCGTGCGCGTGGCCTGTCTGGATGCGCGCACCATGAAACCGCGACGCTTGCCGGCTGTCATAGCCCAAGGGTTGCCCTGCGCCGGCCCAGAGCCGGCCCAGAGCCGACCCTGAGCCGACCCTGAGTCGACGATGGTTGCGTTATGGATCGAGGAGTGGGAGCGGGTTTTCCGATGCAACTTCCGGTAAGGAGCGAGTGATGGGCGGCGATGTATCGATCATTCGCCTGGTGGTGCAGGCGAGCGTGGTGGTGCAGATCGTCATGGGCATCCTGCTGATCGCCTCGCTGACCTCGTGGGCGATCATCTTTCGCAAGCGCATGATCGTGGGCCGCGCGCGGCGCGAGGCGGACCGTTTCGAGAACACCTTCTGGTCCGGAGGAGACTTGAGCTCGCTGTACCGGGCGATCGAATCGCGCGGCGGAGCCACCGGCATCGAGAGCATCTTCGAGTTCGGGTTCCGCGAATTCGCGCGCCTGCGGCAGCAGGGCGGGGTCGCGGCCGACATGCTGCTCGAAGGCTCGCGCCGGGCGATGCGCGTGGCGCAGCTGAAGGAGACCGAGCGGCTCGAGCACAGCCTCGCAACGCTCGCAACCGTCGGCTCCACCAGTCCCTACGTAGGGTTGTTCGGCACCGTCTGGGGCATCATGAGCGCCTTCAGCGCCCTGGGCAACGTGCAACAGGCGACGCTCGCGAACGTGGCACCCGGCATCGCCGAGGCGCTGATTGCGACCGCCTTCGGCCTGTTCGCCGCCATTCCGGCGGTGGTGTTCTACAATCGCTACGCCGACCAGGTCAGTCGGCTGGAGCTACGTTACGACGGCTTCATCGAAGAGCTCTCCACCATCCTGCAGCGCCACGCCGGTCGCGGCACGGTCTCCAGTGCCACGGGTCCTCTGCCCGCGACGGCGCATGCGCCGGGGCCGGCGACACTGGCAGCGCACCCGTCCGTCGGGAGACTGTGATGCCCGCCGTCAATCGGGGCAAACGCAGGTTGATGGGGGACATCAATGTGGTGCCCTACATCGACGTCATGCTGGTGCTGCTGATCATCTTCATGATCACCGCGCCGCTGCTGACGCAGGGGGTCAAGGTGGATCTGCCCAAGGCGAAGGCCGAGCCGCTGTCGCTGCAGCGGAACCAGGACCCGCTGGTGCTGTCCATCGATGCTCGGGGTCGGCTGTACCTGAACGTGGGTTCACACCCGCGCGAGCCGGTCGATGATCAGACCGCATTGATCCGCGCGAGCGTCGCGCTACGGCGTAATCCGGAGCGCGCCGTGCTGGTCAACAGCGATCAGTCGGTCAGCTACGGCCGCGTCATGCAGGCGATGGTGCTGCTGCAACAGGCGGGCGCGCCCCAGGTCGGCCTCGAAACCGCTGCGCCGACGCCCCCCGCGGCGGCTGGGCGGGCCGCGCGGCCGTGATTGTTCTTCTGCGAGGTCGGTGTTGATGCAGGTACTGCCGCAGCCATGGTGACGCGCGCAGGCGAACACATGCGCGAGCGCGGTGGCGACCGCGTGCTGTCGATTCTGCTGTCCGTCGCGGTGCACGCCGTGATCATCGGGGCGCTGCTGTGGGGCTGGTGGGAATATCGCTCGCCCCCGAGAGCGCCGCAGACGCTGGCCATCGAGGCGACGGTCGTGCGTAACGCGACGCAGCCGCGGGTAGCCGCGCCGGTGCATACGCCTACGCCTGCGCCCGCACCGCCCCCACCGCCGGCGGTGCCGAATCAGGCGCAGCTCGCGCAGCAGCGCGCGGCCGAGCAGGTTGCCGCGAAGGCAGCGGCTGAGCGTGCCGCACAGGCCGCCGCTGCCAAGGCAACCGCCGAGCAGGCGGCGGAACGCCTGGCGCAGGAGCAAGCGG
>JASHPX010000123.1 GCA_030037905.1 Gammaproteobacteria bacterium
GTCGTCGCGGCCGCCGCCGCCGCAGAGGCGGCCGCGGCCAGCGGGAAGCTCGTCGCCGCAGCGTGCCCGGCCGTTGCGGTAGCGGCGTCGCCGGTCGTTGGCGCGCCGGCCGCCCCGGCGGACGCGGGTATCGATCCCAGCGGTGCCGTGGCTGCCGGTGCCGTGGCTGCCGGTACTGTGGCTAACGGTGCTGTGGCTACCGACCCGTCGTCGCAGTAGTTGCATACGACCTTGGGGGCGGCCTGGTAGAGCACCTGACCCGCGGCGTCCTCGATGCGGTCGATAAAGTAGGGATCGATGCGATAGCCGCCATTGGCGAACACCGCGTAGGCGCTCACCATCTGCAGCGGCGTCACCTGCAGGCTCCCGAGCGCCAGGGTCAGGTCCTGCGGCATCTGCTTCGGGTCGAAGCCGAATTTCGCGGTGCAGTCGGCGGCGGCCTGCACGCCCAGGTCGCGCACCACGCGCACCGTCATGAGGTTGCGCGAGAACACCAGTCCCTCGCGCAGGCGCGTCGGCCCTTCGAACTCTCCGGCGCCCTCGTTGTTCTTGGGACGCCAGATCTTCTCCTGGTCGCTGTCGTCGTAGACGATCGGCGCGTCCAGCACGATGGTCGAAGGCGTGAAGCCGTGATCCAGCGCGCAGGAGTACAGGAACGGCTTGAAGCCCGAGCCGGGCTGGCGCCGCGCCTGTGTCACGCGATTGAACTTGTTGTTGTAATAATCGAATCCACCAACGAGCGCGGAGATCGCGCCATCGTCAGGGTCGAGTGCCACGAGCGCGCCCTGCGCCTCGGGCAGGTCCGCGAGCTGTGCCATGCCATCGGGGTTGGCGACGACGTAGATCAGGTCGCCGGCGCGCAGCACATCGCCGGCGCGCTGCGGCGCCGGCCCGGTACGCTGGCCCGACAGCCGCCGGCGCGCCCAGGACAGGCCGTCCCAGTCGATCTGCGCAAAGCCCTGCGATTGCACATAGACGCGCGCCTCGTGCGCCGCCACGGCCGTCACCACCGCGGGATGCAAGTCACCGATGACGGATCTGCTCGCGAGCACCGCCTCGAGCTGTGCCGTGGATACCGCCGCAGGTAGCGCCACGTGGCCCATGGGCCCCTGGTAACCGTGCCGGCGGTCGTACTCGATCAGCCCGAGACGCACAGCGCGGTTGGCCGCCGCCTGCAAGCGCGCGTCGATGCTGGTGTACACCTTGTAGCCGGCATTGACCGCATCCGGACCATAACGAGCGACGATTGCGGCGCGCGCCATCTCGGCGACGTACGGAGCCTCGACCTGCGAGAACCCGCCGTGATCGCGCGCCTGCACGGGCTCGGCTTCGGCACTGCGTGCCGTGGCGGCATCGATATAGCCGAGCTTGAGCATCTGGCCGAGCACGTAGTGACGGCGCGCCTTGACCGCCCTCGGGTTGTAGATCGGGTTGTAGTGTGAGGGCGCCTGCGGAATGCCCGCGAGCGTCGCCGCCTGCGCCACCGTGAGCTGATCGAGGGGCTTGCCGAAATAAGTCTGCGCGGCAGCGGCGACGCCGTAGGAGCGCTGCCCGAGGAAGATCACGTTCAAGTAGGTGCCGAGGATCTGCTCCTTGGTGAATTCGTGCTCCATGCGATACGTCAGGAAGATCTCCTGCAGCTTGCGGCGTATGGTTTTGTCGAAATTCAGGAACATGTTGCGAGCCGCCTGCATGGTGATGGTGCTCGCGCCCTGGGAAAAATCCCCGGACATCAGATCCACCCAGGCCGCACGCAGCATGCCGCTGTAGTCGAACCCATGGTGCTCGAAGAAGCGCTCGTCCTCGGCGGAGACGAACGCCTCGCGCACCAGGACCGGAATGTCCTGGTAGGCGACCGGCAGGCGGCGCTTGTCGCCGATCTCGCCGATCAGCTCCCCGTCGCGCGCGTACACGCGCAGCGGGACCGCGAGGCTGCCGCTGCGCATCGCATCCACGGTCGGCAGCGATGGCTCCAGATAGACATAGCTGCCCAGCAGTGCCGTGGCGCCGATCAGCGCAAGCGTAAGACCGGCAATGACGCACAGTCCCAGCAGGCGAATCATCGGTACTCTGCGCAAGCTCGACCTCTCGGGCGCTCAGGTGGCAGATCCAAGCATAGCAGCGCGGGGCGGCGCGCCGGATTACGTCGACTGCCGCTGTGCACTGGCACGCGCGCGCGCAGCGCCGCATTTGCTGTCGCCGCACGCCGACCCTTGCAAACTTAGAGCTACATCACGGCTGCTGATTCCACGGCCAGTTTAAGGTTAACCACGCAGACGGCCGGTTGCGTGAGCCGACTCGAGGCCGGATTTGACTTTCCACTGCATTCGATTGTAGGCGAAAAGCGATAGGACTTCGAGAAAGCACGCCTAGGTCACTGAAAGGTTAGGGAAATAAGTGTTCCTTCTCACGAGCAATCGTCGCCAGCTGCTGGGCCTGGACATCACCACGTCGTCCATCAAGCTCATCGAGCTCGCGATGTCGGGTGGCCAATATCGCGTTGAGTCCTACGCGGCGGAGCCGACGCCGGCCAACGCGATGAATGAGAAGACGCTGGTGGACCCGCAGGCCGTGGGCGATGCGATCCGCCGCGCCGTCAAGCGCTCGGGTGCGCGCACCCGTGAAGCGGCGATCGCCATCAGCGGCGATGCGGCCATCACCAAGGTGATCCAGATGCCGAGCGGGCTGCGCGATGCGGAGCTCGAGGCGCAGGTCGAGATGCAGGCCGACCAGTACATTCCCTTCCCGATGGACGAGGTCAGTTACGACTTCGAGGTGCTCGGTCCCTCGGAGAAGGACGGCGAATCGATCGACGTGCTGCTCGTGGCCTCGCGCAGCGAGAACGTGGAGCAGCGGCGCGCGGCGGCGGCGGCGGCCGGCCTCTCCGCGCGCATCGTGGACGTGGAGGCGTTCGCGCTCGAGAACGCCTGCCGTCTGATGACGCACCAGATGCCCGACGGTGGCATCGACCACAGCGTCGCGGTGGCCGACTTCGGCGCGAGCAGCACCACCTTCAGCGTGCTGCGCAATCTCAAGGTCGTGTATACGCGCGATTTCGCCTTCGGCGGCCAGCAGCTGACCGAGGAGATCATGCGCACCTACGGGCTATCGATGGAGGAGGCCGGCCGCGCCAAGAAGGAAGGTGGCCTGCCGCACAACTACCAGGCCGAGGTGCTCGATCCGTTCATCGACGATATGACCCAGCAGGTGAGCCGTTCGCTGCAGTTCTACCTGGCCTCGGGCACGGGCCGTGAGCAGCCCGACAAGATCCTGGTGTGCGGCGGTTGCGCCAATATCCCGGGCGTCGCCGACGTCATCCAGAGTCGCGTAGGCATTCCGGCCGAGCGCGGCGATCCGCTCGGACAGATGAAGCTGTCCTCGCGCGCGCGCGCCCAGGCGGTGGCGCGCGACGCCACCGCGCTGCTGACCGCTTGCGGCCTTGCCTTGCGGAGTTTCGACTGATGCCACGTATCAACCTGCTGCCCTGGCGCGATCAGCAACGCCGCGAGCGGCGCGTCGGCTTCTATGTGGCCCTGGGGGCGGCGGTGGGCTTCTCGGCCGTCGTGGCGTTCGCCAGCTACCTGCTGTTCGGCCAGATGATCGATGCCCAGGAAGCGCGCAACGCGCGCCTGCGTGCCGAGATCCGCGTGCTCGACAAGCAGATCGAGGAAATCAACGATCTGCAGCAGCAGAAACAGAACTTCATCTCGCGCATGCAGATCATCGACAAGCTGCAGCGCTCGCGTCCGGAGGTCGTGCACCTGTTCGACGAGCTGGTGAAGGTCATGCCCGACGGTACCTACCTGACCTCCGTCAAGCAGACCGGCGGCTCACTGAAGCTCGAAGGCGTCGCCCAGTCCTCCACGCGCGTCTCGACCCTGATGCGCAACATTTCGGACTCGCAGTGGTTGCGCGATCCGGCGCTCGAGGTGATCGAGAGCAAGAAGGACAGCGGTACCGGCGATGACTTCACGCTCGACGCGCAGGAGGTCAGTCTCGACTCGACCGGGGACGATGATTCCGGTCCGCAGATGTCCGGTGTTCACGGGGTGAGGCGTCCGGCGCACATGCCGGTGATCACGGGGCTGACGCGATGAACCTGCTGCAGGAGCTGCGCGGCCTGGACCCGCGTGACCCGGGCCGCTGGCCGCTGCCGGTGCGCGCCGCTGCGGTGCTGGCCTGCTTCGTGGCCGCTTCGATCGCGATGGTGTACCTGCTGGTGTGGCAGAACCAGATGCCGCAGCTGCAGCAGCGCGAGAACGAGGAGCAGACGCTGCGCACCGAGTTTCGCACCAAGCACGAAAAAGCCGTGAATCTGGCCGTATACAAACAGCAGCTGTCCGATATCGAGCGCTCCTTCGGCGCGATGCTGCGACAGCTGCCGAGCAAGACCGAAGTGCCGAACCTGCTGGTGGACATCTCGCAGACGGGACTTGCAGCGGCGCTGCAGGAGAAGCTCTTCCAACCCGGCACCGAGCTGAAGCAGGACTTCTATGCGGAGCTGCCGATCAAGATCCGCATGACCGGGACCTATCACGAGTTCGGCGAATTCGTCAGCGGAATAGCCGCGCTGCCGCGCATCGTCACGCTGCATGACATCGAGATCACACCGCTCGACAAGAACGCCCCCGGCGGGGAGCTGCAGCTGGACCTGACCGCCAAGACCTACCGCTATCTGGATGACTCCGAGATCGCGGCCGCCGCGGCGGCCAAGGCCAAGGCGCAGAAAGGACGGCGCCGATGAGCGTGCACGCATCAATTTGCCGGCGGCGGCTGCTCGTCCCGCTCGTGCTCGGCGTGGCCTGCTCGATGCTCGTGGCCGGCTGCAGCAGCGGCGATACGGACCTGAACAATTTCATCAGGCAGGTGAAGGCCGAGCCGGGCGGGCGCGTCGAGCCGCTGCCCGAGATCAAGCCCTATGATGCCTTCACCTATACGGATCAGAACATGCGCTCGCCGTTCGTGCCGGTCGTGGCCAGCGGCAGTACCGTGCGTCCGGACAAAAACCGGCCGCGCGAGTACCTCGAGCAGTACTCACTCGACACTCTGAAGATGGTGGGCACCCTTTCGATGGGGGGCAACCATTACGGACTGGTGCTGGCCGCGGATGGGCGCGTGCACCGCGTCGTGGTCGGCAATCACATGGGCCAGAACGACGGCACCATCACCGAGATCACTCCTTCGAAGATCTCGCTGACTGAAATCGTGCCGGACGGCCTCGGCGGTTACGTACAGCGGCCCGCAGCGCTGGCGCTGACCACAGGCGATAACCAGCGATGAGCAGCGATGAGCAGCGACGACCATCGATCAGCAGCGATGCAGCACCGGATGACACCTCGGATGGCTCAGGACGACAGATCGGCAGGGAGATCAATCGAATGAAACGGTCCCATCTCCAATCGCTGCGGGCGCGGGTAGGCGCCCTCACGCTGGTCGCAGCGGCCATGGGAGTGCTGCTCCCCGCTGCTACGCCCGCCGCCGAAGGCGCACCCACCGCTACGACCGTGCCGGTCGTGGCGCAAGCACCCGCCGCCGTGCCGGTCGTGGCCACCGCCCCCAACGTCCTGCAATCCATCAATGTGCGTCCGCTCGGCTCGCAGCTGCAGCTCACGCTGCACCTGTCGGCCCCGGCGCCCACTCCGACGAGCTTCGCAATCGATAGGCCGGCGCGTATCTCGCTCGATCTGCCGAATGTCACACTCGCGCTGCCGTCCAGGCGCATCGATGTCGGTACCGGTGGACTGGACAGCATCCTCGCCGCGGAGGCCAATGGTCGCTCGCGCCTGGTGCTGGACCTGGACGCGCCCATGCCGTACCAGACCAGTGTCAACGGCAACGACATCGTACTGACGCTCGGCAAGGCGAGCGCGGGTATCGTCGGGCCTGCCGTGCAGGAAGACGCCGGCGGGGCCTCGGTGCCACGCGCCATCAGGAGCATCGACTTTCGCCGCAGCCCCACGGGCGCCGCGCAGCTGGTGGTGCGCCTGACCGACCCGCATACGCCGATCGACCTGAAGCAGGAAGGCTCGCAGGTGGTCGTGGACTTCACCGGCACGGACCTGCCGCGCAAGCTCACGCGCCGCTATGACACACTCGACTTCGGCACCCCGGTGACCGACTTCGAGGCCGAGCGTGTCGATGGCGATGCGCGCATCGTGCTGGACGCCACCGGCAACTTCGATCAGCTCGCCTACCAGACCGACGATCAGTACGTCGTCGAGGTCTCGCCGGTGCGTCAGACGCAGACGCAGAGCGCCGCCGAAGTGAAGAAGAGCTACAACGGCGAGCGCCTCACGCTGAATTTCCAGAACATCTCGGTGCGCGCAGTGCTGCAGCTGCTCGCCGATGCGAGCGGGCAGAACATCGTGGTCAGCGATTCGGTGAATGGCAACCTGACGCTGCGGCTGCAGAACGTGCCCTGGGACCAGGCGCTGGACATCGTGCTCACCACCAAGGGGCTGGGCAAGCGCCAGGACGGCAACGTCATCATCGTTGCGCCCGCCACCGAGCTCGCCGCGCGCGAGAAGGCCGATCTGGCCTCGCAGCAGGACATCCAGCAGCTCGAGCCGCTGCAGTCCGCGTATCTGCAGCTCAACTACGCCAAGGCAGCCGACGTCGCGGCGCTGCTCAAGAGCCGCGGGGCCAGCTCGATCCTGTCCTCCCGCGGCAGCGTGTCGGTCGATGATCGCACCAACACACTTCTGTTGGAGGACACCGCCAGCCGCATCGCCGACGTGCGCCGCCTGATCGCCACGCTCGACATTCCGGTCAAGCAGGTGGAAATCGAGGCACGCATCGTCATCGTCAACAACGACTTCGAGCGCGAGCTCGGCACGATCCTCGGCGTGCAGGCACAGAGCAGCGATGGCCTGCTGCAGACCAGCGGCACCTCCGCCGGTCTGGGCGTCACGCCCGCGGCGACCCTGGCGAGCCTGTCGAGCGCCACCAGCGGCACGGTGTCCTCGGCGACGAACAGCTATAACGTCAACCTGCCGGTCTCGAGCCCGGCGGGGTCGATCGCTTTCGGGATCCTCAACTCCAACTACCTGGTCGATCTGGAGCTGTCGGCGGCGCAGACCGAGAACCTCGCGACGGTGATTTCCTCACCGCGCGTGGTGACGGCGAACCAGCAGGAGGCCTCGATCAAGCAGGGTATCGAGATTCCTTACCAGGAGTCCGCCTCGAGCGGCGCCACCACGATCGCGTTCAAGGACGCGGTCCTGCTGCTGAAGGTCAAGCCGCTGATCACCCCGGATAACCGCGTCATTCTCGACCTGACGGTCTCCGACGACAGCGTCGGGCAGGTGGTGGTCGCCTCCGGCGGCGTCAACGTGCCGGCGATCGACACGCGCGCGATCCAGACGCAGGTGCTGCTGAGTGACGGCCAGACCGTGGTGCTCGGCGGAATTCTCGAGACCACTCAGAGCAAGGCCGCGACGAAGATACCCTGGCTGGGCGACATTCCGGTGCTCGGGAACCTCTTCAAGACCACGACCGACGAGAACGATAAGGACGAGATGCTGATCTTCATCACGCCGAAGATCCTGCACGACAGCGGCGCCCAGGACTGACGCGCTAGGAGCGGAAGGCCTGCGGCGCTGCGCACCGCCGCGGTCCGACCGGTGCAAACGTCACTATGCGCGTACTGCTGGTCGAAGACGACGAGCTGCTTGCCGACGCGATTGCGCGGGGGCTCTCGATGGCGGGCTTCACGGTGGACCGCGTGGACAGCGCCGAGCACGCCGAGCCGGCTCTGAAAGCTGAGCCCTTCGATCTGGCGATCCTGGACATCGGTCTGCCGGGCGCCGACGGGCTCACCCTGCTGGAGCGGCTGCGCCGTGCGAAAAATCGCCTGCCCGTTCTGATGCTGACCGCACACTTCGAGCTGCCGCAGAAGGTGCGCGCATTCGAGCTGGGCGCGGATGACTATCTGATGAAGCCGTTCGAGCAGGCGGAGTTGGTGGCGCGCTGCCGTGCCCTGATCCGCCGGGCCAGCCAGGTACCCGGTGGCGCGCTGAGCCTGGCGCGCCTGAGCATCGACCTGAACGGCCGGCAGCTGCAGGTCGATGGCCAGGCGGTCGAGCTCACGAGGCGCGAGTGGGCCGTGCTCGAGGCCCTCGCACACCACCCCGGCCGCATCATCGCCAAGGAGCGGCTGTTGCAGGCGCTCGCCGGCTGGGAGCAGGACATCAGCCCCAATGCCCTGGAAACCCACGTCTCGCGTCTGCGCGCCAAGCTCGGCGCCAGCGTGCTGATCCGCTGCGTTCGCGGTCTCGGGTATCGCCTCGAGGAGGCGCGCGCATCCGCGGCAGGTAGCGTGCCGGCGTGACCATTCGGCGACGCCTGCTGCTGCTGCTGCTGCCGGCGCTCGTACTACTGATGCTTGCCGGCGCCCTGGCGGACGGTTGGATCGCCTCGGCGAGCACCCAACGCGCCTACGATCAGGCGCTGGCGAGCGCAGCCATCGCCGCTGCCGCGTACGTGCAGGTGCAGCACGGTCGCGCGCACTTCAGCGCTTCCCCGCAGGCGATGGATTCGTTGCGCGCCGAAGGGACGCAGGCCAAAGGCGGCGCCGGTGAGGACAGGCGCTTCTACGCGGTGACCGGGCCCGACGGGACGTTGCTCGCTGGCCTCCCCGCATTGGCACACCTGTCCGCGCCCGAGGCCACTGACGCGTCGGCAGGCGCCGCTGCGGACGCCACTTCAGACGCCACCGCACCCGCCGGTAGAGCCGGTAACCCGCCGGCCGCGGATCTCGCGCAGCCGCAGTTTGCCGATGCGAATTTCCTCGGACATCGCGTGCGGCTGGTGAGGCTCGCGGTAGTCACTCCCGCGGGGCCCGCCACCGTTACGGTTGCCGAGACGCGCGCGCGGCGCGAACAGACCCAGCGTGTCGCGCTGTTCGGCAAGCTGATGGTGGATTTCGCCGAGCTCGACGTGACGCTGCTGCTGATCTGGACGGCCGTCTATTACGGCCTGCGACCGCTCACCTGGCTGCGCGAGGAGGTCGAGGCGCACTCGCGCCACGAGCTGCAGCGTTTCGACGAACAGCGCATGCCCGCGGAGCTGCGTCCGGTGGTGGTGGCCCTCAACCGTCTGCTCGAGCTGCTGCACGATGCTGCCAGTGCGCAGCGTCGATTCGTGGCCAACGCGGCCCACCAGATGCGTACCCCGGTGGCGGGACTGCTGGCGCAGATCGAGCTGCTCAAGTCCGAGCCCCGTGCCAGGGAAATTGCCGCGGAGCTGGGCAAGCTGCAGCGCGCTACGCAGTCGCTGGCGCACTCGAGCAATCAACTGCTCGCGCTCGCGCGCGCCGAGCCGGTGTCCGCGCTGGACAGCCGCTTCCAGCCGGTCGCGCTGGATGCTCTGGTGCATCGGCTGCTCGAGCAATACCTGGAGCGCGCCGATCAGGCCGAGATCGACCTCGGCGCCGAGACGCAGCCGGTCGCCGTTGCCGGTGACGCCTGGCTGCTCGAGGATCTGCTCGGCAACCTCGTCGACAACGCCCTGAAGTACACTCCGCGGGGCGGGCACGTCACACTGCGCTGCGGTCTCGCGGGCGAGCAGCCCTATGTGGAGGTCGAGGACGATGGTCCTGGCATTCCCGAGGCCGAGCGCGCGCGCGTGCGCGAGCGCTTCTATCGCCGCCCCGGCTCGCCCGGATACGGCGCGGGCCTGGGCCTCGCCATCGTCGATGAGATTGCGCGCGCACATCACGCCGGCTTCAGCATCGGCGGGGTCGCCCAGGGTCATGGGGCGCGCATGCGCGTGCGCTTTCGCGGTGCGTGTGCATTGCAGGCGCTACCCGAGGAGCCGGACGCGCCCGAGCCGCCGAGTACATGTGACGAGCCGCACGAAATGACTCCCGTCCGTGTGACGCAAGTCGCAAACTGATTCTCACGGCGCCGTCCCGCCAGCTTTCCGCAAGCTGGGCTCGCTAGCCTTTCGGCTCATGATCGACAGCGCCTGTCCTCGCCGTTCTCAGGGCTTCACGCTGCTGGAGCTGCTCATCACCGTGGTGGTCGGTGCGATCCTGCTCGCCATCGCGATGCCCTCCTTCCGCAGCTACGTGCAGAACAGCCGCCTGACCACCGAGTCGGACACGCTGGTCTACAGCCTGAATCTCGCGCGCGATGAGGCCGTGAAGCTCGA
>JASHPX010000124.1 GCA_030037905.1 Gammaproteobacteria bacterium
TTCGCCGTCGACGATGCCGGCGAATACGCGCTCACGGTCGAGGACGACGGTCATGGGCTCGACTATGAGCAGATCGTCGACCGGGCTCTGCAGCTCGATCTGCTGAGTGCGCAGCAAGCCCTGACGCTCGACTGGGACAACATTTATCGGTTGATCTTTCAGCCCGGTTTCTCGACCGCCGATGAGATATCCGAGCACGCCGGTCGCGGCGTCGGCCTCGACGCGGTCAGTACCCGGGTGCGCGAGATCGGGGGCAGGATCGGAATTGCTACGGCGACCGGCAAGTACACGCGCTTCAGTGTGCTGCTGCCGCCGGTAGGCGGCGAATCGGCCGCATCGGTCGCCTGAATGGATCGCCAGCACGCGCGTGGGAGCGGTGCATGAGCGAGGCGGCGCTGCATCGACTGATGATCGTGGACGACTCGAATATCATTCGGCGCCGTATCGAGCGCGTGCAGGACCTGCCGGATATCGAATTCGTGGGCGCGGCGCGCAACGGGCGCGAGGCGCTCGAGATGCACGAGCGGCTGCGGCCGACCGTCGTGACCATGGATTTGACCATGCCGGAAATGGACGGCGGCGAGTGCGTGGCCCGACTCGTGCAGCGGGATCCCGAAATCCTGATCCTGGTCATCTCGGCGCTCGCAGACAAGCTCTCCGCAATCGACGCGATCGAGAAGGGAGCGCGAGGCTTCCTGTGCAAGCCCTTCACCGACCGCCAACTCAACAACGCGCTGCGCAAGCTCATCGAATGATCCCAGCGCAGGAGATCCGCCGGTGGCCATGAAGAGCGAGACAGACGTCAGGGTGTTCGTCGACGGGGTGCTGAATTACTTCGACACCTCCGTACAGCAGACGGCCGAGTGCGGTACGCCCTACCTCGCGCTCAATCGCACCCCGGAGATCTCGGACTACACCGGCATGATCCGCATCAGCGGCAGACGCGATGGGCTGGTGTGCTTCACGGCGCCCAAGAACATGCTGTGCGTAATGCTCATGCGGATGCACGAGACCGACATGAGCCACCATAATCTCTGCGACCTGGTCGGCGAGATCGCCAATACACTCTCCGGTAACGCGCGCCGCGACTTCGGTTCCGAGTTCAATATCTCCGTGCCCGCGGTGGTGCACGGTCGCAGCAGCACCGTCGAGTATCCCGCCAACACGCGTCCGATCGTGATCCCGATCGCGTGGCGTACCTATCACGCGCGCCTGGTGGTATGCCTCAACTGAGACCTCCACTGATGCCTCGACCGATGCCTCGACCGATGCTTCGACCGATGCTTCGACTGGTTCAGTGCCCTCGGGCCTGTTCCCATCGCCATGGGAGTCGATCGTGATGCAAATGCTAAACGGGCGGCAGCGCGTCGCGGCGGCGTCGTTGTTCAAGAGGCGACCAGTGTTGCTGCCGGAGAGCGGGGCGATCGTGGAAGATGCGCTGTACAACTTCTGGGTTGACCTGGTGTGCAGTGAAATGCGACGCCTGGGCGTCGTCGATCCAGAACAGGTCAAGGAGTTTTGCGACAGGGCAGGGGTGCCGGCCGAGGGAGCAGCGGCGTCGCTCTACCGGTCGCAGGCACTGGCCTGGTAGGCCTCAAACGGACACCTTGCATTATAAATCAACATATGTTGATATATTGCCATGGCCCGACGCCCCAACACCTCGCGGCAGACACGGCTGCTGCTGGCTGTGCTGCTCGAGCAGCCGCTCACCTGGCGCTATGGCTATGAGTTATCCAAAGAGACCGGACTCACATCCGGCACGCTGTATCCGCTGCTCATACGTTTCAGCGATCAGGGTCTGCTGGACTCGCAGTGGCGGGATGCCGAGCGACCGGGCAGGCCGCCCAGACATGTTTACAGATTGACTGCGAAGGGCATGGAGCTGGCGCGGGCCAGCTCCAGAGCCACGCCGAGCCTGATCGGCCGTCGTCGTGTCCGTCCGGCGACATGAACGCTGCACCCGGAAAATTGCGACAGGTATCGCGCTGGCTCGTGCGGTGTGCCGCGAATCTGCTGCGTCCGACGCGCCCCGAATGGGCGTTGGCGATGCAGCAGGAAATCGAGCACATCGATGAAGATCGATCGGCGTTGCTCTGGGCATTGGGATGCCTGTGGACAGCCTGCCGGGAGCGCTATGTGGGTTTGGTTGGACAAACTACCGCGGTGCTGACCAAGTACGGTCTCATTCAGGGCGTGCTTGCATTCGTCATATCTCGCGCGCGCAGCAGACTGGCCGGGGTGAACGACAATTGGGCGGGACTGGCCGCCGGCACGGTGCTACTCATCGTGCTCATGCTATTGGCGCACCGGGAACTGAAGAGGACCCGTGACGGTACGATGACCTATCCCCAGGCTCTTGGAGCAGGCACGCTGCTGGCAGGCGCAGGAGCGATGGTCGACGGCCTTCTCATGTTCGTCTATCTGAAATATATCAATACCGGATTGCCTGCGGTGCTGATACAGGCTCAGCGGACTCGACTCGAGCAGCGCGGGATTACGGGCACGCAGGCACAGTACCTCATGGGATTCGCAACCACCATCGCGACGCCGATCGGGATCGCCGCCTCGTTGCTGATCACTGGAGTGATTACCGGTTTCGTCGTTGCACTGATCGTGTCGATCTTCACGCAGCAAGGGCCGACCTCTGGCCGTCCTGATCAAACGCCGACAGTGGGGACGACAGTGGGGACTGCATTGAGGACGACAGTAGGGACGACAGTAGGGACGACAGTAGGGACGACAGTGGCTGAGCATCCAATGCAACAGCAGCGATCGCGCGGCATCGTTCGGATCGCAACGAAGTACGGCCTCATCCAGGGCGTACTGTCGTTCGCGATATTCCTCTTGACTCGCATGAAGGCCGGGGTAGGGGCATGGCCGGGAGCCGGCACGCTGCTGCTCATCGTGCTACTGGTCCTGGCGCATTGGGAATTCAAGCGGACCCATGACGGCGCGATAACCTATCCCCAGGCCCTCGGGGCGGGCACGCTGCTCTCGGGCGTCGGGGCGGCCGTCAGCAGCGCTCTCATGTGGGTCTACCTGAAATACGTCAACACCGCATTTCTTGCGGCCGTGATGCAGGGTCTGCGGGCCCGGCAGGTCCGGCAGGGGATTACGGGTACGCAGGCGCAGCATCTCATGGTACTCAACGCCGCCATCACGACCCCGGTCTGGTATGCCGTGACCTGGCTGATCATCGGAGCCCTCGTGGGCTTCGTCGTTGCACTGATCGTGTCGATCTTCACGCAAAAAGCCCGCCGCACGGCCATGGCGTAGCAGGTCAGGGCATCCCCGACGGGCGCGATTCGGGCCTGGAGCGCCGCGCCAGCAGCGGATCGAAGGCAGAGCCCTCCGGGCGCCTGGGTGCGGGCGTCCAGGTCCAGGCGTCCAGGTCCAGGCGCCAGCTCCGGGCGCCCGGCTCCAGGCGCCCAGGTCCACTCGCCGTGCGCCAGGCGCCGGCCCATCCAGGTGCGCATTGACCCCTCGCGGGACCCGGGTATTATCGGGTGTGGATTGGGGTACCGACGGGCATGCGGCGGTCGGACGGCAACCCTCTCCAGCTGGGGCGCCCGCCCTTCAGCTCAAACCAGGTCTTGACGTGTAAGCCACTGGAACATCGCCGTCGGTGTGGGATTGGAGTGCGGGCGACATACCTCACCGCCTCCTCGATGGGAGCCGATTATGCAGCCTGAGCATAATGCTCATGGCCGGCGGTCGCGCCGGAGGCGCGGGCCGCTTTTGGGGCCACCAGGGAAGCAGGGTCTGTACGATCCGCGGTTCGAGCATGAAGCCTGCGGCGTTGGCTTCGTGGTCGACGTCAAGGGCCGCAAATCCCATCGTATCCTGCAACAGGCTCTCCAGGTGCTGCGCAACCTCGATCACCGCGGGGCCTGCGGCTGTGAGGCCAATACCGGCGATGGGGCCGGGGTGCTCATCCAGATCCCGCACGCCTTCTTCCAGCAGGTCGCGAAGAAGGAGCGGCTGTCATTGCCCGGCCCGGGTGAGTACGCCACCGGGCTGGTATTCCTGCCGCGCGATCCTACCAAGCGCCGGCGGCTCGCCGAGGTATTCGACCAGATCATTCAGGCCGAAGGTCAGACACTGCTGGGCTGGCGCACGGTGCCGACCAACAACGCGACGCTGGGTCAGACTGCCAGGTCGAGTGAGCCCTTCATCCGCCAGGTGTTCATCGGGCGCAATCCGGCGCTCAAGGACGACATGGCTTTCGAGCGCAAGCTGTACGTCATCCGCAAGCGCGCCTATAGCGAGATCCGCACCTCCACCCTCGACGGCGCGGAATATTGGTACCTCGCGAGCCTGTCCTACAAGACCATCGTCTACAAGGGAATGCTCCTCACCGAGCAGCTCACGCAGTATTTCCCCGACCTGCAGCAACCGGCCGTGGAGACGGCGCTCGCGCTGGTGCACTCGCGTTTCAGCACCAACACCTTTCCCAGCTGGGACCGCGCACACCCGTACCGCTATCTGGCGCACAACGGTGAGATCAACACACTGCGCGGCAACTACAACTGGATGAAGGCCCGGGAGATACTGTTCGAGTCCGAGCTGTTCGGAGCCGACACGCCCAAGATTCTGCCGGTCATCAACCCGAACGGCAGCGACACCGCGATGTTCGACAACATCCTGGAGCTGCTCGTGCTCGCGGGCCGCTCGCTGCCGCATGCCGTCATGATGATGATTCCCGAGCCCTGGTCCAACCACAAGGACATGGACGACGACAAACGGGCATTTTATCAGTACCACTCCAGCCTGATGGAGCCGTGGGACGGACCGGCCTCGATTGCCTTCACCGACGGCAGGAAGATCGGTGCCGTGCTGGATCGCAACGGCCTGCGTCCCTCGCGCTACTACGTCACCAAGAACGATCTGGTCGTCATGGCCTCGGAAGCGGGGGTGCTGGACCTGCCGCCCGAGGACATCGTGCAGAAGGGCCGGCTGCAACCAGGGCGCATGTTCCTGGTGGATACCGAGCAGGGGCGCATCATCGACGATGACGAGATCAAGCGCAGCGTCGCCACCGAGCATCCCTACCGCCAATGGCTCGATCAGTACCTGGTGCACCTGAAGGATCTGCCCGCCGTGCCCGAAGTTCCCGCGGCGGACACCGATACGCTCCTGCAACGACAGATTGCCTTCGGCTATACCTTCGAGGATCAGCGCCTGCTACTCGAACCGATGGCCAGGAGCGGCGTCGAAGCCGTCGGCTCCATGGGCAACGACACACCGCTCGCCGCGCTGTCGAGCCGACCGCGGCTGCTGTACGACTACTTCAAGCAGCTGTTCGCCCAGGTCACGAATCCACCGATCGATTGCATTCGCGAGGAACTGATCACGGCGTCGGAGGTATGGCTCGGGTCGGAAGGCAACCTCCTGCAGCCGCTGCCGGGCGATTGCCGTCGATTGGAGCTGCAGGGCCCGATCCTGACCAATGAGGAGTTTGCGAAAGTCCGGCGCCTGAATCTGCCGGGGCTCAAGGTCGGCGCATTGTCCATTCTGTTCCGCGCGACGCGCGGGGAGAAGGCGCTCACCAAGTCGATGGAGGAGCTGTGCCTCGCGGCCCGCCGCATGATCGAGGACGAGGAGGTGAACATCCTCATCCTCAGCGATCGCGGGGTGAATCGCGAGTTCGCCGCCGTGCCGGCGCTGCTGGCGGTGAGTGGCTTGCATCACTACCTGATCCGCGAGGGTCTGCGCATGCGCGTCAGCCTCGCGCTGGAGACCGGCGAGGCGCGCGAAGTGCAGCACTTCGCGCTGCTCATCGGCTATGGCTGTGCCGTCATCAATCCCTATCTCGCTTTCGAGACTCTGGAGGGCATGATCCGCGATGGCATGGTCGGCAAGGTGGACACGAAGCTCGCCTGCAAGAACTACCTGAAGGCCGCCACCAAGGGCATCATCAAGGTGATGTCCAAGATGGGCATCTCCGCCGTTCAGAGCTATCACGGCGCGCAGGTCTTCGAGGCCGTGGGGTTGCGCCAGGACCTGATCGATCAGTATTTCACCTGGACGGCCTCGCGCATCGGCGGGGTGGGGATGAATACCCTGGCGCAGGAGGTACTGCTGCGCCATCGCGCGGCGTTCCCCGTGCGGCAGGCCGCCGGGCATGCCCTGCAGACCGGGGGGCTCTACCAGTGGCGCGCGGACGGGGAATATCACCTGTTCAATCCGCAATCGATTCATCGTCTGCAGAAAGCGGTCCGCACCAACGACTACGCGATATACAAGAGCTACGCGCAGATCATCGACGATCAATCGAAGAACCTGGCGACGCTGCGCGGGCTGCTGGAGTTCAAGCCATCCGAGGCCGTGCCGATCGAGGAGGTGGAATCGGTCGAGAGCATCGTCAGGCGCTTCAAGACCGGCGCGATGTCCTACGGGTCGATCAGCAAGGAGGCACACGAGACGCTGGCCATCGCCATGAACCGCATCGGCGGCAAGAGCAACACCGGGGAGGGCGGTGAAGACCCGGAGCGCTACGAGCCATTGCCGAACGGCGACCAGAAGAACAGCGCCATCAAGCAGATCGCCTCGGGCCGCTTCGGCGTCACCAGCCATTATCTGGTCAATGCCCGGGAGCTGCAGATCAAGATGGCGCAGGGCGCGAAGCCGGGTGAAGGCGGTCAGCTGCCCGGTACCAAGGTGTATCCGTGGATAGCGAAGACGCGTCACACGACCGCCGGGGTCGGCCTGATCTCGCCTCCGCCGCATCACGATATCTACTCGATCGAGGATCTGGCCGAGCTGATTCACGATCTGAAGAACGGCAACCGCAATGCACGTGTCAGCGTCAAGCTGGTCGCCGAGGTCGGCGTTGGAACGATCGCCGCCGGGGTCGCCAAGGCGCATGCGGATGTCGTGCTGATCAGCGGGCACGATGGCGGCACCGGCGCTTCCCCGCAGACCTCGATCGCGCATGCCGGACTGCCGTGGGAGCTGGGACTGGCCGAGACGCATCAGACGCTGGTGCTGAACAACCTGCGCAGCCGCATCGCCGTGGAGACCGACGGTCAGTTGAAGACCGGCCGCGATGTCGTCATCGCCGCGTTGCTCGGCGCCGAAGAATTCGGCTTCGCGACCGCGCCATTGGTCGCCGTGGGCTGCATCATGATGCGCGTTTGCCACCTGAACACCTGCCCCGCCGGCGTGGCGACGCAGGACCCGCGGCTGCGCGCGAACTTCCTCGGCAAACCGGAGCACGTGATCAACTTCATGCGCTTCATTGCGCAGCACATGCGTGAGCTCATGGCGCAGCTGGGCTTTCGCACCGTGGAGGAGATGGTCGGGCGCGTCGATCGACTCATGCCGAAAAAGGCGATCGAGCACTGGAAGGCCAAAGGCTTCGACTTCAGCAGCATCCTCTACCAACCGGACGTGGGCTCGGAAATCGGCCGCTTCTGTCAGATCCCGCAGGATCACGGCCTCGACAGGGCTCTCGACGTCACCACGCTGCTCAAGCTGTGCAAGCCGGCGTTGGAGCGCGGCGAGGCCGTGCGCGCGCAATTGCCGATCCGCAACGTCAACCGCGTGGTCGGCACGATCACGGGCAGCGAGCTCACGCGCAAGCACGGGCCGAACGGCTTGCCCGAGGACACGATCCACATTCACTTCAAAGGCTCCGCCGGCCAGAGCTTCGGCGCCTTCATGCCGCGCGGCATGACGTTCGTGCTCGAGGGTGACGCCAATGATCACCTCGGCAAGGGACTGTCGGGCGGAAAGATCATCGTCATACCGCCGGCGGCATCGAAGTTCGTGCCGGAAAAAAACATCATCATCGGCAATGTCGGCCTGTACGGCGCGACCGGCGGCGAGGTCTATATCCGCGGCATGGCAGGCGAGCGCTTCGCGGTGCGCAACAGCGGCGCCGATGCAGTCGTCGAAGCGGTCGGGGATCATGGCTGCGAGTACATGACCGGCGGCCACGTCGTGGTGCTCGGTCCGCCGGGCAGGAATTTCGGCGCCGGCATGTCGGGTGGGGTCGCGTATGTGCTGGACGAGCGGGGGGAGGTCCCCGCCCGCGTGAACACCCAGATGGTCGACGTGGAGTCTCTGGCGGACGCCGAAGAGATTGCGCGCGTGCGCGCCATGATCGAGCGCCACCTGAAGTTCACCGGCAGCGCTCGCGCGCAGCACATCCTCGACAATTGGGACGAGCTCGCGCCGAAGTTCATCCGCGTCATGCCGAAGGACTTCAAACGGGCGATCGCATCGCTGCAGCGTGCGCACGAGCAGGGTCTCAGCGGCGATGAGGCCATCATGGTGGCCTTCGAAGAGAACGCACGCGACCTGGCACGCGTCAGCGGGAATTGACGGCGAGATCGCGCAGGATGGGAAAGGCCACCGGATTCATCGAGTATCTGCGCGAGCTGCCCGTGGACCGCGCTCCCATCGAGCGCGTGCACGACTGGAAGGAGTTCCATCATCACCTGGACGAGAAGCACCTGCGCAACCAGGCGGCGCGCTGCATGGATTGCGGCGTGCCGTTCTGCCACACGGGCACTTTGATCTCCGGGATGGCGTCCGGCTGCCCCATCAATAACCTCATCCCGGAATGGAATGATCTGATCTACCGCGGTCAGTGGCGCGACGCGCTGGAGCGGCTGTCGCAGACCAATAATTTCCCGGACTTCACCGGCCGTGTATGTCCGGCGCCCTGCGAAGGCTCGTGTGTGCTCGGCATCAACGCGCCGCCGGTGACCATCAAGACGATCGAAGCCGCCATCGTCGACAGGGGATGGGACCAGGGCTGGATCTTTCCGGAACCGCCGAGTGCGCGTACCGGCAGGAAGGTGGCGGTGGTCGGCTCGGGGCCGGCGGGGCTCGCGGCTGCCGCGCAGTTGAACCGCGCCGGGCACATGGTGACGGTGCTCGAGCGCGAGGATCGTCCGGGCGGACTGCTCATGTACGGCATTCCGAACATGAAGCTCGACAAGCGGGACGTGGTCATGCGGCGCATCGAGCTCATGGAAAAGGAGGGCATCACCTTCCGCTGCAACACGCACGTCGGTCAGAACATCGAGGCGATGCTGCTGTTGAAGGAGTTCGATGCCACGGTGATCTGCACGGGCGCCACGCAGGCGCGCGAGCTGTCGGTGCAGGGGCGCGCCTTGGGTGGCGTGCATTTGGCAATGGAATACCTCACTGCGAGCACCAAGGCGATCCTGCGCGGTGAACCGAACGACACTCCGATAAGTGCAGCCGACCGCGATGTGATCGTGATCGGCGGCGGGGACACCGGCACCGACTGCGTCGGCACTGCCATGCGCCAGGGCTGCAGGAGTCTCACCCAGATCGAGATTCTGCCGCGACCGCCGATGGAACGCGCCGAGAATAACCCGTGGCCGGAATGGCCGCTGATCTACCGGCTCGACTACGCCCAGGAAGAAGCTGCGGCGAAGTTCGGTGAAGATCCGCGCGTGTATCTCCGGACGGTAAAGCAGTTGAACGGGGATGCAGCAGGGCGGGTGCAATCACTGACCACCGTGCAGATCTCGTGGCGAAAGGACCCGAACGGGCGGTTGGTGCCGGAGGAAGTCGCTGGCAGCGAGCAGCAGATCGCAGCCCAGCTGGTGCTGCTGGCCATGGGGTTTACGGGGCCCGAGCAGCCGCTGCTCGAGGCGCTTGGGCTGCAGGCCGATGCCCGTTCGAACATACGGGCGGAACATGGCCGGTTCGCAACCAACATCCCGGGCGTGTTCGCCGCCGGAGATTGCCGGCGCGGGCAGAGTCTGGTCGTGTGGGCCATCAACGAGGGGCGCGGCGCGGCGCGCGAGTGCGACCGCTACCTCATGGGAAGTACCGAGCTGCCATAGAGCGCGGGTAGGCAGGCCATGGAACGCGGGGCAGGCCATGGAACGCGGGTAGGCAGGCCGCGGTGCGCTCAGGAGGGCTGCATGTCGGCCGCCTCACCGCTGAGGACGGCAGCGCGGATCGCGGCCGGCTCCGGTAGCCTGCGGGCGTCCCATCGGATGAGCGGCACGCCGGCGGATTTGAGCGCATGGGTTTTGCGGGCATCGGCCCAGGGCCGGCCGCGGCGTCCGTGGGTGGCATCGTCCAGCTCAATCGCCATGACCACGCTCGCGTCGGCGTTCAAGACCAGGAAATCGATCGACAGCTGGCTGATTTGGTTGAACAGCGCCTGTGTCCGCCCGCCTGGCCAGAACTCGAGCACCTGCAGGAGCTGCACCTGCGCGAGCACGATGTGCTCCGGGAGACTCTGGACCAGGCGACGAAACAAGGCCAGCTCGCGTTCACTGAGAAGCTGGCGACGGACCTCCAGGGGCCACGGCCTGGACAGAGGGGCTCGGCGGCTGCGGCGCAGGCCCGTCAGCGCCGCGAAAGCAATAGCAAGGCCAATCACGAGGAGGAGGGACAGCGCGATCCAGCGGGTTTTCAGCATGCCCTGTGAATATAATGAGTGAATCAGTTTTTATTTACTCATACGGTGGGCCGGCGGGCAAGCCGGCAAGGTATGGACGAGATAGGACGAGATATGGAATCAGCAGACAGCGCGGTAAGGCGCTATTGGGGGAGCGATGTGTGAGAACGACGATTTCGACGCGATGAATTACGCGCAGCGCGCGCTGCTGTCGCGGCGCCAATTCGGTGCCTTGACCGCGGGGGCGGGCCTCGTGTCCCTGCTGCCGCCGGTGGCGAACGCGGCGCCGGTGACGGGCACGGACGTGGACATCCGGACTCCCGATGGGACCTGCGATGCCTACTTCGCGCATCCCGACGCCGGCACGCATCCGGCGGTGCTCATGTGGCCCGATATTTTCGGTCTACGGCCCGCCTTCAAGCAGATGGCGACGCGACTGGCCCAATCCGGCTACGCGGTTCTGGTGATGAATCCGTTCTACCGGATCAAAAGGGCGCCCACGGCTCCGGCGAATCCCGACTTCAACGATCCCGATACCCGCAAGCAGTTGTTCGCGCTCGCGGGTAGCCTTACACCGCAGGTCACCGTGACCGACGCGCAGGCGCTGGTTCCGTGGCTCGACAACCAGCAGGTGGTGAGTAAGACGCGCAAAATGGCCACGACCGGCTACTGCATGGGCGGGCCTTTCACGCTGCGCACGGCGGCAGCCTTTCCCGATCGAGTCGGCGCGGGAGCGACCTTTCACGGCGCGGCCCTGGTCACGAACCGGCCGGACAGTCCCCATCTGCTGATTCCAAAGATCAAGGCGCAATACCTGATGGCGATTGCCGCGAGCGACGACAAGCAACAGCCCGAGGCCAAGACGATCCTGCGGGAGGCGTTTGCGAAAGCACACCTGCGCGCGGAAATCGAAGTGTACGCCGGCACCATGCACGGCTGGTGTCCGCCTGACTCGCGGGTCTACGACCACGATCAGGCCGAGAGGGCCTGGGCGCGACAGCTGGTATTGCTCCAGAGGGCGCTCGCGTAGCCGCGCCGACACGCGTACGCTCTGCGAGCTCCCGGTCGTGCCGGTCACGCCTGCGTCCCGGTCACGCAGTCGCGCATCATGCCCTGTCGGCGTGCAACGCGGCGCCGGTGGAGGCGAGGACTCGTCGCCGCAGACGTATGAAGACGCTGTTTCTCGTTCGTCACGCCAAGTCGAGCCGCGACGAGGCGGGCCTGCCGGACAGGCAGCGGCCGCTGGCCGAGCGCGGCCGTCACGACGCACCGGAGATGGGCAAGCGGCTGGCTGCACGCCCGGTGCACCCGGATCTCATTCTCTGCAGTCCGGCGCGACGCGCGCTCGAAACGGCGCAGATCATCGCGCGCAAGCTCGACTACAAATCCGCAGACATCGTCGTGGTGGAGCGCCTCTATGCGGCGCAAGCGAATGAATTGCTGACCCTGATTCACTCGCTCGATGACGAGTTCGAGCGCGTGATGCTGTTCGGCCATAATCCGGCGCTCGAAGAGCTCGCATACCACCTGTCGAAAACGATCACTCGAATGCCCACCTGCGCGGTGGTGGATTTCGATTTCGAGGCCGAGTCCTGGTCCAAAGCCGACACGGCCACGGTGGCGCGTGTGGGACTAGACTATCCGAAGAATCCGCCGGGCGATCGTGCGCCATCGGTGTCCTGACCCTCATCCGTACCTGCAGAGGAAATCTTCGATGGGCACTACGATCGCACCGTTGCTCGCACGACCGGCGTGGCGTGCCCTGCAGGCTCATCACGCCCAGCTCGCCTCGCGGCATCTGCGTGAGCTGTTCGCAGCCGATCCCGGACGCGGCGAGCGTTTTGCGCTCGAGGCGGCCGGCGTCTACCTGGATTACTCGAAGAACCGCATCACCGCAGATACGCTGGATCTGCTGGTGCAGCTCGCCGAGCAGTCGGGTCTACGGGAACGGATCGATGCCATGTTCCGCGGCGAGCACATCAACGTATCGGAGAACCGCGCGGTGCTGCACGTGGCCCTGCGCGCTGCGCGTGGCGCCTGCATCCTGGTGGATGGTACGAACGTCGTGCCACAGGTTCATGCCGTACTCGAGAGGATGGGCGCGTTCAGCGCGCAGCTGCGCGCAGGACATTGGCGCGGCTACGGCGGCAAGCCGATTCGCAACATCGTGAACGTAGGGATCGGCGGCTCGGATCTCGGGCCGGTCATGGCCTATGAGGCGTTGCGGCACTACAGCCAGCGCAACCTGCAGTTCCGCTTCGTATCGAACGTGGACGGAACCGATTTCGTGGAATCGGTGCGCGATCTGGATCCGGGAGAGACGCTCTTCATCATCTCATCGAAGACCTTCACGACGCTCGAGACGATGACCAATGCCCAGAGCGCTCGCGCCTGGTCGGTCGCCGGATTCGCCGGTGATCAAAAGTCGGTCGCGCGCCACTTCGTGGCCGTGTCCACCAATGCGACCGAAGTGGCCAAGTTCGGCATCGACACCGCGAATATGTTCGGGTTCTGGGATTGGGTCGGCGGCCGCTATTCGATGGACTCCGCGATCGGGTTGTCCACCATGCTGGCCGTCGGCCCGGAGCACTTCGCGTCCATGCTGCAGGGCTTTCACGAGATGGACGAGCATTTCCGCACGGCGCCGCTGCGACGCAATCTCCCGGCGCTCATGGGACTGCTTGCCGTCTGGTACAACAACTTTTTCGGCGCACAGACCGCCGCGGTCTTTCCATACGAGCAGTACCTCAAGCGCTTTCCGGCCTATCTTCAGCAGCTCACGATGGAGAGCAACGGCAAGCACGTGACGCTCGAGGGCCGGCGCGTCGATTATGATACCGGTCCCATCTATTGGGGCGAGCCGGGGACCAACGGCCAGCATTCCTTTTATCAGCTGATCCATCAGGGCACGCGGCTCATCCCCTGCGACCTCATCGCCTTCCTCCGCCCCCTCAATCCGCTCGGTGTACATCACGAGCTGCTGCTCGCGAACGTGCTGGCGCAAGGTGAGGCGCTCGCCTTCGGTAAGACCGCCGAGGAAGTGAAGGCGGAAGGCAGCCCCGACTGGCTGGTGCCGCATAGGACCTTCGAGGGCAATCGCCCCTCCAACACGCTGCTGCTCGAGGAGCTGACGCCGGCGGCTCTGGGCCGCCTGGTCGCACTCTATGAGCACAACGTCTTCACGCAGGGCGTCATCTGGCAGATCGATTCATTCGATCAATGGGGTGTGGAGCTCGGCAAGGTGCTGGCCAAGGCCATTGTGCCGCTGCTGCAAGGCCACCCCGCTGCGCCGCTCACGCACGACAGCTCGACGAACGCGCTCATCCGGCGTATCGCCCGCGGCGCGCGCGATGGCGGCGCTGTTTGACCGGTTCACCACGCGCCACGGTGCTCGGGGACGCGCGCTATCAGTGGCAATAGCGCGACGAAAAGCACAGCGCAGGCGACATAGAGCCAGGCCTGAACGACCCCCGGTTCACGGGCCTGGGCGAGGAATGTGGTCGCGATCGACACCGCCGTGATCGATCCGATCTGCAGCGCCATCGTCCGCAAGGCGGCGAGGGTTGCGGACTGCTCAGGGGCGATCTGTAGCGCTGCGTTACGACTTGGCGGGTTGATCGCGCCGCTGCCTACGCCGACCAGGAAGGCCGATCCGGCCAACCAGACGTACGGGGAGATGCCCGCGGCGGGATGGATGGCCAGCAGGACAATGCCGATTGCGATGAGCACGGAGCCGGCGTAGAGCAGCGGACGGTGGCCGGTACGCCTCAGCGCCAGCGCGGACGCTATGGACAGGGTTGCAGCCGCGATCCCTTGTGCGGTCAGCAGAGTGCCGGCGTCGAGCGTGTTCATTCCGTAGCGGTTGGTGGCGTAAAGCGGTATCAGTGCCACCATGCCGTAGGTAACCCCGCCGTAGAGCCCGTTGACCAGATTGACCGGCCCGAACTTGGGCCCATATATCAGCCGCGGGGCGATGAACGGCTGCGTGACGCGCTCGAGGTGGCCGAAGAACAGCACCAGCGTGACGATGCAGATTGCCAGCGGGATGATGAACATCGGCGACCATGCCCGCGCATGTGCTTCTCCGAGGCGGCTGGCTGCGAGCATACCCGCGAGGATGCCGGCGCCCAGCAGTGCCATGCCGGCCCCATCCATCCGCTCGTCCCGGGGAGGGGTGCGAGGCGGGTCGCGCGGCACGTACCGCAGACAGAGCGCCATGACGACTGCGCCGATCGGCACATTCACCAGAAAGATTCCGCGCCAGCTCCAGTACGAGACGAACAGACCACCGAAGATCGGCCCGATCATCGCTCCGACCGGGAAGATGCTGCCGAACAGGCTGACGGCGCGGTCACGCACGTTCCCGAAGTAATCCACGACGATACCGGTTGCGGACGGCGTGAAGCCCGCCCCACCGGCTCCCTGCAGCGCGCGCAGCACGATCAGCAGGTAGATGTTGCTCACGAGGCCGCAGCACAGTGAGGCGGCGGTGAACGTCACGAGCGAGCCCAGAAAAATCCTTCGACGCCCGTAGCGATCGCTCAACTTGCCGCTCAAAGGCAGCATCAGCACGAATCCGAACGAGTACGCGGTGATGGTCCAGCCGACCCAGTTGATCGAGGACCTCAGCTCGTGCTCCAGGGCGTGCAGCGCAGTAGCGACGATCGTGGAGTCGACGGACATCATCAACAGGGCAAGCGAGATGGTCGTGAAGATCAGCCCGCGCCGGACCTCAGGCTCGCAGCGGCGCGTCAACTTGGGAGCTCGCGAACGTCGCGCTCAGGAGCGCGCCGCCACTCGAACGTAGGCGGGTCGTGCCTTGCAGCGTTCACTCCAGGCATTCAGATGAGCATAGGGCGAGAGGTCCATCTGCATGTGGCGCAGCCAATCGACGAACGAATTCAGATGCGCATCCGCGAGCGTGTAAGTACCGAGGAGGAATTGCCGTCCGGAGAGGCCCTCATCCAGAATGCGCAGACAGTTGAAGATATCGGCTTTGGCGGCATCAGCAGCCTTTGCGTTATGCTGCTCGGCGGGCGTCCATTCGCTGGTATTGCGCATGAGGCGGAAGGCCGCATCGCCGAAGGTGACGTTCGTCCACACGATCCATTTCATGGCCTCACCGCGCCGCGGGCCCGTGGCAGGATACAGATTCCTGTCTACGCCGAATACTTCGCCCAGGTACATCGTGATGGCTGCGGACTCCCAGATGGGCATGCCATCATGCACGATGAGCGGCACTTTCCCGTTCGGGTTCAATTGCAGGAATTCCGGCTGGTGGCTGCCTCCCGCGCGGATATCCACCTTGACCCGCTCGCAAGGGACGCCCAGTTCCTCGAGCACCAGATCGGTAATGCCCGCGGTGCTCATCGGCGCATAGTAGAAGGTGAGGCTCATGGCTGTCCTCCGAGGTGGGGAGGAGCAGCAACATAGCGCATCAGACGGCGGACTGTCGATTGGCCGGATGAGCGGATGAGCCCCCATCGGGGGCGATCCTACTCCGTCGAGGCGGGTAACCCTCGGGGCGCGCCGGAACGGGGTGGCTGCGTGATCAGGCGGAGCGAATCGGTGGCTTCTGCTTGTGGGCGGACCTCGCCGCGCGCCGGTTGATCGTGATCTTCAGATGACGAACGCCCGTATCGCTCAATCGGTCACGTTGGCTCCACATTTCCTTCCGGGCTAGCACGTCGAGTGTCTCCTCGAGCGTTCCTCGAGGAGTGCCGGCAGCCTTACTGAGTGCAGGTTTCGAGGTGCCGAAAGAATCGATTCGCGCCGTCGCGGTAGAGGCACGAAAACCTCCTGCCGCTGGCGGATCAGCCGCGCTCGCTTCGTCGGTCCCCTGGTACGCGGGACCCGCAGGAACGGGGACGTCGATGCGCGCTTCGCCCGCATGCAGGAACTCCTGCTCGGTGATCGGCACGACAGCGGCGGAAGCGAACCTGGAGCGTACCTGGCCGGCAAGTTCCTGGGCCGAGATGGGATCCGTGAAGAATCCCAGCCGAAGGAAATAGCAGGACCGTCCGGCACGGCGTGTCTCGGTCCTATAGAGCGTATACCCCTTGAATAAATCGAGTATGGGCACGCGGGCGGCGTCAATCGGCTGTAGGGACCATTCGAGCTGCACGGCGAAAGGGACCGGCGTGCCCGCAGCGACGGCTTCCTTCAACGTGCGTCTGGTCTGCGTATCCTCCGGCCGGAACCACTCGATCCGAGTGCCGGCGTTCCCGTCAGTCTCCTCCGCGACCGTCCCCGGCGGCCGCGCCTCGAGCATCCTCATGACCTGCGTGTCGCTGAGCGGTTCGTCCGTGATCGGCGGGAAATCCTGGGCCGCCGAAGCAGCTGGTGCAGGTGGTGCAGCTGGTGCTACAGGGGTCGAAAGCGCGGACGCATCGCCGTTGGATCGTGGCAGCAGAGCGGGGGGCGCAGGCGTCGCGATCGCATTCGGATAGCGCGTTCGCATGCGCTGCGACCACTGCTGCGCGTCGCTCAACGTCGTGAAGTAGCCCATGTGCAGGTACAGCCGTTCGCTGCCGTCCGGCTGGCGCGCGCGGCTCGTAAAAAAGCTGAACGACGCCAGGTGTGGTGATGCCGGCCGCTGGATGGAGACGGGTCTACTCAATCGGCAGAGGGTAACCATGAAGACGCCCGCGTGTTCGTCGAAGGCGCCCGGATTTTCGTCGAGGGACCGCGGGTGTTCGTCGAAGGCGCGCGGGTATTCTGAGTCCAGATACGCCTCGGTTCTCAGAGGTGCGGCTGGCGATTCTGATTGCATATGGCCCCCGGGAGACACCTGATGCTCCGTTGCCACCTCAGGGATGGCACCGGTCCCCTGTTCGAACATCGATTTGCCTATTGTTGTGTCAGACTGTGGCTGACAGCCACTCGAGAAGTGAGACGGCCGTCACACCCTGGGCGTGATGGGCCGCACAACAGGTAGGTCCCAATCCATACGGCGCCACCCATGGCAGGTCCGGCGAAACTCAGGCGCGACGCGGGGGTCATCGGGCTGCTCTACGCCAGTCTCGGCAGCATCATCGGCTCGGGCTGGCTGTTCGGCGCACTGCATGCGGCGGTGCAGGCCGGGCCCTGGAGCGTCATCTCCTGGGTGACCGGCGCGGTTGCCATCCTGCTGCTGGCGTTCGTCTTTGCCGAGCTGTCGACCATGTTCCCGAACTCCGGAGCCATGGTGCACATGACGCACGTGAGTCACGGAGACCTCGTCGGCAAGATATGGAGCTGGATCCTATTTCTCGCGTTCGTATCCGTACCGCCGGTGGAGGTGAGCGCCGTGCTCACCTATTCCAACAACTACATGCCGGGGCTGATCGAGCCGCACAGCGGGCTCATGACGGACGTCGGTATGGCCGTGGCGGCGCTGCTGCTGGCGGGAGTGGTGGCGCTCAATTTCCTGGCCGTGCGCTGGGTCCTGGCCATCAACAGTGTGGCGACCTGGTGGAAGCTCGTCATTCCCGTGGCCACCATCGGTATCCTGATGGCGTACTCCTTTCATCCGTCCAACCTGGTGGCGCAGCTCGCGAGTGCGCCGAAGAGCGGCATATTCACCGCCGTGGCCACCGCCGGAATCGTGTTCAGCTTTCTCGGCTTTCAGCAGGCCATCGCCCTGGCGGGAGAGACCCGTAACCCCAACCGCTACGTGCCCATCGCGTTGATCAGCTCCGTGTTGATCGGGATGCTGATCTACGTCGGTCTGCAGGTCGCATTCATTACCGCGCTCGATCCGCGCGACATCAGCGGCGGATGGGAGCATCTGCACTTCACCGGCATGTTCGGCCCGCTCGCGGCCATCGCCGTCGCAGTGGGCGCCGTCTGGTGGGCCGTGGTGCTCTATATCGATGCCATCATCTCGCCTCTGGGAACTGCATTCATTTACGTCACGGCCAGCCCGCGCATCATCATGGCCGCCGGCGAGATGGGGAATGCGCCCGGGGCCGTCGTGCAGCTCAACCGGCACGGTGTCCCCTGGATAGGGCTCGTCGTCACCTACATCGTCGGGGTGGTGTTTTTCTTTCCCTTCCCCTCCTGGCAGAAGCTGGTGTCGGCAGTTTCACTGATCACCGTGCTCTCCTATAGCATCGGGCCGGTGATCCTGCTGCAACTGCGCAAGGTGATGCCGGGTGCGGTACGACCCTTCCGGCTGCGGGCGGCCGGCATTCTCGCTCCGGTCGCGTTCATTGCCTCGAACTGGATCATCTATTGGACGGGTTACGCCGTGGCCAAGTGGATGTTCGGCGCGGTGTTCGCGTACATCATCGTCTATCACGCCTGGCATTTCGTGGCGCGGCGCGGCTCACCTGCGGTGCTCGGATGGCGAGAGGCCTGGTGGGTGATCCCCTACCTGGCCGGCATGTGGGCGGTCAGCTATCTCGGACCGGCCGGCAGCATGGGAGGACGGGGGACGATCGGCTTTTTCACGGGCATGTGGATCGTGGCGGGATTCAGTCTGCTCGTCCTGTGGCTGGCGCTCGCGGCCGGACAGGACGCGCAATCCGCGCTGGCATGTGCGGAGCGCGTGAAGACCCTCGGATCGAGGGGCATCGAGTCCCGCCAGACCGCAACAAGCCAGCAGCAAGGTGAGGCTCGATGAATCCAAAAGAGACTTTGACCGAAGTCTACGGCAACTACGTCGGTAACCAGAGGAAAACCGCCAGCAGCCAGGCAACGTTCGATGACGAGGACCCGGCGAGGAAGGGTTCCGTACTGGCTAGTTTCCAAGCCTCTTCGCCTCGAGACATCACGGATGCAGTGGATGCTGCGGCCGAGGCGTTTCTGCATTGGCGGCGGACCCCCGTGGATGAGAGGCAACATTTGGGTTCGCGCTTCGTGCAACTCGTGCGCCAAAGACAGGAAGACCTGGCTGTCATCGTCTCCAGGGAGAACGGCAAGACGCTCCGGGAGGCTCGCGCCGAGGTGCAATCTGCGGTGACCGAGGGCACCTACCACGTATACCAGGCGTCGAGGTTCGTGGGGCACACACTCCCCGCCGGTACACAGGGTTGCACGGGATGGGTCCAGTACCATCCGGTCGGCGTGGTGGGCGTCATCAGCCCATGGAATTTCCCGGTCAACGTCATGTGCCGGAAGACATTGCCGGCTCTCATGACGGGAAATACGGTGGTGTTCAAGCCGGCGACCTTCACGCCCTGGTCCGCCATCTTCATGGCCCAATTGTTCGAGGAAGCGGGGTTTCCCGCGGGGGTCTTCAACTGTATCACCGGGCTGGGATCATCCGTGGGCAACGCCCTCGTAGATGATCCGCGCGTACGCGCCATCTCCTTCACGGGCTCAACCGATGTTGGCAAGAAGATCCAGGAACGGGTGGCCAGGAACCTGACGCGAACCCAATTGGAGTTGGGAGGGAAGAACGCTCTCGTCGTGATGCACGACGCGGACCTGAACGCTGCCGTCGACGCTGCGATGACCGCTGGATTTGCCTGCGCGGGTCAGTGGTGTACCTCTACCAGCCGCATCCTGCTTCAGAAGCAGATCCATGACCGGTTTCTCGACATGCTCGCAGCGCGGTGCGAGCGGATGATCGTCGGTGATCCGCTGGATGAAAACATCACGATGGGCCCTGTGGCGGGTCCGGATCAATATGAGAGCATTTGCACCGCTATCCATCGAGCGAAGGCCGAGGGAGCTCGCCTAGTGACAGGAGGGGCGGCGACGGGGGAGCTCGGCGAGCGCGGTTATTTCATCCGGCCCACGGTGTTCGCCGATGTGAGTCCGGAAATGTCGATTTTCCGGGAGGAAATCTTTGGTCCGGTGCTCGCGATTTCGCCGGTTGACAGCCTGGATCAGGCCCTGCGGCTGGCCAATGAGTCACGCTACGCGCTCTCTTCGGCCATCTTTACCCGGGATATCGATGCCGCGCACAAATACATCGGCGAGATCGATGCCGGCCTGGCGCACGTGAATATCCACACCGGATTCAAGCTTCCGGCCTTGCCGTTCGGAGGCTGGAAGGAGTCGGGCTTTGGATTGCCCGAAAACGGCCAGACGGGACTGGAATTCTTCGTGGATCGAAAAGCGGTGTATATCAAGTCGAGCGCGTAGGCAGCGCATGCGCGCCGAAACGCGCTACCTCAGCCCGATTCGTCAGGTTCGCGCAAGGTTGGACCCGATTTAAGTCGCCCGTGCCCCGCTACAGCGTCGCACTCCGCAGACAGGGCGTTCCTTTATGTGGAGAGAGCTCCACGCCCTTCGGCAGGTGGCGCATGCTAGGGCCGTTAGCAGGAAGCCGAGAGTTTCCAAATATGGACATTATCAACTGCCACACCTGCCGTGCGGAGCTGCGGCTGGAAGAGACCGATGTCGTCGAGTTGCAGCCGGAAGGAGCGCACTGCGAGGAAAGCAGATATTGCTGCCCGTATTGCCATACCGTGCTGCTGCTCGCAGTGACGATAGCGGAGGACGATCTGTTCGCCCGGACTGCCGAAGTCGCGAGCAACTCATAGAGTCGCCAGGGGGTGCTCGGGTAGTCGGGACCCGGCGACGCCGCGGATTCGTGCCGGCCTCCTACCGGTTGCTGCCGAACATGTCACGCAGTACCGCGCCTGCGATTCCGCCAGCGGTGGCGCTCTCGACGTTCTGTACGGTATTGGGAGTCAAGTAGGGCGCGAGGGCGTGCGCGAGATTGGGCACGGTCAGGGTCTGCAGCCAGACTCTTCCGGGTCCCGTCAGCCGTGCGATGAACAAGCCATCGCCGCCGAACAGCGCATTGGCGAAGCCACGCATGACCGTGACGTCGAAACTGACGCTGTCCTGAAACATGCCGATGTGGCCCGGGTGTACCTGCAGCAGCTCGCCGGGGGCCAGATCGTAGGTCACCACCTCGCCGCCGAGCTCGATCCACGCGCTGCACGGGCCGGTGAGGCGCTGCAATAGAAATCCATCGCCACCGAACACGCCGGCACCCAGAGAGCGCTGAAATGCGGTCGCGAGCTGCAGCCCCTCCGTGCCGCACAGAAACCCGTGCCGATGAATCAGATACGAATGCCCGGCCGGCACATCGACCTGCAGGATCGCACCGGGGAGCTTCGCAGCGAAGGCGATGACGCCGCCGCCCGCGGGCGCCGAGTATTCGGTCATGAACAGTCCACCGCCGGAGAATGCCCGTCCGATCGCGCCCCAGATGCCGCGAGCTCCGGCGGTGTAAGTGGTCGTGCGCATCTGCACCGCCTGGGTCATCCAGGAGAACTCGCCCGGCTCTGCGACGATGCGATCGTTCGGCTCGAGGCCGATCTCGAGCACAGGCATCGTGGTGCCCTTGATTTCGGTTTTCATTTGCTTGCGACTCCGGATTGCGTTGAATGCCGCTCAGGTGTCCTCGGGTGCCTTCAGGTGTCCTCGGGCTCATCGGTATGACGGCGCGGCCGCACGAAGCCGCGTTGTCCCTGCTGATAGAACTCGAGCAACTCTCGCGCCTCGGGGCTCGCGAAATCGCCACGCGCCAGCGCCGCGCCGGCCTGATCGCGCAGATTGCCAAGCGGGGACGCAACGATGCGCAGCGCACGCTTGAGCTCATCGAGCGTGGCGCGGTCGAGGCCCCGACGTCGTAGACCAACCCTGTTCAGCCCGATCAGCGCGTTGCGCTCGGTGGCCATCGTGAAGGGCGGCACATCTCGCGAGATGCGCGCGCCACCCCCGATCATGGCGCCCTGCCCGATGCGGCAGAACTGGTGGATGACGGCGCCGCCGCCGAGGAAGGCACGGTCCCCGACCTGCACGTGACCGGCGAGCAGCGCGGCGTTGGCGATCACCACGTGCTCACCAATACGGCAGTCGTGCGCCACGTGGCAGGCGGCCATCAGGAAACAGCCCGCGCCGATCTCGGTCGACGCTCCGGAACGCGTCGCGCGGCTGATCGTGACGTGCTCGCGAATGACGGTACGCGCCCCGATATGCACCGTCGATTCGGTGGCGGCGTCGAAGCCGAGATCCTGTGGGTCACCGCCGAGGACTGCGAAGGGGTACACCACGACGGCATCGTCCAGCGCGCAATGGCGGCGTATCACTGCGTATGGGTGAATGATGCATCCCTGCCCGAGCCGTGCGCCGCTTTCGACCAGTGCGGTCGGATGAATCTGCATCGGCGCAGTTTACCGTCGGCCGCCGGAGAGGGTGCGTACCCACCGCACGCCACGGCGGATCCGGGCAGGCGGATTTGTGCGCCGCACGCTGCGACCGGCCACTGGTGCATTCACCATCGAAGTGCCGCAAGGCTGGAAGGTTGCCGGCGGGGTCGTCCGCAAGAACCCGAATCCGTTGTGGCCCAACGCGGTGGT
>JASHPX010000125.1 GCA_030037905.1 Gammaproteobacteria bacterium
CATGGAGATGGAGTACGACTCTTGCGAGCCATAAACTCAGCGTATTTTTCCGACAGCGTGAATACGTATTCAAAGATGGCTACAGTAAAGGCGAGCACATCCTCAGCGTTTTCCTTTGTGACATCTTCTTCGCCAGCGTGCGCGCCTAAATTTCGTTCTTTCCTGAGGACGTTCGCCCAATCGAATAACCGGCTGTCGATTACGCCTTGAGCTTTCAGCTCCGCCAATGCTTCATACATGGATTTCCCTGGCACCTTCAATTTCGTTAGGCGTTCAAGCGCACGGCCGCAAAGCACTACGGATGCGGAATAGATGCCGTGAGACAGGCACTTTCGCGCTTCAATGATGTCTCGCCTGGCCTTTTCTGGAATGCTGGCGCTTAACTCCACGCTGGACGGCGCAGGCCAGACTCGCTCGGCGCGGTCGTATTGCCAATTGTTGTGCTCATCCACAAAACTCGAGGTTATTCCCACGAGAGGCGAATGGCACGAAGGGCATTCAACCAGCACCACGGCATTATCGTTGTCGTCGTGGACGACCCCGCGGATTGGTGCGTGGATGCGAGTTGCGCAGCTGTGACAGTCGATTACGACACCGGAATTCAAGGCTGTTTCCCCGGGTGAGCCATGTGCCGCAGCCGCTCCAGAATCATTAGTACTCGAGCTTGGCTGGCGGCGTCGCTTGGTAGATGGCCCGGCAGTGCGTCAATGAAGGCTGGAGTTCGAAGTAAGGTCTGGAACCTTATCGCTAGGTAGTTGCGCAGTTCTGCAGTCGCCGCTGCGACTTCGTCAACAAGCTCAAGGCGCCCATCGATCAGGGTCGTAATGTCCTCAAGGTCGTGACTGGCCAGGAAGTCACCGCTCCCGCGATCGGCGAACGCTTCCAGCTTGGTCGCGATGAATGTCGGAGCAGTGATGAGGTGGATCCGCCGTCCGCTGGGTAGGCTCTGCAGGGATGCAGTCCGAACGGCTTCCTCGTACCAGCGATTTGCAAAGCCGAGAATCGACCGTTCTGTCGGCATGACGTCCAGCACTGCGTTTCCAGCCAGCCAACGACACACTGGGGCGTCCTGCCGACGGTCATGGGCGAATCCGAGGTGCTCGAGTTCGCGTTCCAGCGCGTGGTATTCCCCCAGCGAGACCACCTGCACGATGACGTCCACATCGCGGGTGGCTCTCACCGGTGGACCGGCCGGCTCCGTGATCAGCAGTCCTGTGATGCACCCACCGACGAAGACGAACCGATCACATAGCGGTCCGAGGGCCGCAACCATGGATTCCAGCAGGGGCAGGTTGGGGTCTGCGGCGTTCACGCAAACTGTTCTTCCAGCAACCGACTGGCCAGCTGTCTTTCACGCGCTGCACCGCTGCGCAGGGCGTCGAATAAGGCCAGCATCTGGTATAGCCAGGGGTCCTTGTCGACCGCTTTCGGTACCGAGGGATACAGTGGATACAGCGCCAGACCGCGTCGATTGCCCTGCGGCGTGGGCCACACGGGTGGCAGTTCCGTGGTGGACTGGTTCAAGTGGCCGGAAAGTGGCGGCGCGGCATAAGCCGTCGGGACTCCACGGGTTGCGGCCCCATGGACCGCGGGGAATGCATATCTAGCTCCGTGCAGGACGAATTCCTTCAGCGCCTCCTTGGCGACTCGCAGATGATCTTCGGTCACGTGGACCAGCCGGGCTTCCGTGGCCCGGCCAACACTGCTGTGAACCTCCGAGGCCGACATCCCGAGGTCGGAGGCCAGCTCCGCGAAGGTACGACGTTGCTCTTTCAGCCCCAGCAGTTTCAGGAGGACGACAAGGTCCTGGGGCTTGAGGGCGGTCTGTGGATTGGAGCGGTGGCTCATAGTAATTCGCTATTTGCGAATAGCGAATATAACACCTCCTCCGCCTGCTGCAATATGGTTTAGCTGGTAGACTCTTGAAACCGAGGCATCCAACAAGTCATCGTGGTATGCGCTGCCCGCATCGGCGCGAGGGTTGGCACCGGAGTCTATAGACAGGTTTATAGACAGCTCTGGGGAACGGAAGGGATCCGAGGGGACGGAAAGTTCCGACGGATCATTAAGTTACTGATTCTCAAGGGGTCTTGGCGGGTCTTGATCCCGCCATACGCAGGTTCGAATCCTGCCACCCCAGCCAGATATCGCGGCGGGAATCGTTCGTCGCGATCGAGTGTTGCTCCAGGCCGGAGTTGCGACGGGCAGGATAACGCCCGGAGGGCTCGATCAGCCGCCCCAGCCAATTCGTCCTCGGTCGCATTTTCCGAGATCGAACAATGGCTCCATTCGCTACGGCGACAGGGCCGAGCGGCCGGGAGGAATGCCGGTCGCGCTGGTCTTTCGGATCAAGGAATGCGCTTGACCAGGCAGCCGGCCGTTCTTACGATACGCTAAATAGTAAGATTGAAAGGTCGCAGCCATGGCATTCGCAACCGTAACCAGCAAAGGGCAGACGACCATTCCACTCGAAGTACGCACAGCGGCAAAGCTCAAGCCTGGTGACCGAATTCATTTCACGGTACTGACCGACGGCACGATTATCCTGCGGGCCAAGAACCGCAGCGTTCGGAATATTTCCGTCAAGCCGCCGACGCGGAAACGCGTCACGGTGGAGGACATGAGCCGCTGATGCTTGGCCTCGATGCCAACGTTCTGGTGCGGCTGCTTGTCGAGGATGATGTCGCACAGACCCGGCGGGCTCGGAACTTGGTGGATGCCGCCGTCGCGCAGGAGGAGGTGGTGCTCGTCTCGCTTCCCGTACTGCTCGAAACGGAGTGGGTACTGAGAAGCCGCTACGAGATATCGCCCGAAACTATTCTGGGCTTGTTTCGCGCAGCGCTGGAGACGCGGGAACTGGCGTTCGAGGACGAAGCGGCCGTTGAGGAAGCGCTGTTCAACTGGCAGGACGGCCTGAGCGGATTCTCCGACTGCCTGATCGTGGCCCACAATCGGCAACTGGGCTGTCGCTCAACAGCCACCTTCGACGGGCGTGCGGCGCGCCTGCCTGGCGCGTCTAAGGCTTAACTCTTCGGGTTCATTTGGCCGTCCGCCGCCGGATGTGAGCCACATTGCGATGGGTGGCGCTGCGCTACCGTGGCTCCACGCGCACAAAGGGGATCCACGGATGGATATGTTCGGTGCGATCTTCCGAATGCCGGGACTTCACTCAAAACGACGGGAGTTGGTCCACCGGAATGCCAACCCTATCAGCCATTCTCTGGGTGGCAGTCCAGGCATGCGATTTCGCGATATCTCCCCGAATGTGCTAAAAGAAACACTTTCACGCAAACGCCCAAGGCGGCGCTGCCCGGGCCGACGATAGGCATAGGCAAATCAGAATCGACCAGGCAAGACGGGGGGGTCATGAGGCAGATGGTCGTTGCGTCAACCATGGCGTTGGCGACGATTTGTCCAACAGCCGGCATCGTGCGGGCGCAGAACGCTGGCGCGGGAGCTGCCACACAAGCTGGGGTTTATGCGTCACACGTGAACGGCCAGGTCTGGCTCATGGCGGGAGAGCCGGGCGAGTCGAATGTGGCGGTGCAGGTCGGCGACGACGGGGCGCTCGTGGTCGACACCGGCACGCAACCGGCGGCGGCGCAGCTGCTCGCTGCGATACAAGCGGTGATACAACAGCACGCCGGCGATCAAAAAACACTCAGCGTGATCATCGATACCAATGGACGTCTCGACCACATCGGCGGCAACGCCGTCATCGCCGCCGCCGGAACTCAGATCATGGGCGGCCATGAGGCCGCGGATGCGAAAGAGTTCGCGGGCGAGACCGTGCAAGCCGAGGTACTCGCAGAGCAGAATGTATTGACACGCCTGGTGCAGGAGGAATCCACGTCCGGGCAACACGCGCCTCGAGCCCTGTGGCCGACCATTACGGAAGACTTTGATCTTTACAATATGACCTTCGACGGCGAGGCTGTGCAAATCTACCATCCCCACTACGCCAACACCGATGGCCAGCTGATGGTCTTCTTTCGTCAATCAAACGTGATCGCCGCGGGCGACGTGGTCGACATGAGGACCTACCCGATCATTGACGTGGCGCGTGGCGGCACGATCGACGGGGAGTTGGTTGCGCTCAACAAGGTGATCGAGATGGCGGTACCCGCCGCGTTTGCGGAAGGCGGAACGGTGGTGATCCCGGGTCATGGCGCGTTATGCGATCAGGCAGACGTGGAATCCTACAAGAACATGATCACGACCATTCGTAACCGCATTCAGTTCTACAAGAACGAAGGCAAGTCGCTGGAACAGGTACTGGCTCTCGAGCCGAGTGCAGGCTGGGACGAGCGCTGGGGCGCGACGAGCGGACCAGGGTCGACGCGCGACTTCATCACGGCGGTTTACAGGACCCTGCCCGCCAAGGGGCCTCCCTTCTCGATGCATACCGTGACCCTGGTGCCGTCGACGGCCACCGTTTCGGGCGGCAGAGAGTATTGACGCTTGGCTCCAGCGAATCTTCCGGGGGTATCGATGGATCTTCGTGGAATTTTGGGTTCCGCCGCACTGGCAGCCATGCTCATGTTCGGTCAGGGAGCGCTCGCCGCACAGCCAGCGCGCCCGGGACCTTCATCGGTTTCACCGCCGACTGCCGAGCAAGCGGCTCTCATGGACTTGACGGGTAATTGGGTATCGGTGATCGATGAGGATTGGCATGTTCGCATGATTACACCCCTCAAGGGCGACTACATCGAAGTTCCACTCAATGCTGCAGCCCGTGAGGTTGCCGGCGAATTCAACCCGGCGCTGTACGGTGGCGCCGGCTATCAGTGGTCAGCGATCATCGACTGCCGCGCCTATGGAGCTGCTGCGCTGATGCACATGCCCACGCGGCTGCAGATCTCCTGGGCCTCCCCGGACGTGCTCGAGATCCAGAGCGACTGGGGCGAGCAGACGCGCCTGTTGCATTTCGTCCCTGGCGAACCCTACGGAGATGTGCAACAGGCTGCCGCGAGGGGCCCGGCGGCCGGCGCAACTGACGCACCCGCCTCATTGCAGGGCTTTTCGGTCGCGGTATGGCAGCAACCCTATCGGGATAACGCCCCCGCTTATCAGCGGGAGGGAGGACCGGGTCGGGGGGTGCCTGGGCCCACGATGGTGGCACAGCCCGGCGGAGCCCTGGTCGTGGTGACCAGCCATCTTGCGCCCGGCTGGCTGCGTCGTAACGGAGTCCCGTACAGCGCGCGCACGCGCCTGACGGAGTATTACCATGCCTTCCCGGATCCCGGTGGCACGGACTGGTTCGATGTCACTACCGAGGTCGTCGATCCGGAGTACCTGACTCGCCCGTTCTTCACCAGCTCTGACTTTGAGCGGGAGTCTGACGGCTCGAAGTGGGCACCGCACCCCTGCAAGCAGGTTGCCGCCGAGTAGTTGATGAGTATTGAGATTTCATGAGTATAGAGATGTGAAACTCCTACCAATCAAGCGGAACCGTCTTTGGTTGGCTCCGTGGTTGGCTCCGTGGTTGACGCTCACTTGCCTCGGCGTTGCCACAGTTCTGGTTCCTCGGAGTGCGGCCGCTCAGACGCTGATCGACGGCTCCTGGAACCTGCTGCAGGACGAGGATACTTACGAGTTCATCCCTGGACTCAATGGCAACCTCGACGCAGGCGACCCCTACCCGGGGGATTTCGCGGGTCTGCCGGTCACGCCCGCGGCAAGGGATGTCGCGCAAGCGTTCGATGAGGCACAGCTCGAGATTCCGGAGATGCAATGTCGGGCATACGCCACGCCGCTGGGACCTCGGGCGATAGGCAGCATGGCGATCTGGGAGGATCGAGATCCGCATACACTGCAGCAGACCCAGATCGAAATCATTCAACCGCTCGTGTACGGGCTACACCGGCACATCTGGATGGTGCCCCATCCAGATCCGCAGCCCTGGGCGGACGGGAGCTGGGCGGGCTACTCGACCGGCAAGTGGATCGGCAACACTCTTTGGGTTCATACGGATCACCTCAAGGCCGGCATTCTTCAGCGAGGCAGCGACCTGCCGCTGGATGATCGAACGACCATGGACGAGCGCTTCTTCCGAGATGGCGACGTCCTGACCGACGTCATGTTCATTGCGGATAAGGAGTATCTGTCACGACCCTATGTAAACAGCAAGCTGTACATTCTCGCGCCCCAGGGGACTACGACCGCGGTTCCGTGCGTTCCATTCGACGAGGTCCCACGCGCGGAAGGAATCGTGCCCATGCACGTGCCCGGGTATGTCGAGCTGCAGGGTGCCGTGGGCACTCACATACCGCTCGAGGCGGAGCGGGGAGGGTCAGAAACCGAGTTTCCCGAGTATCAGGAGGTCATGAAGACCCTCCCGCCCAATCCATCAGTCGATCAATTGCATGAGGCTTTGGCGAAGGAACAGGCGCAAGAGGAGCAATTCAGCCGGCAATAGGGAGCCGGACACGTAAAAACGATGAAGGCCACACTTGCGTTCGACGTGTATGGGACGCTCGTTGATCCGGACGGCATGGCAGAGCATCTCGCCAGGGACATGGGCGTGAGCTCGGTCGCATTCGCTGCGCTGTGGCGTGAAAAGCAGCTCGAATATAGTTTTCGTCGCGGGTTGATGCAGAATTACGTCAGTTTTGCAGTTTGCACGGCTGATGCCTTTGAGTTTGCCTGCCGGCGTTTCCGGGTCATCGTCAACGCAGAACGCCGGGAGGAGTTGATGCGGCTCTATCAGCATTTGCCGGCATTCGATGACGCGGCACGGGCACTGGAATCATTGCAGGATTCATTTCGGCTCTTTGCATTTTCCAACGGTCGGTCGGACGACGTGGCGGCGGTCTTGTCGAACGCGCGACTTCGTAATTACTTCGAGGGCATCGTGAGCGTCGATGAGGTCAGAAGCTTCAAGCCAAATCCCGCCGTGTATGCTCACGCCAGACGGGCGACAGGTGCATGGTCGTCGTCGCTCTGGCTGGTATCGAGCAACCCCTTCGACATCATTGGTGCCCGGTCTGCGGGTCTTGATGCAGCTTGGGTTCGGCGCTCAGATGCGATGTCTTATGACCCGTGGGGAATCGAGCCGACCGTGACCGTGCGGACATTGTCTGAATTGCCAGGCGTATTGCCAAGCGAGCCTGCCTGAGCTGTAACCCTGCAGCTCAGGCGCGGCGACATCCGTGGCAACACAGCCGGACGGGCCCGGACGGAGCCAATCGATAGGTCATCGTGTATCATCCGCCGCCGCGCTGGGCTTGCCGGCCGGCCCCGAGTGTCTGCCTTGGTGCCAAGCTTGGGGTGCCAGGCTTGGGGGAAATGGATGGAATGCTGGCGGAAGGTCAATTCTCGTAAATCAGTAACTTGCTGGTTTTGAAGTACTATTTTGGGGCTTTGATCCCGTCATACGCAGGTTCGAGTCCTTCCGGCCGGCGCGGTGCAAAATGTCTGCAGCGGCGGAGCCTGCAGCCGCGGGATCTGCAGCGGCAGAGCCTGCAGCGGCGGGCGGGATCTAAAGGGAACGAGTGGTCGTGGATTCGGAAACACTGGCGCTGTTCACGGGTAATGCCAACCCGGCGCTCACGCACGAGATCGCGCATTACCTGCATGTGCCGGTTGGCCGCGCCGACGTCGGCCGCTTCAGCGACGGCGAGGTGGATGTGGAGATCCGCGAGAACGTGCGCGGGCGCGACGTGTTCGTCGTGCAGCCGACCTGTCCGCCTACCAACGATCACCTGATGGAGTTGCTGGTCATGGTGGATGCGTGCCGGCGCGCCTCCGCGGCACGCGTGACCGCTGTGGTGCCGTACTTCGGCTATGCGCGCCAGGATCGCCGGCCGCGCGCCACGCGTTCGGCCATCACCGCCAAGCTGGTTGCTGACATGATCGGCAACGTCGGCGTGGACCGGCTGCTGACGCTGGATCTGCACTCCGATCAGGTGCAGGGGTTTTTTGCCATCCCCGTGGACAACGTGTACGGCTCGCCCGTGCTGCTCGGAGAGATCTGGCGCCGGCGCTACCCGGATCTCATCGTGGTGTCACCGGACGTCGGGGGCGCCGAGCGCGCGCGTGCCTTCGCCAAACAGCTCGACGACGCGGAGCTGGCGATCATCGACAAGCGCCGGCCGCGCCCGAACGAGTCCAAGGTGATGAACATCATCGGCGAGGTCGGCGGCAAGACCTGTGTGCTGGTCGACGATATGGTCGATACCGCCGGCACGCTGTGCCAGGCGGCGCAGGCGCTGAAGGCGGAAGGCGCGGTCAAGGTGGTGGCGTACATTACGCACGCGGTGCTGTCGGGCAATGCCGTGGAGCGCATTGCCGCATCCGCGCTCGATGAGCTGGTGGTCACGGATACCATTCCACTGTCGGCGAAGGCGCGCGAGTGCAGCCGCATCCGCCAACTGTCGGTCGCGTCGCTGCTCGCCGAGACCATTCGGCGCATCCGCGACGAGGATTCGGTGAGCTCGCTGTACATCGATTAGGCTGCGCCGGGCCGCGCAGAGTTTGCGGCCGCGCAGAGTTTGCCGGGCCGCGTAGATTTCAGGGTGGGAGGCGCACTGGTCGCGGCGCGCCTTCCGGAGTCGTCCATCAACCGGAGTCACTACATGCGTACCACGTTTCAAGTCGGCGCGGATTTGCGTCACGATCAGGGCAAGGGTGCGAGCCGCCGCCTGCGTCGTGCCGGCAAGGTCCCCGCCATTCTCTACGGCGGCCACGGCCAGCCGCAGAACGTCGTGCTCGATCACCAGCAGCTGCTGACGCTCATCGACAACGAGCGCTTCTATTCGTCCATCATCAATCTGAACCTGGATTCACAGGCGCAGCCTGCCATCGTGCGCGACGTGCAGTTGCACCCGGCACGCAATGCCGTGGTGCACGTGGACCTGCAGCGCGTGGTCGAGAGCGAGCCGCTCAAGATCCGCCTGCCGATCCATTTCAAAGGCGCTGCGCAGTCTCCGGGGGTGAAGTCACAGGGCGGCATCGTGCATCATCTGATCCAGGACGTGGAGATCAGCTGCCTGCCCGATCAGCTGCCCGAGTACCTCGAGCTGGATCTATCGCAGATGAATCTCAATGACACGTTGACCCTCACGGATATTCCGTTGCCGCCCGGCGTGACGCTGCCGCAGCTGCGGCAGGGCAACGCGCCGGTGGTCACGGTGCACGCGCCGCGTGTCGTCGAAGTGGAGGCCGAGGTTACCGCAGCGGCTGCGGGCGCGGCGGGGGCCGCCGCACCGGG
>JASHPX010000126.1 GCA_030037905.1 Gammaproteobacteria bacterium
TTTAGGGGCTGATCGAGCGTGATCAGGTTCCCGGCAATGGCGGCGATGGTTCGCTTCTCCGCCTGCCTGAAATCGAAGTCGGTCGACGCAAGCACGATCACGTCCCCTTTTCGCCAGCCCCTGGCATTCAAGACCTGGATCCTGGTGCTACCGGCCTTGGCTGTTCGGGCGAGTTTGGTCCATGAATTCGTCCGGTCACCATGCAGGTTCAGGGTTCCGCCCACGATGACGATCCCGCGGATGAGCATTCCATCCATGTCTTTACTAGGGAGATTGTTAGTGAGGATGATGGTCGCCTTGCGCGTGTGGGGTCTGGCTGCGGTGCCGATTTCCAGTTCCCCGTACACCAGGATCGAATCGGTGGTCAGCTGGATGTCGGCTTTATCCGAGAAGCTGAGTTTGCCTTCGATATGCAAGCTGCCCAGCGGCGGCGGACTGACGTCGAGGAGCACGTCCTGGCCTCTCTTAATGGTGACCGTGTCCCCTGCGCGGGGCACCTGCCGGTCTGGCCACGTGGCTGGATCAGACCAGAGGGTCTGCTTGATCGCCGGCGTCTTCCCTTCCTGGGCCTGCACGACAGCGGATGCGCTGCCGAGGAGGAATAATGGAAAGAGCGAGACGACAAGGAATGAGCGAGTCTTATTGCTCATGACATCAACCCCCTACTCGGTTCTTGTGCCGCACAGCAAAGCGCGTCTGTCTCGTAAAGGACGCCGCATGATGCGACGCTGCCGCGGTCCGCGCAATTGGCAGTTGCGCCGCCAACTGGGCAAAGACCGCTTTCCCGGTATTCAGGACAACCTCGGCGCGAGGTGGAATCCGCCTCGGATTGCCCGAATCGGCGATTAGATCGAGACTGGAGGTTCTGGTGCATCAACGGCTAAGGCGTGGTATCCGGGGCACTTTGCCTGGAGCCGGACCGTGACCCACCTCCAAGTCCAAAGAACACGACGATGGCGCGATTCAAGCGCACGAGGTCCTCATCCTCGAGACGCCCGATTCTTTTGCCGATCTTCGACCTCGCGACCGTTGTTACCTTGTCGATCATCAGATTGCTCCGCTCGTTTAGCCCATTACTCTCGCTCGGCTCTACGGGCAACCGGAATAGGGGAGCGGGCGTCGGGTTGGTCGTAAATGGGCAGAACGTCAAGGACAGGAGATCTTCGAAGCGATCGTCCTGCAAAATGGCAACCGGACGTGGTTTGCCGCCGTAATCAGGACCACCCGCGACGGTCCAGATCTCACCCCGCCTCACGTGGTGGTCCAATCCGCGATAGATTCAATGAAGGCCAGGTCGTCCTGCTCCTGTCCGCTTCGAGCAATCGCCCGTGACTGTCGGCGTGCTTGCGCAGCAAAGTGCTTCGAACGCACGTCGGGTACCCAGATCTGTATGGGGCGAAGACCTGCGGCGCGCAATGACTCTCGATGCTTGCGCACGCGAGCCGTAGCCGCGGAGCGTGGACGGGGCCGCAAAGGACTCATATGAGCGACTCCATAGCGTTACATGTAACGCAAGTATACCCCGGCCCGGCGTTACATGCAACGCAAGGCAATTGCCGCAACGGCGTGTCCTACGGGAGATCTGAAGACCGCCAGCAGCACCACCGGTCACGACCGGTCGTGGCCAGTCGTCGGCGTGCGCTCTGGGAGTGATCTCCCAGGGGGATATCGGCGTACTACCGGGCCTCCCGCCTCCGATCTTTGGCAGCCGCGCGCGCCATGACGGTGTTTTCGAGGCTCATAGCAGTTAGCCGTCAGTTAGCCATGAACTCGCACCACCGGTGCGAGAAATAGGCTGGAGCCAAGACCGGGTGATCCCGGAATGCTGTAGGGACAGTCATCGCCGTGAATTGCGGCGCCGTCCGGTTTTGCGGAGAATTCCCCGATGAATGAAGCCGGGACAGCCAACCTGCGATTGCAGCGCAGCGACTGGGCGGCCATTCGCGAGCAGCTCCCGCCGCTGCACCACGCCATTCTGGCGCTGCTCTCCCGCCAGGACCTGCTCACAGGCGGGCGGCATCTGGGCCTGCTGCGCAAGAAGACTCTTGTGTTCGACAGCGAATCCGGGAGCACGATACTCGCAGACTGTCAGGTGTACTCCTACCGGCCGCGGGGGTTCAACACCGCCGAGCTTTACCTGCGACTGAATCGGGAGCGACTGGCGCCGCTGCCGCTCGCTCTGCTCGAGCGCATGAGCGCAGCGGGCCGGCTCAGCCGGCCTCCCGCAGCAGGCTCGTGAGCTCCTCGATCGACAGGGACTGGCCGAAGCCCTCGCCACTGAAGAGTCCTTCGGCGAGGGCCCGCTTGTCGCGGTGCATGTCCATGATCCGCTCCTCGATCGACCCGCGGACCACCAGTCGATAGACGGTCACGGGCCGCTGCTGGCCCATGCGGTGGGCGCGGCTCACGGCCTGGTCTTCCACGGCGGGATTCCACCACGGATCGCAGATGACGACATAGTCGGCGGCCGTGAGATTGAGGCCGAAGCCACCCGCGCGCAGGCTGATCAGGAAAAAATCGCCCTCTCCGGCCTGGAACGCACGCACGCTGCGGGCGCGCTCGTCCGCCGGCGTACCACCGTCGAGATACTGATAGCGTGCTCCGAGCGCATCGAGCCGTGTGCGCACGAGCCGCAGGTAATCGACGAATTGACTGAAGACCAGAGCCTTGTGTCGGTTGGCCAGGAGCTCCTGGGCGAGTCCCGCGAAGGTCTCGAGCTTGCCGCCGGGCAAGGCCACCTCGGGGGCGACGAGCCGAGGATCGCAACACGCGCGGCGCAGCCGCATCAGCTCGGTGAGTACCCGGAAGCGGCGCTGCCCGAGGCTCAGGGTCTCATCGCCGATCGCCGCGAGGGCGCTGCGGCGCAGGCCCTCGTGGAAGGCGAGCTCCGCTGCAGAGGGGTCGACCGTGAGCACGATCTCGGTTCGCTCCGGCAGCTCAGTGAGCACGGATGCCTTGGTTCGCCGCAGGACGAAGGGTGCGATCAGCCTTTGCAGGCGGCTGCGCGCCCGCGTGTCCGCGCGTCGCTCGATCGGAGCCGCAAACCGCTCGTTGAAACGCTCGCGCGAGCCGAGCAGTCCGGGATTGAGAAATCGAAACAGCATCCAGAGCTCGTCGAGGCGGTTCTCGACCGGAGTGCCCGTGGTGGCGAGCCGAAAATCCGCCTCGAGCTCGAGAACCGCCTGCGCGCGACGGGTCGAGAAATTCTTGACCGCCTGGGCCTCATCCAGCACCAGGGTATGCCAGGGGCGCGCCCGCAGTTCTTCGAGCACCTGGGGCAGCAGTCCGTAGGAGCAGATGACGACGTCGAAATCCCGAGCGGTGGCGATGCGCTCCGACCGCTCCGCGCGCCCGAGCACCTGCACGTTGAGCGTCGGCGCGAAGCGGCGCAGCTCATCGACCCAGTTGGAGCAGACCGAGGTGGGCGCGAGCACCAGCGCGGCGCCTCCGCTCGCGCGATGCACGAGCAGCGCCAGTGCCTGCACCGTCTTGCCGAGGCCCATGTCGTCGGCGAGACAGGCACCGGCGCCGCAGTGAGCGAGGCGAGCCAGCCAGCGAAATCCGTCGACCTGATAGGGTCGCAGCTGCGCCTGCAGCGTCGACGGCGGATCGACCTGCAGCACTTGCGCCTCCTTGAGCGCCGCGAGTCGCGTGGCCCATTCAGGCACGGATTCCAGCCCGAGCCCGTCGAGCGTGTCGGCAACGGCTGCGAGCGCGATCGCCGGAAATTTGAGCGCCTCGCCCTCGAGCTCGCCGAGTCCCGCGAGCTCATCCAGCCGCCGCCGCAGGTCTTCGCTCAGGGCCAGAAAGCCGGCGTCGCCGAGCGGCAGATAGCGCCCGCCGCTCGCGCGAGCGAGGTCGATGAGCGCACGCATCTGCATCACCGCCCCATCATCGAGCGCCAGATTCCCGGACACGGCGAACCAGTCCCGCTCGCTGCCGATGCTGAGGCTCAGGTCCGCGAGGCCGTACGTGCGGGTGATACGGACGGGCTTGCCGGCGGGCCACTCGACCCGCACCGCATCGCCGAGCGATTGCAGACGCTCCACGAGCTCCAGGCACGGCTCAGGGTCCTCGAGGCTCCATTCGCCGACCGAGTCGTCTGCCTGCGGCAAGTTCAGCGGCTCGAGGACGGCCGCGAGCCGCTGGCGCTCACCTGGCAGGTCTCGGAGTGCCGCGCGGCGCTCGCCGTCGATCTCGGCGAGGACGCGCGGGCTCCCGGTGCCGGGAGCGCAGCACGGACCGTGCTCGCCCAGCGGCCTGACCAGGAAGCGAACTCGCAGCCCCGAGCCCGCCGGCGTAAGTGCCGCGTGAATCGTCGGATCGCCGGAGACTTCATCGACGGCTGTCTCCACATCGGTGTGCACCTCGAAATGGCGCGTCACGCTGGCGAGAGTCCGCCCGAGCGCCGCCACAGCGTGGGATGGAAATTCCAGCCCCGACCCGATCAGCTCGGCGATGCGGCAATGGGTGCGCGTGATCTTCAGCACGCGCGCCCGGTGCGGGCCGTCTCGCAGCAGTGCCAGGCGCTCGGCCGGCATCAGCTCGATCTGGGGTTGGGCGGCATGCCGTAACGCTGCGTGAATCTCCGGCGGCAGGCGCAGCCGCACGCCGCCATCCCCGCGGCTCTCCACCAGCAACGCCGGCGTGGCCGCCGTCAGAGCTACGGGGCTGATCGGGTCCTCGGCGTAGAAGACGAGCGGGTGGCCGATCAGGGCGGCCAGCGCTTGCGGCACACGAGCGCCAAACGGGTCGAGCGGGCTCCACTGCTGCAGCGTCTCGAATGCCTGCTGATCTTGGGCGGATACCGGGCCGCGGGCGAGGCTCGCCGAGCTCAGCAATCGCCCGCCGCTCCACCCGCGAGCCCCGCGCTTCTGCTCGCGTGCTTCCACGTGGACCGCGCCAACGGGAGTAGATTGGATGATCCAGACGATGCGCGTGTCCTCCGCCAGGCTTGCCCCGCTCCGGGGCTCACCGACGAGCGCTTCGAGGGCTTCGATGGCACGCTCCCACGGGGCCTCGTCCGCGAAGCTTGCCGCGAGGGTGCCGCGTTGAGCCGCGCTCAGCTCCTCGGCCTCGTGTCCAGCGCCATCGTGTCCAGCGCCGTCCGCGTCCGCAGCGACAGGTCCGACGCCGTGCTGCCGTGGCCCTCGTGCCATCGCCAGGGCCGTCTCGATCTCGAGTGCGGCGCGCCGATAGCCAGCCGTCCGGAATCTCTGCAGGTCCGCAGCGGCCGCGCCCCGTTGTGCTTCACCCAGCGTAATTCTCGCCCAGGAGCCCGCGACCAGCGCGCACAGGCTCGCCACGGCATCGTGCTCAACGAGAGGCAGGTGCCAGCAGGGATGGGTGTTGTGACTGCGGACCCGGATGGTCTCGCGGACGAAATTCCACACATTGAGACTCTCCGCGGCGCGACTCTCCTTGAAACAGAGCAGCTGCGCGGTCTCGACGGTCTGCGGCTCGTTGATGACGACGAGCGCCGCGATGCGCAGAAAGGCGAGCGATGTCGGCAGCCTCGGCACGATGAGCTTCGTGCCTCTCAACCGGGCGCTGCCCGCGCGGGCTCGGGCCTCCTCGACCAGCAGCCGCTCGGCCCGGGCGTACAGCTCGACGGCGCGGTGAGGGTCGGCGCCCAGTACGGCGGCGGCGGCGTGCAGCGCCATGGCTCGCGCACTCGCGTCCGTGCCCAGGATCGCGTCGAGCTCCTGCGCTCGTCCCTGCCACAAGAGATGCTCGCAGACGCCGTATCTCAGGGTATCCGGCGCTTCCGCCGCCGCGTGCTGCCGTGAAACGATCCGGTGCGCCCAGGCCAGCGCTGCCGGCGCCGAGGCATTGGGTCTCCTCAGTAGGTGCAGCAGCACCGCCTCGGCCACGGGTTGCCGGTGCTCCGCCGGAATCAGGTCGGCGATCCGGGCATCGAAAGGATCGCCAAACGCGGTGAAGTACACCGCGCCCGGATCGAATGGCCGGCTGCGCGCGAGCAGCTCGCGCCGATCCTGCTCATGAAGACCGCCGCACAGGGCAAAGCGCGTGATCGCGACCAGCCGCTCGAAGCTCGCCGCGCGAACGGCGGAATCTTCCAGCTGGCCTTCGAACATGCGAATCACCGCCGCTCGCCAGTCCCGCAAGCCTCTCTCACCGAGCGCCACCTCGCGAAACGCCGCGAACGCGTGCGCAGGCGCGCAGCGCAGCCCTTCCCGCTCCAGCTCGATATGGCCGCACGCCAGGTCGGCGTCCATGAATCTCGAGATCTGTGCCGGCGTCAGCGAATCCCCGGACTCAGCCCGCAATCCCGCCGCATAGGCGGCACGCTCCCATCGCGACCGCTCGAGCGTACCGCCCACGATCGCCAGGAAACGGACGAGCGCGGAATGGCCCACCACTTCCGGCTCGCACAGCATCTCGACGCCGACGGCGGGGACCGAAACGATGGGCGTTACCTCCTCTACCTTTCTATCACGGCCTCAGAAGCGTGCGGCCACCGTCTCGAGCCATCGCGTCGTCTCATCGCCCATCTCCCGAGGTGGAAGTCGCGGATCATACCCATGGGCGCCGGCGGGGCACAAAGAGCTCGCCATGGATCGTGGCCCCTGCGAATCCGTCGGCGCATGAGAGTGTATGATCGGCGAGGCGGCTTGCGCTCCGCGGATCGGCTGGATCGGCAACCGCGCAAGCTCAAAGATCGTACGCGAGCATTTTCTCCGACTCGCGGACGCGATTCTCATCGAACAGGCGCTGTATGAGCACCCGCCGTGCGTCCTCTGCCAGCTGCGGGAACCAGGACCTCACCTTGCCTGCGAGCCCCTTGCGCTTCGTCGGGCGGGATTTCTCCTTCGCGAGGAGCGCTATGAGGCGGGCAAAATGGTCGCGATCGGAGCGCGTCCCGACTGGAAATGCGTCTCCCAGGGAGATTACCCGGCGGCAGGTATGTCCGAGCTCCTGCAAATGACGCATCAGCGGATCGAAGCCGGTGTCACGGGACAGGATCACACACTCCGGAGCGGCGGCGGCGAGCTCTCGCCCGAGATAGAACGCGATGTGAAAATCGAGCGCGTTCGGGCCTTGCCCTGCTGTTTTCACTCATTTCAACCGAGGGCCCAGCGGCTGCGCTTGCACGACCAGTTCCGCCGGCAGCTTCTTCTGCGTGATGCCGTAGAAGATCATGACGCGCACGTCGGCGGGCACCGCCGATAGATCGACCTCCTGGACATTTTCGAGATCGACGAGCAGCACTCGATCAGTCATTGCGGCCAGTCACCCTCCTCCTTCGGCACGACCGGGGCAGTGTAGTCCGCGACATGGTGCAGCGGGTGAGCCAGTGCACGGCATCACGGTTAGCCGCAGTTCATTGCGCCCGTCCGGGAGGGTACGCCAGACTGTGGACGGGATATCGTCATCCGGCGCCGGGCGTCGGCAGGCCTGGGCGCGACAGGATGTCGAGGCGGCGGTGGCCGAGATCATCGCCGAGAGCCGGCATCATTCGAGAGCGACGAGCCCTGGTGAGGCCGCTTGACTTGATCCGGCCGGGGCAGCTATTGCCATAACCATGCTCATCTGTGCCGCTGGAGATATACACGGAGCGTTGAACCGGCTCTACGAGGATGTGCTCGCGTTCGAGACGGTTCTTGGTGTGCGCTTTGATCACGTCCTGCACGTCGGTGACTTCGGCATCTGGCCTGATGCGAACCGGATCGATAAGGCGACACGCCATCATGATGGAGCGGGAGATTTCCCTACCTGGTTCAAGGAAGACCGGGCGGCACCGCGGCCAACAGTCTTCATCAAGGGCAATCACGAGGATTTCGTGTGGCTCGATGCGCGTCGGGAGGCAAACGTACTTCGCGGTATGATCTATTTGCGGAACGGGCACACGATCGATATTGCCGATCAGGACTCGGGTTGCATTCGTGTGGGCGGTCTCGGAGGTTGTTATGGTCCGTCCGACTACCTTCGGCGCTCTGACGGGCTCCAAGGGTACGCGAGGCGACACTACACCGCGGAGGAGGTCGCGCGTCTCGCGGACATCCCCGGCGTCGACGTCCTTCTGACACATGATGCGCCGGCGGGAGTGCGCTTTGACCGGCATCGTCGCGGCGCAGGTTACGTCAGCGAAGCGAAGGGGCTCGACTCGCTTTTGGCGCAACTTCAGCCGCGTGTCTGCTTCTTTGGTCACCACCACGTTCGAATCGATGCCGAGGTCGCAGGAATCCGCTGCATTGGGCTAAACAGGGTCGGGATGCCGGGAAATTTGGTGGCCATCGAGATGGCGCCGAACACACGACGCTGGTCGCTGCTGGCGGAGTATCCGCCAGGACAGCGCGTTGCGGCGGCTGCGTGGGTGGGTTGAGCTCGCGCCAGGCTGATGAGTCCGGGCAGTCCGAAGCGGCAACTCTCATGGACGTGATCGAGCGCCAGCTCGGCATCCTGGTGCTTCACGTGGACGCAATCGAAGGTATTTCCGGTGCCGCCTGCCGGAGCTCGATGTCGTCCTGATCAATCGGTACGAGGTACCCGGTCGCCGGCTGCCGCGCGCGCCATCCCGGATGCGTCCCTACGCCACAATGGCCGCGAGGACCGGACACGCGCGCTGCCGCCCCTCTTTTCCAAGCCCTTCATCGAAGTTGTCGGGGAGGGGTTGAGGCGTGGCTATGTCTCCGCCCGGCGCGTCTCCGGGCTGCTGGATGTCCCGCTCGATGCGATCTCCGAGCTCCTCCACCAATACGGTGTGGAAGCCGCCGATGAATGGTGATCGATCGTGGCGCGTCATCGGGGAGCTGTGCTGGTGGACCTGCGCCGGCGGATGATGCAGAGGTGGGCCGGCTATCTGGATCAGCTGCGCGCCGGTCAGCGGTCGCAGGAAGCGGCGCATCAGGTTCCGGTGCCGGTGGGGCCTGGGATTGCCGCCGCAGGCGATACGGGGGAGCGCTGTGGCCTATGTCATTGTCGAACTGCCGCCGGCGATCCGGCGCGCGGTATTGCGCGCGGTATTCAGGGTCGCGCCGGCGACAAAGGCTGCACTGAGCGCAGCGGCACTTCTCATTACCGGTGGGTTCGTCTGAGGTGATAGGCTCTCCGCCTCATGGCATCGGAGGCACACGGCCCTTCGGCTGCTTGGTCGCGAAAATCATGAGTGGCGACGCGTGCTCGTGCGAACCCGTCGATACCTGAACAATATCGTTGAGCAAGAGCACCGAGCTATCAAGCGGCGTTGCGCGCCGATGACGGGGTTCGAGTCGTTCCGGAAGTTAATATGCACATTACGCCAATGTTCGTGTTGCGCTTCATCTGCGGGTTCTTTTTCATTCCCCATATCGTTGGAAAATTCACAGCCAAGGAAGCTGCGCAGGGATTTTTCAGAGCGGCCGGGTTCAGGCCCGTAACCGCTTGGTGGTTGGCAGCAATGATCATCGAGACGGTGCTTGCCATACTGCTCATCCTGGGCATTCGCTTGAATATCGTTGGCTGGATCGCCTTCGCATATCTTTTGATCGCGGCAATAGCGAATTTCAAGCTGTCGAGAAAATGGCTTTGGCATATCGGAGGGTCAGAATATCCGCTCTTCTGGGCGATCTGCTGTGCCGTACTTGCTGCAAGAGCCGCCTAGAGCTGGCAGCGGCGCAGAGCCTCGGCACACAGGCGCTTACGAGCCCATGTGCGTGGATAGGGTGGATATGGGATCGTCCGCAGCTGGTACCGCACTGGTCGTTCGTCTTTACGTCATTGGCCAATGATCCGTAACAAGTCCTTCGTGATGAGAAGCAGATGGTAGGGGTCGCTCGGACTGGACTCGAACGCGAAGTGCTCACAGAAGGTCCTCGCGCTGTCGTCCTTCGCGTGCACGAGCAGCGCCCGGGCGCCGATGGTGTGGGCCGCCTGTGCAGTGCGCATCAGGGCATCTTTGAGGAGCGCGGCGCCTAACCCCTTGCCGCCGGCCGAGGCATCGACGGCAAGCCGGGCGAGCAGAATGACCGGGATGGGATGCCGGGTCTGGCCTTTCCTGACGCGCTCCGTCGTCTCATCCGGGGTCACGGAACCTGCGGGCAGACCGTAGTAGCCGGGAACGCGCAGATCCTGCGCGAGCACATGGGTCTGCGCACTCAGTTGTTCGAGACGCGGGGGCGGCTTCACGGGCGCATCGAGCGCGGCCGGGAACGCATCATACTGTTTGGCGCTCAGGCGGAATTCGCGCCGATCGGCAAGGGTCTCGGCCGCCGCCGCCAGAGCCTTGTCGAGGATGAATGCGCTGACGGTCTTGCGCTCGACGGATGCCGCCCGTTTCAGCATCGATTTGGCCTTCGGGGTGAGTCGAATCTCGAGCCGGTCCTCCCGGCGTTTGGTGGGCTGGCAAGCGCTGCAAGCCATTGATTCATACGCTCTGGAACCCCAGTCCCGACCCGAAAATCCACGTGTCGGCGGTCAAATCCGCGCCCCTGGCCACCACGTGAACCACCGCTTTCGCGCAACTTCAGAAAAGTTTCAGCGCCATTCCAAGACGAAGCTTCACGACGCGCACAACATTCACCCCGCGTAGCCTGGGGAACTGCCCCCAACGAGTCTCCTCCTCGATGGAACTGCTGGAGCGTGAAGAAAGTCTCGCGAACCTGACCGCCTGGTTAGGTTCCACGGTGCATTTCGGCGGGAGTATCGCACTCGTCGCCGGCGAAGCCGGTATCGGAAAGACCGCGCTGCTGCGCGCGTTCGCGGGGCGGCAGCGGGACCGGCGTGTTCTCTGGGGCGCGTGCGATGCAATGGCTACACCTCGGGCGCTGGCGCCTCTGCACGACATCGCGCGGCAAGCTCGCGGGGGGCTGCGCGCGGCGATCGCTTCCGGGGAAAGCCGAGATGCGGTCTTTAACGCCGCCCTCGACGAGCTGGACCACGAACCTGGAGCTCTGATCGTGCTGGAGGATATGCACTGGGCCGATGAGCCGACGCTCGATCTGCTCAGATATCTCGGTCGCCGTATTCATCTTACGTGCGCACTGCTCGTCGTGACGTATCGGGACGACGAGACCGGCCCGCGTCACCCCCTACGAGCAGCGATCGGTGACTTACCGCGTGCGAGCACGCGGTCAATCCTGATCCCACCGCTCTCGGAGTTCGCCGTCACGCAGCTCGCGAACCAGCGCGGACGGCCCGTGAAGGACCTGCATGCCATCACGGGGGGCAACCCGTTTCTCGTGATCGAGGCGTTGGCCGCGGAGGCTGGAGCCGTACCGCTCAGCGTCCGTGATGCGATGCTGGCACGTGTGGCCAGACTCTCTCCGGCGGCACGCGAGCTCGCCGAGCTCGCGTCCATCATCCCCGGAAGCGCCGAATCGTGGCTCATCGATGCGGCGGGACGAGTGGACGATACGCAGATCGAGGCGTGTCTGGGCATCGGTTTGGTGCGCGACGACGACGGCGCCATCGCCTTTCGGCACGACCTCGCGCGGCGCGCACTCGAGGCTTCACTGTCGCCCGCGCGCAGGCGCAGCCTCCATCATAGGGTGCTCTCGATCCTCGCATCCAGGCCGGGTATCGCCGCGGCACGTCTCGCGCATCACGCTGATGGAGCGCGCACCGCCCATGCGGTCCTGCGATTCGCGCCTGCCGCCGCGCTGCATGCCGCGTCGGTGGGAGCGCGCCGCGAGGCGGTGTCGTTCTACGAGCTTGGACTGCGGTATGCCGCGGATCTCGGGGCGCAGCAGCGCGCACAGCTGCACGAGCAGCTATCGCACGAATGCGCACTGACCGGTCAGCACGAGCGGGCCATCGAAGCCCGGCGCTCCGCGCTCGCGATCTGGCACGCATCGACGGACCGCATCAAGGAGGGCGAAGCTCTGCGATGGCTCTCGAGCCTGAGTCGCCGAGCGGGCGATCTCGCAACAGCGAGCGAATACGGCGCCGCAGCGGTGCAGATGCTGGAAGCCCTCCCGCCGCAAGCGGAGCTGTCGATGGCCTACTGCAATCGGGCGGAGCTCGACCTGGAGTCGTGCGATGCAGAGTCGGCGCTCGAGTGGTCGCAGCGTGCCGTGGCATCGGCTGAGTCGCTCGGGTGCCAGCGGGCACTTGCTCACGCGCTCGGCACCCTCGGAACTGCGCGCCTCGCCTCCGGAGACAGCTCCGGGTGGCGCGACCTGGACGCAAGTCTCGAGCTCGCGCTGCGCGGCGCCGATCAGGAGGAGGTGGCTCGCGCCTATACGAGGCTCGCTGCAATGGCCATCGTGCGCCGCCGATATGGCAAAGCGGGTCTTTGTGTGAGCGAGGGGCTCGCCTACTGTGCCCAGCGCGGTTTCGAGTCATTCGGCTTGGACTTGCTCGCGTTCCGTGCGCGCCTCAGATTCGAACAGGCAGACTGGAATGGAGCGGGGCAGGATCTGGAAGCTCTACTGCGGAGCGCCTGCACCGCGTCGAGTACGCGCATTGCCGCCCTACAGATCCTCGGACATCTACGCATCCGGCGCGGCGACGCCGAGTGGGGCGCGCCCTTGGAGCAGGCCTGCTCACTCGAGGGTCCGACTGCCCCGCCGCAACGCACGGCGGCGCTCGCAGCCATCCGCGCCGAAGCCGCATGGCTCGCAGGCGACCGGGAGAGCGTCATCCGCGAGGCCGAGCCCGCGTACGAGCTGCTGCGCTCCAAGCATGACCCGTGCATGAAGGGCGAGCTCGCCACCTGGCTCTGGAGGGCGGGTGCGCTCAGAGTGCCGCCAACGGACATCGAGGAACCCTACGCGCTCGAAATCGGGGGCCACTGGCGCGGCGCGGCGTGTCTGTGGAAGGGCTTGGGTTGTCCTTACGAGTACGCGAGCCTACTCGCGTGCCACGGCGCAGAGTCTGAGCAACGTGCGGCGCTCACGATCTTCGAGCAGATAAGCGCCGCGCCCGCGGCGCGCCTACTGCGCAGGCGAATGCGCGTGCAGGCCGTCCGCGGCGTTCCGCGCGGATCGAGGCCCTCGACTCGTCGCCATCCGCTTGGTCTCACGCGGCGTCAAGCCGAGATTCTCGCGCTATTGTCCGACGGGCTGAGGAATTCCATGATCGCGAAACGCCTATTCGTTTCCACGAAGACCGTGGATCATCACGTCTCGGCGATCCTGGCGAAGCTCGGCGTTCCGTCACGTGGGCAAGCCGTCGCAAGGGCGCACAGGCAGCTGTACGCCGAAACGCATGCGAGCCCACGAGAGCCGCTGGACCTTCACCTGCGCAGGCACGACGCGCCATCGGGACAGCGGATACAACTTTCGCGATCGTGATCAAGCCTGCCGGAGCCGACTCGAGAGTGCCCCGCGTCTCTCGAGTCGGTCGGTAGTGCCTCCATCGGTAGTGCCTCCGTCGATAGTGCCCCGCAGAGCGAGCGGCGCAATATGGGTACATCGACCCCGCAATATGGGGTGACCGCCCGATTCGCCTCACGTACGCAGACCGCATCCTGCGGGACGCAACTTTCGTGTCACCAATGGGAACGTGACCTCATACCTCGCTGCTGAGCTGCCTGTCACGGCGGTCACGGAAGTGCCAGTGCTGGATCCACATATCTACAAATAACCGGTGGTCCGCACCGGGGAGGTTTCCGATGAATGCTTTCAATCTGGTTCATTTGGAGCATCGGGTGAATGGACGAAGGAAGTCATCTCGCCTTTTCGTCATCCTCGGCTTGGGCCTCGCCCTGGCCCTTCAGTTCAGCCCACGTGCGCATGCTCAGGACACCGTGAATTGCGCAGCGCCCGTGACCAGCGCCCCGACCGGCCCTGCGATCGTGTCGGTTGCATCGACATCGTTTGGCCAGGTGCTGGTCGAGGGCTCGCAAGGCTATTCCGGATGCTCTCTGTACGTGCTCACGTCCGATGAGATCCACACGCTGACCTCTGGCGCGGAGCCATTCGGGTGTAGCGACAGCCAGAATGTCCTGGAGGCATCCTGTGATGCCGTTCTCTGGCCGGCGCTCCTCACCGACGGTGTCCCCATCGCAGGACCCGGCGTCAACCCCAAGCTCCTTGGCACGGTGACCCGCACCGACGTGTTGTCTGGCCTGTCGGTACAGCAGGTCACTTATGCGGGTTTACCGCTGTATCGTTTTTTCCTGGACGCAGCGCCCGGCGCAACGGAGGGGGCAAATCTATTCGATCCGGTGACCAGCCCCGCGGGCATCTGGTACCTCGTGGAGCCGAGTCAAGGTCTGCCTGCACCGGGTCAGGCGCGATTGGAGCTCGAAACCGCTCTCGTCAACGGAACTGGACCCGACCAGACTGTACTGGCCGTATCGATGGACAACGACTTCAGTGTCTACGCAAACGTGAGCTTCCCCGTCTACACCCTGAACGCGCAGCTGCGCGGCCCGTTGGAGCAGGGTATCGCGTGCCGCGGGATTTGCGCTGCAGTGCCCTGGCCACCGGTCCTCACCTCCAAGCAGCCTGAAGCGGGGCCCGGTATCGACCAGCGGGATCTCGGTACAATCGTAAGGCCGGACGGCACGCAGCAGGTGACGTACAAGGGTGAGCCTGTGTACCTGTTCTACAGGGACGCGTACATACCCGGGATTACCGGGACGCAGGGCATCTACGGAGAGGGCGAGAGCACACCGTGGGGCGTGTTCAGCACGGCCTCGCCGTTGCCCTAGGGAGCCCGAGGGGCGCAAGCCCCGGCCGAGTGCATCGACCGGGGCTTTCTGGCGGCGACGTGTGAATCCGAGTGCCCCCAGACACATCCATCAGCGCATCTCCATTTCTGATTACCGACGCCGCTGCGGATGCGCCAGCGGGTGTACGTTTCGAGCGGCATCGTCGCGGTGCCGGCTTCGTGCGAGGGGAGGCGCCGGGTAGATCCAATCCATGGCGCTTTCTCGGGCGAAACCCGCGCAGATTCTGTCCGAACTACCGGCCCGCCGCTGTGGAAAGGCGGGGCAGATCACGGGATCGATCGGAACTCGACACCGCATATCGACCGGAGCTTGACACCGCATATTCTATATGCTTACTTCAGCAGGTTTTCTTGCCATGGATCGGGGGAGGCAGTCGTGAAAGAGCAGCCAGTTCGAGGGGTCTCGTCCAGGAACCGGGCCTTCGCGCCAGTGCTGTCGGGTCTGACGGTGGCGTCGTGCTGCCTGAGCCTGGCACTGCTCACAGGATGCGGTTCCACGGCATCGAGCAGCGCGAAGGCGCCGAGTGCCTCGGAAGTGGCCGCGCGCCTGGCCAAAGAAACCGCTGGCCTCAAACCAATCACTGGGCCGATCGATTTCAACGAGCAGATCCGCCCCATTCTGTCCTCGGGCTGTTTCGCCTGCCACGGGCCCGACGCCAATATGCGCAAGGCCGGACTGCGGCTGGACTATCCCGATCCCGCCTATGCGAAGTTGCCGGACCATCCGGACGGCCATGCGATCGTCCCCGGCCATCCGGAGCTGAGTGATGTCATCCGCCGGATCACTTCCCCCGATCCGGACGTGCGCATGCCACACGGGGCGCCTGCGCTGAAGCCCGCACAGGTCCAGCTGATCGCCCAATGGATCAAGCAGGGGGCCCCTTACGAGCCGATCTGGTCGCTGATTCCCCCGAAGCTGATGCCCGTGCCCAGCGCCGGTGCGTTCCAGTCCCGGGTCGTCAACCCGATCGACAGCTTTGTGTTCGCCAGGTTGGCCCAGAAGGGCATGAGCCCCTCGCCCGAGGCGGATCGGGCCACGTTGATCAATCGTGTGAGCCTCACGCTGACGGGCCTGCCGCCGACGTTGGCGCAGGTCGATGCGTTCGTCAACGACAAGAGCCCCAACGCCTACGAGAAGGTGGTGGATCGGCTGCTGGCCTCGCCCGCCTATGGGGAGCACATGGCCGGCATGTGGATGGATCTGTCGCGCTACGCGGACTCGAACGGTTACGAGGAGGACGGCGTCGACCCCAATCTTTGGCCATGGCGGGATTGGGTGATCAGCTCATTCAATCAGAACATGCCCTTCGACAGGTTTGCCACTATGCAGGTGGCCGGCGACCTGATGCCGCATCGCACTCGCGATGACCTGGTGGCGACCGAATTCCTGCGGCTCGGCATGCGTGCCACGGAGGCCGGCGACCTCAACGAGCAGTACCGCATCGAGTCCGTGGTCGACGACACCGATACCGTCGGTCAGGCACTGCTGGGCTACACGGTGGGCTGCGCGCGCTGCCACGA